>JAIQGC010000085.1 GCA_020072805.1 Terriglobia bacterium
ACGGGTTTTTCCCGCGTCTTTTTTCGTCTTGAAAAGGCGCAATTCGTCTAGAATTGGCAGCGAATGTACTTGGTGGCTACCGCCTGTGGCTTGATTTACGTCACTGCAGACCAACAGTCCACGGAGCTTATACGCCTCTTATGAAGACACTTGAAGCGCAGACTGAACGATGTCTTCTCCCGCATGGGGGCTTTCGCAGAATTATTGTTTTTCCAGAAGAGCGATGGTTTCTGTAACCAACGGAACGCAGGCGTTCTCAAGCGTGTAGGCTACGTTTAAGCCGTTTTTTGTTTCTTGGATGAGTCCTGTTTCTCGCAGGCGACTCATCTGCCATGTTAAGCCCTGAGAGGAAATGCTGACCCGCGCGGACAACTCGTGGTGGGACAATCGCTTCCCTTCCAACAGTGCCTTCAGAATGTTTTTGACGGTGCTTAGTCTAAGCGTGGCGATGGTTTCCATCTGCTTCCGCGTGAATTTGCCTGCCGCGAAGAACCGCTTGAACTTGCCCTTGCGGATGTAGCTGACGAAACCTGCTTTCTGCAAGACTGCAAGGTGAAACTGGACCACGCCCACGGATAAGCCGAGCCCGCTGCATATCGCCCTAAACTGAACACCGGGGTTGGCGCTGACGAAATCTAAGATTGCATTTCGTGTCAAGTTGTCTGGGAGAGGTGGTTTCTCAGCCAGTGGCACTGCAAGGTTGATGGCAGACGGGAAAGTTAGCGTGCTGTACTGCGTTGTGAAAAGAGTTAGCGCGTTTGTTTTGGAGGCTGCGTCGAATTCTTTTTGTTTCTGAAGGAGAGCCGCGAATGAAAAAGCCAAAACAAAAGCCAGCGTCAGCGCAATTATTGCTCGGTTCAGTTTCATTGCTCTTTCACATGTGATATTGTCTCTGTTCGATTTTTAATTGTATCTGTAAGTGAATGTACTATTGGGCAGAAAACGAAGCACCAAAATTAGGATAACATAGGTCGCGACTGTCGCCGCAGATGCCGCCCGCCATGACATTTATGAACTGCCCTTGGAAGAACCCAGCAATCCACGGCGCTTGGAAAATGTGGATGTGCTGCAACGAGAAAAACACTGTCGAAGTCAAAATGCCTGCAGCCATGCCATATCTGGCTGAGATGCGCGTTTGGACGTATCCTTTGTAGGCGACTTCTTCGGCGAAGGCACCGAATGTGGCAAAAACAGCGTACATAGCAAAAGCCAGTGGCAGCGAATAATAGCCATACAGCTCGTACCCTCGCAAACTCGGAAAAGAGAAAAACTCCAATTTGGAACCCAGCCCCAGAGCGATGCCATACCACACCGCTTGGAGCAGAAGGGCAAGAACCAACCCGACCAGAATTAGCTTCGAACCGTGAAAGCGGAAGACACTTGCAAGTGGCTTCTTCAGGTCTTTCTTCAGCCAGAGATGGAGTTTTCCGTCGAAGCCCATGAGCTGGAGAGAAAAATTGTCCTCGTTGAGCGGCACGCCGGAAACTTCCTGGCCGTCCGCGGTGGTCACCTGGACAACTTCATAGAGCACGGCGGTCATGCCGAAATCCACGGGCAAAGAGCGCTCGGCAATGACCTTGCCGGGTTCGCGCAGGGATTCGACGAGGGACTCGCGCGAGCGCGTGGCGCCTATGCGGGAGAGTTCGGGGCCGAAGCGGCCCCCTTGGCCGCGAACCATGTGGCATTTGGCGCAAAAACCTTCGCCGAAGAAATAGCCGCGGCCCGCGGCGGCGTTGCCGGAAGCAGCGGGAGCGGCGGGAGGGGCGAGGCTGCGCAGGTAGGCGATCAACTCCCAGGTTTCAGCGTCAGAGAGGTCGTTGGCGGGCATCTGCGTGCCAGGGATGCCGTGGAGAATGTTGTTAAAGAGGGCGTCGTCGGAATCGCCATGGACGAAGCGGCCGGTGGCCAGGCTGGGGGCGCGAAAGCCGCCGGCGGCGTCCAAGCCGTGGCAGTAGGAGCAGTTGACGCGGAAGGTGGACTGGCCGTCACGGATGGCGCGGGGATTGCCCGCCAGGGGATTGCGCGGCTTTTGCGCGTCCTGGCGGGCAGAAGCGGGACGCCAAGCCAGGCCGGCGAAGAGGACCGCGGCGAGCGCGGCGAGTATCCATTTTCTGGCGAATGGCACCGAGACACCTCGCAGGGGCCGCCACGGGACTGCCGGCGGGGACAATGAGCGCGCCCGATGGTACGACGGCGGCGAGCCCGGGGCAAGGCCGGCGGCGGCGAATTGCCCGGCGCGGATTCCGGCATTCTTTCGTCTGCATTTCTGCAATCAACTTTTTCGATTTGACCGGAGCGCCATTCCGGGGGTACTCTCACTTTCCGATGATACATTTTTGCTCTTCCTGTGGCGCATCGCCGAATTTCTACACCCTTCCCATCGAGGAGAACCATGACGAACGAACTGCGTAATTTCCTGGCCATTCCCTACGACGAACTCGAGGAGATGAACCTGAAGGCCAAGGAGCAGCGACGCAAGCGCGTTGCCGAGCACAAGATCCAGGAAGAACGGCTGAAGTATCTGACCGACGAGAAGCGCATCAAGGCGGTGACGGTGCTCTTCAGCGACCTGGAAGGCCGGCTGCACATGCTGGACTACGACAAGAAATTCCTGGTGAAGAGCTGGGACAACCTGACATTTGACGGGTCGTCGATTCGCGGCTTCACGGCGCAGCGGGAGAGCGACCTGCGGCTGGCCATGGACTGGTCGGCGTTTTACTGGGCGCCGGCGGACGTGTTCGGCTCGGGCAAGGTGCTGGTCTTCGGCGAAGTGATCGACAAGGACGGCTCGCCGTACTCGGCGGATATCCGCGGGGCGCTGAAGGGATACGCAAACGACCTGTACAAGAAAGAAGGGTACACGCTGAACGCGGCCAACGAGATCGAAGGCTTTCTCTTCAAGGGTGAAAACGCGGAGCGCACGTACCACGAGACCGGGAAGTTCGAATACGTGAACACGGGCGGATACTATCATTCGCTGCCGGGCGATCCGTTGCGCACTTTTATCGACACCTGCGCCGAAGTGCAGCGCTCCATGGGCTTCCAGAACGAGAAGGACCACCCGGAAGTGGCGCCGTCGCAGTTCGAGATCAACTACGGTTACGGCGAAGAGGTGGCCGCGGCTGACCAGATTCAGCTCTACAAGCTGATCTGCCGGCAGGTGGCCACGCGCATGGGGCTGACGGCCAGCTTCCTGCCCAAGCCGGTAGTGGGCGTAAACGGCAACGGGATGCACACGAACATTTCGGTCAGCGACCGCAACGGAAAGAATCTGTTTTGGGATCCCAAGGGGGAGGAAAAGCTGAGTAAGATGGCGTGGTCGCTGGTGGACCGCGTGCTCACGCATGCCAACGACATCTGCCTGCTGCTCAACGCCAGCGTGAACGCCTACCGGCGGCTGGACCCGCACTTCGAGGCGCCCAATCAGATCAAGGCCTCGGCGGTGGACCGCGGTTCGATGGTGCGCATCCCGATCGGAAATGAAAAGAGCGCGCGCGTGGAAGTGCGCTCAGTGGGACCGGACGCCAACCCCTACCTGGTGATGTATTCCATCTTCAAGGCCGGCCTGGAGGGGGAAACCGCCAGAATCAAGAATCTGCGCCAGGCGGAACGCTACCTGCCCGACAACGTGTACACGGCCCTGGAAAACTTCCGCAACTCCGCTTGGACCACCAAGCTGCTGGGAGCGGACGTGAAGGGACGTTACGCGGACCTGAAGCAGGCTTCGGCGGACCGCTGCCCGCGCCAACTGGGGACATTTGTGAAGGCGCCCGAAGTGCAGTACCACCACGAGGTATACAACCAGTTCCTCTGGAACATGTTCTAGGCTGAATTTTCCACGACGAAAATCGGCTGCCGGGAGGGGGTTTGCAAGCCCCGTCCCGGCTTTTTTTTGCTTATGGCTCCAAATCCGGCATGGTTAACCAGCATTTCTCATGCGGAGGAGTAAGTCTGTGCGGGCGGGGTGAAAAGCCCGCCCTCTGAAGAGGGCGGCTACAGAAGTTTGGAGAGATTTTCCGGCGGGAGATGAAGACCGCATTGCGGGACTTACTACTGAACAGGCCATCGTGCTGATGGCGAAGCGGACGGAGCCCCGACTGCTGTCCGGGGCAGGCAAGCGCCGCCCCTACCGCGTGAGCCATGTGAGAAATGCGGGCTAATTCCCTGCCGCGGCGCCAGTGGGAAATGCGGCGGCTACTTCGCGCGCCGCGAGAATCGTGTTGATGTGGATGCGCACGGTATCCTCGACGCGGCGCGCATAGCCGCCCGCGAGGGTCGTCGCCACCGGAACTCCCCTCTTCCGCGCCTCCTCGAAGACCATGCGGTCGCGCTCACGCAATCCTTCCATGCTGAGAGCGAGGCCGCCCAGTTGGTCCTCACAATAAGGATCGGCGCCCCCAACGTAGAAAACCATCTCCGGGCGGAAGGCGTCGAGGGATTTGCGGACGGCGGGAGCGAGCGCCGCGAGATATTCGTCGTCGCCCGTTCCGTCCGGCAGGTGCAGGTCGAGACTGGAGGGCGGTTTGTGCGCGGGATAGTTATTGAGCTGGTGAATGGAGAGGGTGAAAACGGTGGGGTCATCAGTGAAGATGGCGGCCGTGCCGTTGCCGTGGTGCACGTCGGTGTCCACGACCATGGCCTTGCGGATGCGCCCGTCCGCTTGCAGCTTGCGGATGGCCACGGCGACGTCATGGATGGCGCAGAAGCCCTCGCCGTGGCCGGGATAGGCGTGGTGAAAGCCGCCGGAAAGATTTGCGCAGAAGCCATCAGCCAGGGCGCGTTCCCCGCCGAGGATGGAGCCGCCGGCGGCGAGCCAGGCGGCCTCCACCATTTCGGGCGAATAGGGAATCTCCAGGCGCATCTCCTCGGAGCGGGTCAGCGAGCCATCTCGCAGCCTCTCCACCCAGTCGGCGGTGTGCGCACGTAGGACGTCCGCATCGGCGGCGGGCTGGGGAGAGAGAAAATCCTCCGAGTCGGCGAGGTTTTCGCGGAGGAGGACTTCGGCGATCAGGCGGAATTTTTGCGAGGGGAAAACGTGCGCGCCAAGGTTGAGGTCGTAGCGGGAATGATAGACCAATTTGAAGGGGAGCATGGGGCCCCGCGGGCTCTCCCTAATTCTCGCGTTCGAGGATAAAGTCCGGAACGGTGCGCAGGGCGCGGCCGTGCTCGGTGTCGTTGCCGTTCAGGCAGTCCTTGGCGCGCCGGGCATAGTCATGAGCGAGCTTGCGGGCGCGGTCGAGGGCGCCGGAATCGCGCACCAGGGCGACAATTGTTTCCGGGCGAACGCTGAGAAACTCTTTTTCGAGGAGAACCTTTTCCACCAGTTCGCGCGCATCGCGATTGCCGTTTTCCATGGCGTAGATCAGCGGCAAGGTGACTTTTCCTTCCTTCAAATCGCTCAGGACGGGCTTGCCCAACTGCTCGGCCGAAGCGGTGAAGTCCAGCAGGTCATCCACGAGTTGAAAGGCCATTCCCGAGCAGTGGCCGTATTCCGCGAGGCGCTGCTCCTCGGCTTCGCTCACGCCGCCCAGGACGGCGCCCAAACGCGCGCAGCCGCTGAAGAGGCAGGCGGTCTTGTAGGCGGCCATTTCCAGGGCATCCTTCTCGGTGACGTTGCTGTGGCCGATGCGAGCCAGTTGCAGAAGTTCGCCTTCGACCATTTTTTGCGTGAGGTCAATCAGAATATCCAGGATGCGGAAATTGCGCTCGCCCAGGGCCATCTGGAAGGCCTGCATGTAGAGCCAGTCCCCGGCAAGGACGCTGCGGTGATTGCCCCACTTGGCATTGGCGGAGGGGCGGCCGCGGCGGGTGTCCGCGCCGTCAATCACGTCGTCGTGCACTAGCGTGGCCGTGTGGATCATTTCCACGACCGCAGCCAGGCGGATCGTGCCGCGCCCGCGGTAGCCTGTATAGCCCGCCGCCAGCAGCATCAGCGCCGGGCGCAGGCGTTTGCCGCCGCCGCCCAGCAGGTAGCCGCTGATCTCGGAAACCGGGGCGAAGGCCGTGGCGCTCTCGCGGGCAAGCTCCTGCTCCACCAGCGCCAAGTCGTCCCGCACGAGATCGAAAATCTCTTTTGCCGCAAGCAGCCTGATGGCTTTCACCTCGTTCTCTTACTCCGATCTTCTTCAGTCGCCGGCTGGGCGCGCCGCCGTTATTTTCTCCAACCGGAAAAGCCGGCGGAAATTTTGCGCCGTAGCCGCGGCAACGACTTCAACTGGTAAGTTTCTCACACTCGCAACCGTGCGCGCTACCTCGACCACGTAAGCCGGCTCGTTGCGCCTGCCCCGGTGCGGGACGGGCGCCAGATAGGGCGCGTCCGTCTCGATGAGCAGGCGGTCGAGCGGAGCGGCTTTGGCGGCGTCGCGGAGGTTCTGCGCCTTGGGATAGGTCACGTTGCCGGCGAAGGACAGGAAGAAACCCAGGTCCAGGCCGCGGCGGGCTTCCTCGGGCGTTCCCCCGAAGCAGTGGAGAATTCCGCCCAGGCCGGAGGCGCCCCACTCCGCTTCGAGCGCGTCGAGGCAGTCGGACCAGGCTTCGCGGCAATGGATGATGATGGGCAGCCGGGCGGCGCGAGCCAGCTCCATCTGCTGGCTGAAGACGCGGCGCTGAATCTCGCGCGGGGAATGGTCGTAGTGATAGTCGAGGCCGATCTCGCCCCAGGCGACAACTTTGGGATGACGAGCGAGCGCGGCCAGTTGATCCAGATGCTGCGCGGTGACGTCCTTGGCCTCGTGCGGGTGAATGCCCACGCTGGTGTAGATCCAATCGTGCGCTTCGGCATAGGGGATGGCCGCGTCGAGTTTTTCCGGGCCCGGCCCGGTGCCCACGGCCAGCAGCGTGGAGACGCCCGCGGTGCGGGCGCGCTCCAGCATGGCCGCGCGGTCCTCTTCGAACTGCGGGAAATCAATGTGCGCGTGCGAGTCGATCAGTTCCAGGGGCTGTTCCATTGAAAATCCTGCGGCGGCGCGAGCGCGGCCTATTTCAGGCGCGCTCCGACTTCCACCTCTTCATGGAATCCCGCGAGCACCGGGCGGCCTTCGGGGCCCACCGAAGCGGCCACGATCATGCCGTTCGATTCGACGCCGCGGAGTTTGCGCGGAGCCAAATTCACGACAACCACGACCTTGCGGCCCACCAGCGCTTCCGGCTCGTAGAACTGGGCGATGCCGGCGCAGATCTGGCGCACCTCCGTACCGATGTCCACGGTCAGCTTGAGCAGTTTGTCCGCGCCGGGGATGCGCTCGGCGGTCTTCACCAGGCCAACGCGCATTTCCACCTTGGCGAAATCCTCGATGGCGATCTTCTCCGCGCCCGCCGCCGCTGCCGGTGCCGCCGCCGCTGGAGCGGGCGTGGCCGCCGCCGGCACTGCCGCCGGTTTCTGCAGTTCATTTTCCATTGCTTCGATCCTTTCCATGGCTTCCGCTTTTTCGACGCGCGGGAAGAGCGCCTCCGATTTACCCAGACGCGTGCCGGGCTGCAATTGCCCCCAGCGCAGCGCGTCCAAATCCTGTGATCCGATACCGCCGGTCTGCCCCAGCAGCGTCCAAATTTTGGCGGTGCTCTCCGGGAGAACCGGATGAGCCAGCAGGCTGACCACGCGGAGCACCTCGGCCGCATGCCACAGCGCGGTGTCGCGGCGTTCGCGGTCCGCGGGAGAATCGCCGCGTGCCCAGGGCTGCTCGATGGTCAGATACTTGTCCGCCGCGGCGATCAGCGCCCAGATGGCTTCCAGCGCGCGGGAAAAATTGAAGGCGTCGTACTGCTTCTGGGCTTCGGCGATGGCCGCGCGCGCCGCCGCCGCCAGCGACTTCTCGCCGTCCAGCTCTTCGCCGGGCTTGGGCACGCAGCCGTTGCAATTTTTACCGATCATGGCCGCGGTGCGGCTGGCCAGATTGCCGAGGCCGTTGGCCAAGTCGCTGTTGTAGCGGGCGATCAGGGATTCCCGGCTGAAATTGCCGTCCTGGCCAAAAACCACCTCGCGCATCAGGAAATGGCGCAGGGCGTCAACGCCCAGGACGCGCGCGATGGGCTGCGCCGACTGGATATTGCCGCGCGACTTGGACATTTTTTCTTCCTGAAAGAGCAAATGGCCGTGGGCGAAGATTTTCTTCGGCAGGGGCAGGCCGGCAGCCATCAGAAACGCGGGCCAGTACACCGCGTGGAAGCGGATGATCTCCTTGCCCACCAGGTGCAGGTCCGCGGGCCACAGGCGGTTGAACTCGTCCTTTTTCTGCGGATAGCCCGCCGCGGTGATGTAGTTGGTCAGCGCGTCCGACCAGACGTAGAAGACGTGCTTTTCGTCGCCGGGCCAGGGAATGCCCCATTTGAGCGTGGTGCGGCTGATGGAAAGGTCGCGCAAGCCGCCGCTGACGAAGGAGATGACTTCGTTGCGCCGCGATTCCGGCTCGATGAATTCGGGATGCTCGCGGTAATAGTTCAGCAGGGGCTTTTCGAACGCGGAGAGCTTGAAGTAATAATTTTCTTCCTTGACCATCTCCGTGGGGCGCTGGCAATCCGGGCAGAGCGCGCCGGGCGTCGAGTCCTCCACGTACAGCTCGTCGTGGACGCAGTAATTGCCCTCGTAATGCCCCTTGTAGATGAAATCGTTTTTCTGGATTTCCTTGAAGAGATGCTGCACGGAGTGCGCGTGGCGCGTCTCCGTGGTGCGGATGAAGCGGTCCACGCGGAAGCCGAGTTCCTTCCATAGCGCGTAGTACTCGCCGGCCACGCGGTCCACGAAATCAATCGGGGAGATGCCTTCCTTCCGGGCCGAGCGCTCGACTTTCTGCCCGTGTTCGTCCGTGCCGCTCAGCAGGGTCACGTCGTACCCGCGCATCTGCTTGTAGCGCGCGATGACGTCCGCCGCCAGCGTCGTGTAAGTGTGTCCCAGGTGCGGCCGGGCGTTCACGTAGTAGATCGGCGTGGTCAGATAATATTTTGGTTTCGTTTC
>JAIQGC010000086.1 GCA_020072805.1 Terriglobia bacterium
GATCCAGCCCATGAAGGGCGAGCCGAAGGTCTCCACGCGCGTGAAGTTCTCCACCGACTCGAGAATGTTCTTTTGCAGGTCCGCCAGCGGGCTCTCTTGCTGCCCGTTGAGCATCTCCAGCAGGCGCTCGGTGCCGTACATGGCTTCTTCGGGGTCCATGGCTTCGGTCACGCCGTCGCTGAAGAGCACCAGGGTGTCGTTGGGCTCCAGCTTGATCTTCGAGCAGGCATATTCCGCTCCGGGAACCAGGCCTACCGGAAATGATCCCTCGGTGAAGGGCGCCTCGGCCATCCCCCCGCGCAGGAGGACCGGGGAAGGATGCCCCGCGTTGATGTATTCGAGTTCGCCGTTGCGGTTCAGAATCCCGAAAAACATGGTGGCGTAACGTCCCACTTCGGAATGCTCGCACAGGAAGTCGCTGATGCGGTTGACCACCAGCGCCGGGTTCGCACCCAGGGTCATCCCTGTCAGGGCTCCTTGCAACATGGTGGTCACCAGAGCCGCGCCCAGTCCCTTGCCGCTGACGTCCGCGAGCAGGAAGGCGGTCTGCTCCTCGCCGATGGGAAACACATCGAAGTAGTCGCCGCCCACGGCGAGGCACGGGAAATTGATGCCCGAAACGGCCAGGTGCGGATAGTCTCTTAGTCCATGCGGGAGCAAAGCCTGCTGAATGTCTCGCGCGATGCCGATCTCCTGCTCCATGCGCTGCCGCTCGCGTTCGCGCTCCACCAGGCGGGCGTTATCCAGAATGCTGGCGGCTTCCACGGCCAGGGCGTCAAGGATCTGGCGGTCCAGCTTGGAAAAGGCCGCGGGGCGGGTGCTGTCGAGATAGAGGACGCCCAGGAAAGTGCTGTGCCGCGGCTCGATGGCCGATTCCAGGGTGTTGGCGCGGCTGGCGGCGTAGAGCGGAAGGACCACAATGGAGCGCAGCCGCTGGGCCACGATGCTCTGCGCGGCCTGCAGGTCCACGCCGGCCTGGGCCAGATCCTCGGTCACGATGGCGCCGTGCTTCTCGATGGCCTGGCGCACCGCCGTCTGGCTGGGGGTGATGCTCTCCGGGGAGAGCCGCGTCGCGCCGCGCTTCCGGGCCAGCTGCACGTTCAGCATTCCGCCGGGATCTCCTTCGTTGGGCACCAGCAGCAGCCCGCGATCCGCGTCGGTCACCGCTACGGCGTGGTCCAGCATGGTTCCCAGCACGGAATCCAGCGGCAGTTGCGAGTGCAGCAGCGTGGTCGCTTCCAGAAGGAGGTTGAGTTTGCCCAGGCCGCCCCCGATAGAGGCCGAGGACCCGGTCCCGCTCATGGTCATTCCGCCGATGCGCGTCAGCAGATTGGGCAGCTCTTCCTCGGCCGCCGAGGTCCGAAAAATAATTTCGTAGGAATCTTCCAGTCCGAAGGTGATCGAATCTCCGGCGGAGAGCGCGGGGTTTTCCGCCTTCTCCCCGTTCACAAACAGCCCGCGCCGCTGCCCGCGGTCTTCCAGATAGAATTTCCCGCCCTCGAAGACGATGGCCGCGCATTGCCGGGAGATGCGCCGGTCGGTGAGGTTGAGATGATTGCCGGTTTCCTCGCCTCGCCCGATCAGGAAGGGACTCTGGGTGATGCGCACAAAACGGCGCTTGCGGTCCGGAGAGACGACCTCGAGCACCGCATCGGGAAGAATGAGCGTGTCTGCCATGGTCTATGCCTGACCGGGGATTCTAGCACGAGCCTCGCAAAAGCAAGGCAACCTTTGGGTTTCGCGCGGAACAAAGTTGTCCACAGTTGTTACGAACGTACTGTTTTTGCGGGATAGGCAATCCCGGCTCTGGCGCCAGCCTGCTGCCGCGGCCGGGCCGCCCTAGCGCGCCGTGGAGGCCAGCCGGCGGTTCACATATTGGCTTACGTAGGCGTCGAAGATTTCCCGCACCCGGAAGGTGATGGGCCCCGGGACGGAGGCGATTTTGTGTCCGGCGATCTCGCCCACCCCCAGAACGTTGCGATTCGTCGAGGACACGAAAACCTCGTCGGCCCTGTATAGATCATCGTGCAGCAGGGTCTGTTCGATCACGGGAATCCCGGCGTCCCCGGCGATCTCGAACAGAATGGCCCGCGTGACTCCCTCAAGGCAGCCGGAACTCAGCGGCGGCGTGAACACTTTGCCGTTTTTGACCGCGAAAATATTCGCCGCCGTGCATTCGGCAACTTCCCCGCGCTCATTGAGCAGCACCACTTCGTCGAAGCCCTGGCGCTGCGCTTCGGTGGAACTCCACACGTTGTTCAGCCAGGAGATGGTCTTGACTCCGGCCAGCGCCGCGGCGGCATGCCGCCCGTGTTCGCGCAAATCCAGGCGCAGGGGTTCTCTGAAGCTGGGCAGGTCTGCGCTGCAAATGATCAGGTCCGCTTCCGGCTGGGGTTCTTCGCTCTGCCAGCATCCAACCTTGTTATGAATCAGATAAATGCGCGCGCACCCTTCGATGACCTTGTTGGCGCGAATCACTTCCTGCAGGTGCAGGCGCACCTTGGTGGCTGCATAGGGCATGGGCAAGTGGATGATTGCCGCATCTTTTTCGAGGCGTCTCCAGTGGCGCTCATAGGCAAACGCTTCCCCGCGCACAATGCGCAGGGTTGTGAAGATGCCCCAGCCGCAGAGCACCCCGCCCTGTCCGGGGGAGAGCCGGTCTTTTTCGACCGCCAGCAATTTGTTGTTGTGAAACAGGTTGCGATGAATCACATCTCCTCCGGTGATTGTATTGTAGCGGAAAACAGTTCCTCATATAGACCGGAGAATGGGCGGCCGTTTCCCAATCGCCAAAGCCGAACTGCCCCCTCGTTCTCCGGTGGCGCAGGATGGCGGCCTTCCCGGGAGCTGCCCAGGGCCGGCGGGTTTCGATGAGTAAAGAGCGGTATTCGGGGCCGCGCGAGGCCGCCCGCGGTTTTCGGTTGAAAAATACGTGACCATGCTCTAGAATCAATGTTTGTCTCTACCGGGAAAGGTGTGACTGAGCGCGATGAGGACGTACGTAGCGAAGGGCGAAGAAGCCAGGGCGTTGAAAGAGGGCGCGAGCTGGTTTGTAGTGGATGCAAGCAATCAGGCGCTGGGGCGGCTGGCGACGAAGGTGGCGCGCATGCTGATCGGCAAGGACAAGCCGAGCTATACCCCCTACCTGGATTCCGGCGATCACGTCGTGGTGATCAATGCCGACAAGGTTCGGCTGACCGGCAACAAGGTCGAGCAGAAAATGTATTACAGCCATAGCGGCTATCCTGGCGGCTTGAAGGAAGTTCCGCTCAAGCGGATTCGTTCCACCCGGCCGGACTGGGTGATCCGCGAGGCCGTGCTGGGCATGCTGCCGAAGAACAAGCTGCGCGCGCGGCGGGCCAAAAAGCTCCGTATTTATCTGGATGCCAAAGGTCTCGAGCGGCACGCCGGCCAGAAACCCCAGCCGCTGGCGAAGTAACCGCCCGCGGGGCGGCCCGCCTCCGGGGCGGGAGAGAATGGTTTCATTCCGCACGCAGTGGTTTTTCTTCCCGAGAAGGAAATCCAGCGAGCGCAGAGTGTCGAGGAGGAGTGGTGAGTGCAATGGAAGCGACCCTTGGGGGCGTGAAATGGTTTCTGGGAACCGGCCGGCGGAAAGAATCCGTCGTGCGCGTGTTCCTGCGCGCGGGCAGCGGCAAAATCACGGTGAACGGCAAGACCGTGGATGAATATTTTCCGAATCATGCCTGGAAGCACGCGGCGATCGAAGCGCTGAAGTTCACCAACACCCTCGATCAGGTGGACGTGAAGGTGACCGCCAATGGCGGCGGTGTCGGCGGGCAGTCCGGCGCGATGCGCATGGGCCTTTCGCGGGCCTTGGCGCGCTATAACCCGGAGCTGCGTCCGGCGCTGCGCACCAATGGATTTCTGACGCGCGATTCGCGCATGAAGGAGCGCAAGAAGTACGGGCAGAAGGGCGCCCGCAAGCGCTTCCAGTTCACCAAGCGCTAATTGCGCCGATGGCGTTGTTGGCGGCTCCGCTTGCGGAGCCGCCTAATTCACGGCCGGCAAGGCGCCGGCAAGAAGCCGTTCGAAGGCGGCGGCAGTCCAGCCGCCCGGCAAACGGCTATCCACTAAGGAGGAACATTGGCAGTTGAAATCACGATGAAGGAACTTCTGGAGGCCGGCGTTCATTTCGGTCACCAGACGCGGCGCTGGAATCCCAAGATGAAGGAATTCATCTTCGGCGAGCGCAACGGCATTCATATTATTGACCTGCAGAAAACCCTCAAGATGTTCCGCGAAGCCAGCCGCTTCGTGAGCGATCTCACCGCGCAAGGCCGCACCGTATTGTTCGTGGGCACCAAGCGCCAGGCGCAGGAAGCCGTGGCCGAAGAAGCCAAGCGCTGCGGCGCCTACTTCGTGAACCACCGCTGGCTGGGCGGCACCCTCACCAACTGGGCCACCCTGCAGAAATCCATCAAGCGCCTGAAACTGCTCAAGGCCATGATCGAGGACGGGCGCATGGCCGAGCTCTCCAAAAAAGAGCGCGCGCGCCTGGAACGGGAATTGAAGCACCTGAATCAGAATCTCGAAGGCATCGAGAACATGACTCATGTGCCCGACGCCATGTTCGTCATCGATTCCAACGCCGAAGAGATCGCCGTGAAGGAAGCGCGGCGCATGGGCGTCTCCGTGGTTTCCGTCGTGGATACCAACTGCGATCCCGACCTGGTGGACTGGATCATCCCCGGCAATGACGACGCGCTGCGCGCCATCCGCCTCTTTACTTCCAAAATTTCCGAATCCGTGGCCGAAGGGCATGCCCTCTACCAGCAGTCCCAGGTGGTCGAACAGAAAGTCGCCGCCGATCAGGCTGCCGACCAGGTGGACTACGTGGACACCAGCGCCTACGAGCAGTATGAGAAGCAGGAAGGCGATGTGGTCGAGCCGGGCGCCGAGGCCCCGGCCACCGTTCCGCCCGATCCGGAATCGGCTGCTTAAGAGCCTTTCCTTAACGGAACCAATTACCCGTCAGGCCGTTTGCGTCCGGGCGGATTCGCCGGAGCCGCGGGCGGCCTGATTTCAAACGATCCCCGGCAGAGAAAAGAGAGAGAAGAAGAGGTATGAGCACCCAACCGGAAGCGACCCAGATACCCGCCCAGCTCGTCAAGGAGCTGCGCGAGCGCACCAGCGCCGGATTTAGCGATTGCCGCGCCGCGCTCGTCGAAGCGGGCGGAGACATCGAGAAGGCCATTGCCGTCCTGCGCAAGAAGGGCCAGGCGGCCGCGGCCAAGAAAGCCCAGCGGGAAGCCAGCGAAGGGCTGGTGGGCAGCTATATCCACGCCGGGGGGAAGATCGGCGTGATCGTGGAAATCAACTGCGAATCCGATTTCGTCGCGCGCACCGAAGCCTTTCAGCACCTCTGCCACGAAATCGCCATGCACATCGCCGCGCTGGACCCGCGCTACGTCCGCCGCGAGGAAGTCACCCAGGAAATGCTGGATAAGGAGCGGGAAATCTACCGCGCCCAGGCCAAGGCCACCGGCAAGCCCGATGCGGTGATCGAAAAGATCGTCGCCGGCAAGATGGAGAAGTTCTACGAGGAAAACTGCCTGTGCGAGCAGCATTTCATCCGCGATGAGTCGGTCACCATCAACGAAATGATCACCCAGGCCATCGCCAAGCTGGGGGAAAACATCTCCGTGCGCCGCTTCGTCCGCTACAAGGTCGGCGAAAGCTCGGCCACGGGCGTGGCCTAGTCTCGCCAGCCACTTGCAGGGAATCTCAACGAGCGCTCCGGTCTGCCGGGGCGCTCGTTTTGTTTGGGACCCGTGCGGGCGGGGCCAAACTTTGTTACAATCATCGCGGTTTTACGCCGGGTGGCCGGTACCTTCGTGAGCAAAAAAATGAAACCAGCGGGCGCGGCAGCGCGCAAGGACAGCGTAAAAGCGCATCCGACCTACGAGCGGATCGTGCTGAAGCTTTCCGGTGAATCGCTGCAGGGGCCCCAGGGATACGGAATTCACGGCGAAACCATCGCGGCCATCGCCGGGGAACTGCGCGAAGTCGTCGAACTGGGCGTGCAGGTGGCCATCATGGTCGGCGGCGGCAACATCTTCCGCGGCGCGCGCCAGAAGTCCATGGAGATCGACCGCGCCACCGGCGACTACATGGGCATGCTGGCCACGGTCATCAACGGGCTGGCCCTGCAGGACGCGCTCGAGAAAAAAGGCGTGGTCACCCGCCTGCTCAGCGCCATTGAAATGCGCCAGGTGGCCGAACCCTTCATTCGCCGCCGCGCCGCGCGCCACCTGGAAAAGGGCCGCGTGGTGATTTTCGCTGCGGGCACGGGCAATCCCTATTTTTCAACGGATACCGCCGCGGCCCTGCGCGCCATGGAGATCAAGGCCCAGGTCATCCTGAAGGCCACGCGCGTCGACGGAATCTACGATGCCGACCCGGAAAAAGTGCGCGGCGCCAAATTCTTCCCGCGCATCAGCTACCGCGACGTGCTGACCAAGGGCCTGCAGGTGATGGATTCCACGGCGATTTCCCTGTGCATGGATAATCACATGCCCATCGTGGTCTTCAACATGAACGTGCACGGCAACATCAAGCGCGTGGTCATGGGCGAGCAGGTGGGCTCCACGGTGACGCCGGACTGAAGCGGCCCGCGGCGGCCGCCCAAACAAGCGGAGAATAAGATGAGCACAATTACCACGACCAAGGAAGCGATGATTCAAGCGCGCATGCGCATGGAAAAGGCCATCGAGGATTTCCGCCATGACCTGGGCACCATCCGTACCGGACGCGCCAATGTTTCCGTCCTCGACGGCATTCGCGTCGATTATCACGGCACTCCCATGCCCATCAACCAGTTGGGCACCATGACCACTCCGGACCCCACCATGATCGTGATCTCCCCCTGGGACCCCGGCGCCGTGGCCCTGATTGACAAAGCCATCCGCACCTCCGACCTGGGCCTGAATCCCACCAACGACGGCAAGGTCGTTCGCGTGCCCATTCCTTCGCTGACCGAGGAACGCCGCAAGGAGTTTGTGAAGCATCTCCACAAGGTGCTCGAAAATCACCGCACCGCCATCCGCAACATCCGCCGCGACATCCGCGAAGCCATCGAGAAACTGGAAAAGGACAAGAAAATCAGCGAGGACGAGAAGAAACGCTCCCTCGAAGAGCTGGACAAGGTTTCTCACGCGGAAACCAAGAAGATCGAAGATCTCTCCGTGCTGAAGGAAAGAGAACTGATGGGGATGTAACCGTCCGGGCGGCCTCCGCCGCCTGCTTCGTCAGGCGCAGCGGCAGCGCGAACGCAGCCGCTTCTTCCGCGTATTATCTTGAATACCGAAATTGGGTAGAAGCCAGCAAACTTATGCTGCTTTCTTTCAGTCTCTTATTGAAAATCCAACTTCGCCGAAGTTGGGTTCTTTCCATGTCCTCTCCTCTCTAAAATTGTCATTCCGACCGGAGGGACGGCGCTTTTTGCCGTCCCGGAGTGGAGGAACCTCTCTTCGACTTCGGAATTCAGGATTATTTCTTGGCTGACAAACTGTGAATTATGGATTCGCCGGACGCGCCGCTTTCCCCGGCTTGCGGGGCGGAGCCTTCCTGCCCGCCGGGCGCGCCCCTGCGCCGCCGGCCGCCGCGCGTTCCAGCGTGAAGGCCTGCGCTTCGTCGTTCTGCACCGCGCGCACGAGGGAAGCGTAATCCGCGGCGCGCGTGGCCGCAATTTGCCGCAGGACAAAGGTGAGATGGCGGGAAGCGGTGAGCGTGCGCCCGCGTTCCGCACCGGCCGGTGAGTCCTCCAGCGCATAGCGGGACGCAAAGGCGGCGTAATCTCGCTTGACGGTCATGCCCAGCGGCTTGCGCACGGACCACGCGGATGCCCCGAATGTCCTTGACGATGGCAGATGGATGGTCGAGGTCGTCTCCACCTCCAGCGGCGTGCCCAGTTCGATCGCGGCGCCGGCCGCGCCATTCGCCGGCAGCTCCGGCAGGCCGGCCTGCGGCAGCAGCGCGGGGATTTCATATCCCAGCGTGAAGGGGCTGTGCGTTTCCGTCGGATCGGAAGCGGTGATGCCGGTAATCTGTCCGCGAAAGCCGTCGGCCAGGGAAAGCATCTGCGCCAGTTCGTTCCATCTCTCCTTGGGCGTTTGATGAAAAGCCACGCGCAGGAGCAGTTCGTTGTCTCCGCGCAGCGCGTAGCGCACCTTCGCGTTCAGCTTGCCGTCCTCGCCGAGTGTGGCATCCACGCGGACCTGCTGCCTGGCAGCAAACGGAAGATCGAGCGGAGCCGTCACCCACAGCCCGGCAGAACCGTCCGGGTGGGTGGCGATCACCAATCCCTGCTTGCCGCGCAGGCTCGCATGAACCATCCCCAGGGGCGCCACTTCCGCGGCTGGATCCATCCAGCGCGCCGCAGTCTCCTCTCCCGCCTTCACCAGAATCCGGCTGACGACCGGCGGCGCGGGCAAAAGAGCCTTCCCCGCATTGACGCTCTCGGTCATCAGAACGGGATGCGCAGGCAGCCCCGCCTGCTCCGACAGGGCCGTCAGGAGCGCCGCCTTTTCCTCGGAAGTCGCATAGCCCGAAGACAGGATCGCTTCCAGTCCGCGCGGGGAAAATCCCGCCGTGCCCAACGGCAGATCCACCGTGCGAATCTTCCGCGAAACAAAATCGTAAATGGCCTGCAGCTTCTCCTCGCCGCTTTGCGTCCCGCGCAGCAGCTCCGCGCTTTTCTCGCGCAGCGCGCCGCCGGCCGCCGCCTCCGGAAAAAATTCATGCGCGAATCTCGTGGAAAGCTGTTCCCAGGAAGCAAAAGACGTGACCGTAAGCTCCGCCTCCCCCTTGTCGCCATCGCCCGCGGCATTCGTCACGCTCCAGCGATGAATCCTGCGCGCGCTTTCGCCTTCGCCGGTCTCTTCGACCGCCGCCGGAAGCGACGGCGAGACGCGCAGCTGAATCGCCCGGCCCGCGGGGACGTCCAATTCCAGCAGCTCGCGGGAAACGATCGCGCTGCGCGTGAATGTATGCGAAAAGCTGAACTCCGGCGCCATCGCCGCCCGCCGGATCGTGGTGACCACGCGGTATTCCAGCCGGTCCCCCGTGCGCAGTCCCAGGATGCGCACGGACTTGCGCCGCACGTCCTGAAAGGCGGGCGCGGCGGCGACGGCCGGATGGGCCTGGTCGCTGATTGCGCTGGGCAGTATGTCCGCGGTGCCTCCGCCCGGGTGCGTGATGCGCAGGAGCGGGAAGTCCAGCGATTCTCGGGAGCGGTCGTAGTCGAAGGTTAGCCGCCCGAACTGCCCCGCGGCGCTTTCCGAGGAAATCAAAATAATGGTGTGCGTTTCCTGGCGGCTTGCGCCGTCGGATTCGATGCGCACGCGCGTTTCCAGTAATTCGATTGTGTAGGGAGTTGCCGGTTCTTTCGCCTCGGCTGGAGGCGGCGTGGCCGTTGTGGCCGGAGCCTGCGACTGAGCGGAGAAGGGAATCGCCCCGAACAGCAGCGCGAAAAAAAATTGCCACGGACGGAAGCGAAACGCAAAAGTTCCGGCAAGGAGCATTCACCGAGTCTAGAGCCGCGCGGGAAACGGGTAAAGCAGTCCCGGAATGGCAGTTGCGGAAAAAGCACGGGAGCCGCGCCACTTGACTCTCTCCACGAATGCTCATCGATGTGGAAAACTGGCCGCCGTCCTAAGCCTGGATGGGAACCCCGGCGAAATTCCACACAATCTGGCAGGATTGATCCAGGTGAGCCTGGACGGCCCCGTGGTCGTAATAGGGAGGGCAAGTCGTTATGCCCCGCCACGCTATTCAGACAATGAAAGTCAAAAAATAAACTTAGAATTTCTGTAACTAAAAGAAAATAAGTATGTTATTGTATTTACAGGTTCTCGCTCTGAACTCCGAGCGCCTTCCACCGGGAAGCGGAAATTGCAGTCTGCCCACAGGAGCAAACCGGGGAATCGGGTATTTCAGGCAGGAAAAGGGACAGGTATAGAAATCTCCCACGGGGTGGGTAAGCGCTAGAAATACCCGGACTTTTTCACATTCCAAGTATGAAAATAATTTGACAGACCATGGCTCTTTCCCCTATACTCTTCAAGTTGTCAGGGGTATTTCTCCCTGTAGTTGGAAGGAATATCTTCCGCTCCGGAACAAAGAACGACGGAATGGAGCAGAAGAGCGGCCGGAATGGGACGCCAGTCCCGCAAAGCCGAGTAAGCCTCTCCGATCATCGAAACCGGAAGCGATAGCCTGCCTTCTGGAATTGCGTGCGGAGTTTCTTGCTGGTATCTCCGGATTCGCAGTGAAGACCTTTCAGCCATTGGTGCGCCCGCGTGGTTTTTTTTAATCGCGGCAGGCGCAAGGAAATTTTTGCGCGCGCAGAGCGCGGAAATCGACCGGATTACGGTCAATCGAAGAGGAACACTGTGCCGACGTTTTCGCAATTAGTACGAATGGGACGGGAAGCCGTCCTCATGAAGACCAAGTCGCCCGCGCTGATGGGCTGCCCGGAAAAGCGCGGAGTGTGTATTCGCGTTTACACGCAGACGCCCAAGAAGCCCAACTCGGCCCTGCGCAAGGTCGCTCGCGTGCGCCTGACCAATAGCGTGGAAGTTACCACCTACATCCCCGGCATTGGCCACAACCTGCAGGAGCACTCCATCGTGCTCGTGCGCGGCGGCCGCGTGAAGGATCTTCCCGGAGTCCGTTATCACATTGTCCGCGGAACGCTGGACGCCGCGGGAGTCGAAAATCGCAAGCAGGCGCGCTCGAAGTATGGCGCCAAGCGGCCCAAGGCCGCCCAGAAGTAGCCGTCTAGCGGAATCAAGGAGCGGAAGAAGAGATGCCACGCAAAGGACAAGTAAGCCGCCGGCCCGATCGCCTCGACCCGGTCTATGGCAACGACCTGGTGATGAAGTTCATCTGCTCGATGATGTGGGACGGCAAGCGCGCCACCGCGCAGCGCGTGTTCTACAACGCCATGGACCAGGTGGCCAAGAAGACCAGCGACGACGCGCTGAAGATTTTCAAGAAGGCTGTCGAGAACGTGAAGCCCCTGCTGGAAGTGAAGACCCGGCGCGTGGGCGGCGCCAACTACCAGGTGCCCGTGGAAGTGAATCCGTATCGCCGGCAGTCCCTGGCCATCCGCTGGCTCCTGCAGTATTCGCGCGAGCGTGCCGGCCGGACCATGGTGGATAAGCTCGCCGACGAGCTGATCGACGCGGCCAACGCCCGCGGCGGCGCCATGAAGAAGAAGGAAGACGTTCACCGCATGGCCGAAGCCAACAAGGCTTTTGCGCATTACCGCTGGTAAGCGAAGCGGAACCGGGAGATTTTAGAGAGATTATGGGCCGTCAGTTCAAACTCGAAGATACCCGCAACATCGGGATCATGGCGCACATCGACGCCGGCAAGACCACGTCCACCGAGCGCATCCTGTTCTATACGGGTGTGACCTACAAGATCGGCAGCGTGGACGAAGGCACCGCCACCATGGACTGGATGGAGCAGGAGCGCGAGCGCGGCATCACCATCACCTCCGCGGCCACCACCGCTTCCTGGGACCGCTTCGGCAAGAAATATCGCGTCAATATCATTGATACCCCCGGCCACGTGGACTTTACCGTGGAAGTTGAACGCTCCCTGCGCGTGCTGGACGGCGCGGTGTGCGTCTTCGACTCCGTCGCCGGCGTGCAGCCGCAATCGGAAACCGTGTGGCGACAGGCGGACAAGTACCGCGTCCCGCGCATCTGTTTCGTGAACAAGATGGACCGCATGGGCGCGGATTTCGACCATGTCATCCGCACCATTCGCCAGCGCCTGGGCGCTCATCCCGTTCCCCTGCAGTTTCCCCTCGGCCGCGAAGATAATTTCATCGGCGTCATCGATTTCCTCGAAGAAAAAGTCACCGTATGGCTCGAAGAAACCCTGGGCGCGAAGTTCGAGACCTTCGAAGTGGCCAAGCTCTGGGACAAGGCTTTCGTGGATTCCCGCCCGGACGTGGCCGCGGCGCTGAAGGGTTCGGCCATCGACAAGGCCTTTTACGACGAGCACCGCAACAAGACCGTGGAATACATCGCCGAGCACGACGACACGGTCATCGACAAGTATCTGAACGAAGGCACCCTGACGGTGGAGGAGATGCGCGCCTCCATTCGCCGCTCCACGCTGGCTCTCAAGATTGTTCCCGTGCTGGCCGGCTCGGCCTTTAAGAACAAGGGCATTCAGCCGCTGCTCGATGCCGTTGTGGACTACCTGCCTTCTCCGCTGGACGTTCCGCCGCTCGAGGGCGTGAATCCGGAGAACGATGAAGTGGTTCTGCGCCGCGCGGCCGATGACGCTCCGTTCTCGGCGCTGGCCTTTAAAATCATGTCCGACCCCTTCGTCGGCCATGTCACCTACATCCGCGTCTATTCCGGCGTGCTCACTTCCGGCAGCTACGTGTACAACTCCGGCAAGCGTACCCGCGAGCGCATCAGCCGCCTGCTGCAGATGCATGCCAACAAGCGCGAGGAAATTGACACCGTCTACGCCGGCGATATTTGCGCCTGCGTGGGGCTGAAAAGCGTCAACACCGGCGGCGTGGCAGTCGCTACAAACCAGACGACCAAGGCTAGCGTAAACACGAGGATGCCTGGCGTTAACCACGCCATCCGGGTTAGGCCAGGACTTAAGGCCGTTGGGTCCACCTGGCTGGCTGTTGTCACATAATCACCGACCGCTTGCCCCAACCAGCAACCAAGTATCGATGCCAGAGTCGGCATGACGATCATCGGGAGCAAGTTGCTCAACGCGACGTTTGGAAAAACGAAAAGTTGGTTGATCAGGGGCAAGGTAATGATCAATCCCAATGCGCTTACGATACCGGCCATCCACCAGGAGACCCGTTGGCCGCGTCGTACCCGCCAGGCATAGAGCAGGTCGATCAGCAGCATCGACGGCAGACACAGCAACCACGAACTCGGAACCCGAGCGGCATTGTCGAAGACATTCACCAGAACCAGGCGGAACAGGAACGCCAGCACACCAGTCAGAGT
>JAIQGC010000087.1 GCA_020072805.1 Terriglobia bacterium
ATTCAGTCGGGCCTGTTCGGGCGGGCGTGGTTCCGGCGCGGCGAGCGCCGCGCGCTGGCTGTGCCCCCGGCGGCGGTCCTGGAGCGCGGGCAGTTGCGCGGCGTGTTCGTGGTGGACGCGGGCGGATTGGCGCAGTGGCGCGTGATTACGACCGGGCCGCGGGCGGGCGAAGCGATCGAGGTTCTTTCCGGGTTGAATGATGGCGAACAGATCGTGGTGAATCCGGGCGTGCAGGATTTGGACGGCAAGCGCGTGGCCGCCTCTGCCGGGGAGAAAAAGAAGTGAGCCGGGGACTAGCGGGGAAAATTGCGCATGCGTTCATCGATTCGCCGCTGACGCCGCTGGTGATCGCCGCGGCACTGCTGATCGGCTTCTTCAGCATCGTGCAGACGCCGCGCGAGGAAGAGCCGCAGATCGTGGTGCCCATGCTGGACGTGTTCGTGGCCATGCCCGGAGCCTCGGCACGGGAAGTGACCGAGCGCGTGGCCGCGCCCATGGAAAAGCTGCTGCGCGAGGTGCCCGGCGTCGAATATCTGTATTCGATCAACCAGCCCGGCGGGACGCTGGTGATTGTGCGCTTCTACGTGGGTGTGAGCGAGGAAGACGCGGTCCTGCGCACCTACAACAAGATGTATTCGAATTTCGACCGCATCCCCCCGGGCGTGTCCCAGCCGCTGATCAAGGCACGTTCGATTGACAACGTGCCGGTGCTGGCGCTGACCTTTCACGGGAAAAATTACGACGGCTTTGCGCTGCGGCGCGTGGCCGCGGAAGTGGAGCAGGCGGTCAAGCAGGCCGAGGACGTTTCGGAAACGGCGCTGATCGGCGGATTGCGCCGGCAGTTGCGCGTGACCCTGGACCCGCAACGCATGGCCGCGTACAAGGTCAGCCCGGCGGTGATTTCCAGCGCGCTGCAGGCCGCCAACCGGCGCTCGGCCGCGGGATCGTTCGCCGAAGGCAACCGCGAGTATGCAGTCGAGTCCGGCTATTTCATCCGCACGGCGGAGGACGCCAAACAAGTTGTGGTGGGAGTGCGCAACGGCCGGCCGGTCTATCTGGGCGACGTTGCGGCGATCACGGACGGCCCGGAAGAGGCCGCGGACTACGTTTATTTCGGGACGGGCGGAGCGGAGGGCGGCGCCGCGGGAAGCAGCCCGGCGGTGACGCTGACGCTGGCCAAGCGCAAAGGGGCCAACGCGACGGACGTGTCGCGCCGCGTGCTCGACAAGGTCGAGGCGCTGCGCGGCTACGTGATTCCCAAGGACATGGAAGTGACGGTGACGCGGAATTACGGGGAGACCGCCAAGCACAAGTCGGACGAACTGCTGAAGCATCTTTTTCTGGCGACGATTTCGGTGACGCTGCTGGTGGGGCTGGCGCTGGGCTGGCGGGAGTCCGGCGTGGTGCTGCTGGCGATACCGGTGACGCTGGCGCTGACGCTTTCGATTTTCTATTTCTACGGATACACGCTGAACCGCGTCACACTCTTCGCGCTGATTTTTTCCATCGGCATTCTGGTGGACGACGCTATCGTCGTGGTGGAAAACATCGTGCGGCATTTCCGCCTGCCGGAAAATAAGGGGCGCGACCGCAGCGACGTGGCGGTGGAGGCGGTCAACGAGGTGGGCAATCCGACCATCCTGGCGACGTTCGCGGTGATCGCGGCGATCCTGCCCATGGCTTTCGTGCGCGGCCTGATGGGGCCGTACATGCGCCCGATTCCCGTGGGCGCTTCGGCGGCCATGCTGTTTTCGCTGGGCATCGCCTTCGTGGTTTCGCCGTGGGCGGCGCTGCGGCTGCTGCGCGGGCGCGAGGGCCAACACGAGGGCCAGCACGCCGAGGGCGAGGCCGAGGGCTGGAGCACCAAGTTCTACCGGCGCATGATGACGCCGCTGATTCGCGACACGCGCAAGCGCTGGATGTTCCTGGGCGCAGTGGTGGCACTGCTGCTTCTGGCGTGCTCGCTGGTGGCCTTCAAGCTGGTGCGCGTGAAGATGCTGCCCTTCGACAACAAGAGCGAGTTCCAAGTGGTGGTGGACATGCCCGAAGGAACGCCGCTCGAACGCACGCTGGCCGTCGAGCAGGAGATCGGCGCCTACCTGCGCACGCAAAAGGAAGTGGTGAACTACCAGATTTACGCGGGAACCTCCGGCCCGTACAACTTCAACGGGCTGGTGCGCCACTATTTTCTGCGGCGCGGGCCCAATCAGGGAGACATCCAGGTAAACCTGCGCCCGGCGGAAGAACGCAGCCGGCAGAGCCACGAACTGGCCAAGGAGATGCGCGGGCCCATCGCGGAAATCGCCAAACGCTGGAACGCGCGGGTGAAGATGGCCGAAGTGCCGCCGGGTCCGCCGGTGCTCTCGACGCTGGTGGCGGAAGTCTACGGGCCGGACCCCAAGCGGCAGATGGAGCTGGCTGGCAAAGTGCGCAAAATTTTCGACGAGACGCCGGGCGTGGTGGACGTGGACTGGTACGTGGTCGCGGACCAGCCCAAAATCGATTTCCAGGTGCAGCAGGACAAAGCGGCGCTGCGGGGAATTTCTCCCGCCGACATTTCGCAGTCCATGGCCATCGCCCTGGGCGGCGCCACGGTGGGGCTGCTGCACCAGCCGGGTGAGCGCGAGGACGTGCCCATTCACGTGCAACTGGCGCGGTCCAGCCGCTCAAGCGCGGATGCGCTGCGCGGTCTCTACCTCAACGGCGCGGGCGGAACGATGGTGCCGCTGGGCGAACTGGCGCGAGTGAGCCGCGGCCAGATTGACAAAAATATTTACCGCAAGAATCTGCGCGAAGTGGTGTACGTGATCGGCGACGTGGCCGGGGCGGAGGAAAGCCCCGTCTACGCCATCGGCAAGTTGGGAGACAAAATCAGCAAGCTGCAGCTGCCGGAAGGATACGAAGTCGAGCAGTTCACCTCCATCCAGCCGCCGGACACGAAGAAGCTGGCCATCAAGTGGGACGGCGAATGGCACATCACCTACGAAGTGTTCCGCGATCTGGGGCTGGCTTTCGCGGCGGTGTTGGTGCTCATCTACGTGTTGGTGGTGGGCTGGTTCAAATCGTTCCGGACGCCGCTGGTGATCATGGCGCCGATTCCGCTGACGCTGGTGGGGATTCTTCCGGCGCACGCGGCCATGGGCGCGTTCTTCACGGCCACGTCCATGATCGGATTCATTGCCGGTGCGGGAATCATCGTGCGCAATTCGATCATCCTGGTGGACTTCATCCAGTTGCGCCGCGAACAGGGCATGCCCCTCGAGGAAGCGGTGGTGGACGCCGGCGCGGTGCGCTTCCGTCCGATGCTGCTGACGGCGGCGGCCGTGGCCGTGGGCGCGGGAGTGATCCTATTCGATCCGATTTTTCAGGGGCTGGCGATTTCGCTGATGGCCGGAGAGGTGGCTTCGACCGTGCTGTCGCGGATGGCCGTTCCGGTGCTCTACTATCTGAGTGAAAGGAAAACAAAATGAAACGGGAACATATTATTCGAGTGATTGCGGGGACCTTTATTCTGGCGTCGCTGGCCCTGGGCGTGTACGTGAACCACAACTGGCTGTGGTTCACGGCGTTCGTGGGCGCGAATCTTTTCCAGTCGGGGCTGACCAAGTGGTGCCTGATGGAGGATATTCTGCGCAAGCTGAAAATCGGCGCGGAAAGCTAAGGAATTTCTTGGACGGGGAAATCCGTCCGATTCGCCCCTTTGGCAATGGCGCAATTTTGCCATTGCACTCCTGAACAATGGAAGTACAATCCGTGGAAGCAGGACCGGGTTCCTCCCAGCCCGGTATTCGTTCTTCGGCGGAGGTTTTCATGCGAATCCGTTTCCCGGGAGCAGTTCTCCTCGCAGTTCTCTTTTCGATTTCCTGTTTTGCGCAAACCCCCAAAACCGCGGTGAAGGCCGCCAAGGGCAAGGCGGCCGCCGCTGCAAAAATTTCCGAACAGGGCCAGACGTGCATCGGCTGCCATGCGACGACCACGCCGGGCGTGGTCGAGCAGTGGAAGGCCAGCGCGCACGCCAAAGCCGGGGTGGACTGCTATGGCTGCCACCAGGCCGCGGAGAAGGACCCCGCAACGTTCGACCATTACGGCCAGAAGATCGCCGTGATCGTCACGCCGAATTATTGCGGGAAATGCCACGCAAAGGAAGTGGAGCAATTCGAAAAGAGCCATCACGCGATGGCCACGCAGTTCATCGGCTCGCTCGACAATATGCTGGGCGAAATCGTCGAGGGCGGCCCGGCGGCCATCAACGGATGCCGGCAGTGCCACGGCAGCGAAGTGAAATACCTGGGGGAGGGAAAATTTGACGCGGCCACCTGGCCCAACAGCGGCATCGGGCGCGTGAATCCGGACGGCAGCCGGGGATCCTGCGCGGCCTGCCATGGGCGGCACAGCTTCAGTTCGGCGCAGGCGCGCCAGCCGGAAAACTGCGGCAAGTGTCACATGGGGCCGGACCATCCGCAAATCGAAATTTACAACGAGTCCAAGCACGGCATTCAGTTCCGCGCGAATGTGGCCAAGATGAACCTGGAATCGAAATCGTGGGTGGTGGGCAAGGACTATTCCGCGGCGCCGACGTGCGCTACCTGCCACATGAGCGCGACCTCCACGCAGGCGGTTACCCATGACGTGGGCGACCGCATCAGCTACACGCTGCGCCCGGTCGTGAGCATCAAGCTGGAAAACTGGGAAAAGCGCCGCGCGGCCATGCAGGACGTGTGCGCCAACTGCCACGCCTCCGGCTGGATCGACAACTTCTACAAGCAGTACGAAGGGACCATCGAGCTGTACAACGAAAAGTTCGCCAAGCCAGCCAAGAGCATCATGGACAAGCTGTATGCCGAGGGCAAACTCACCAAGACGCCCTTCGACGAACGCATCGAATGGACCTACTACGAAATGTGGCACCACCAGGGCCGCCGCGCGCGCATGGGCACGGCCATGATGGGGCCGGACTACACCCAGTGGCACGGCTTCTACGAGGTGGCCAAGACGTTCTACAACGAATTCATCCCCGAAGCCGAGGCACTGCTGCCGGGCGTGACCGCGGACGTGATGAAGAGCGACTTCCACAAATGGAAGGCCGGGCTGACCAAGGAACAGATCCAGCAGCAGATAGATTTCTACAAGAACCGCTACAAGCAGTAGCGCGCGGCAGCGCAAAAGCCCCGCTCCTCGTTCGAGGGGCGGGGCTTTTTTATTTGCGGGACGGCTGAAGCGCGTGCAGCGGGACGAAAACTATTCGTCGGTGATTTCGTCGGCAGGGATGGGTTTTTCGTGCGCGGCCTTGCCGGCAATTTCCAGCACGGGGGACTTCAAGTCCGCGGCGCGGCGGCCCCAAAGTTGAATGGATGGCGCACTGTGTTCGATTTCGCGGAAGAGGATGCGGGCGCGCTTAAGCGCGTCGGCCACGCTGTGGCAAATGTTTTCCTCGCCGAGGTGCTGTTCGAATTCGGCCTGCTTCATCAGCCGCGCGGGCTGCTCCAGCGCTCCGCAGAGAATCAGCCCGCGGCCGGAGGCGTGCACGGTGTCGGCGAACTCTTCAAGAGCCTGCAGGCCGGTCGAGTCGATGGCATTCATGTTGCGCAGGCGCAGGATGAGGATGGGCGGAAGCTCGGAGATGCGGGCGAGGACCTCCTCGAGTTTGTCGGTGGCCCCGAAGAGGAAGGGGCCGTGGATGCGGAAGATGGTGACGTAGGGCGGAATCTCCTTGTCCTGCAGGATGTGCACGCGGCCCGCCTGCACGTATTCGCGGGTGACCTGGGAGACCGTGGTGGTGAGGGTGACTTTGCGGATATAGACCAGCGCGGCCAGGATCATGCCGGCTTCGACGGCCACGGTGAGGTCGGCAAAGACGGTCAGGCCGAAGGTGATGAGCCAGGTGGCGACTTCCAGGCGCGAGAGCTTGAGTAGCTGGGGAATTTCGCTCCACTCGCCCATATTGTAGGAGACCACGAAGAGGATGGCGGCCAGCGCGGCGATCGGGATAAAGCTGGCCAGGGGCGCGGCAAAGAGCAGGATGGCCAGCAGCGTGAGGGCATGGATCATTCCGGCGAAGGGCGATTTTGCGCCGGAGCGGATGTTGGTGGCGGTGCGCGCGATGGCTCCGGTGGCGGGAAGTCCACCGAAGAGCGGGGAGAAAACGTTGGCCACGCCCTGGCCGACCAGTTCGACGTTGGGATTGTGCTTGTCCCCGCTCATGCGGTCGGAGACGACCGCGGACATGAGCGATTCGATCGCGCCGAGCAGCGCCACGGTGATGGCCGGGGAGATCAGCGGGCGGATGAGGTCGGTGCGGAAGGCGGGAATGTGCAGATGGGGCAGGCCCGCGGGAATTCCGCCGAAGCGCGTGCCGATCGTCTCGACGGGAAGATGCAAGAGCCAGACGGCGGCGGTCGAGGCGAACAGCGCGACGATGTAGCCGGGAACTTTCTTGACGTAGCGCACGAATACCAGGATGAGCGCGAGAGAGGCGCAGGAGATCAGCGTAGTGAGCGGGGAAATCGTGCGGAAATGCGCGGCGAGGCCGGACATGCGCCCGAGGAAATCGCCGGGAAGAGCGCCGGTGGAGAGGCCGAAGAAATCCTTGATCTGCGTGCTGGCGATGATGACGGCGATGCCGTTGGTGAAGCCCACCACCACGGGGCGGGGGATGAACTTGACGGCGGTGCCCAGGCCGGTGACGCCTAGAAGAATGAGCAGGACGCCGGCGAGCAGCGTGCACATGTACAGGCCGTCGATGCCGTGGCGCAGAACGATGCCGGCGACGACCACGACGAACGCGCCGGTGGGGCCGCCAATCTGGGTCATCGATCCGCCCAGCGCGGAAATCAGGAAACCGGCGACGACCGCGCAATAGAGCCCGGTTTGTGGCGGAACGCCCGAGGCGATGGCGAAGGCCATGGCCATAGGGAGCGCCACGAGGCCGACGGTGACCCCGGCGATGAGATCGGCAAAGAAGGAGCGCCGGGAATAGGTCCGCAGCGCCAGTATGGATTTAGGGAGCCAGTCGTTAATGTCAATCATTTCAGCGGTTCATGGCCTTGGACAGTAACGCCCCATTATAACATCGAGCGGCGTTTGAATCTGTCGGGGAGTGAAGCGTGCGTGACGGATTGGGAACGGCGGGGGAAGCGCCCGCTTAACGGCGGCGGATGTAAATGATTTTTTCGACGGTAGCGCAGACCGTGCCGGAAGCATCGGCGAGTTCAATGGTGTAGGAGCGATCCACCGAACGCGAGCTTTCCAGAGCCGCGCGGATGGCGGCAAGATCCTCGTCGGGCACAAGGAAATGGGCGTGGAGGGTTTCGCGGCCGGGCTTGTGGAACCGGATGGAAGCGGCTTTGTCCCACACGACGAAATCCGGGCCCAGGCGGTGAATAAGCATAATCATATAGATGGGGTCCACGGAAGCGTACAGGCTGCCGCCAAAGATCGTGCCAACGTAGTTGCGCGTGCGCCAGGAGAGCGGGAGTTTCAAGCGCACTTCGCTCCAGTCCTCAGCGATGAAGGTGAGCCGCGCGCCGGTGCCGCGGTAGCAGGCGTAGATCTGGAAGGACCAGCAGCGCAAACGGTTGGCAATGGCGGCGGCAAGAGACATGGCTCGTCAGCGATGACACAGTTTAGCGCAGCAGGAATATCCAGGCGAAGCAAAAATGCGCAGCCGCCGGAGGGTCGAAACACTAAACTCGAATTCCACCCTGCGAATTGAAAACTGATCACTGCAAACTGACAACTGACAACTCCCCAAGACGAGTCCCCCCGCCGCTCCCGCCGGATTTGGTAAAGTAAACGCAGAGGCTTCCGCCACACCCATGCTCGCCGTCCGCGACAATCTGGCCCAGTGCACCAGCGCGTTGCGCGCCCACAAGATGCGCACGCTGCTGACCATGCTGGGGCTGACCATGGGCGTGGCCACGCTGATCACGGTGATGACCCTGGTGCAGGGCGCCAATCTGTATGTCGAGCA
>JAIQGC010000157.1 GCA_020072805.1 Terriglobia bacterium
TGTCTACTAGAACCGCATCCATTAGCGACCGCTACCAATTCCACTGCATTGGATTCAGTTATAACTTTTCCGCATTCGTCGTAGTTTTGGTTGGTTGGGTTGGATTAAATTTTAATCCCAAACCCAAACTATTTTTTTTCTATGTATGCATCAGCAGAAAAAGTGATAATGCCTTTCCCTTTGCTGTCTCTTATTGCATCGGGTTGTTTAGCTTCATTCAACAGATACTTACTCGCATTATCTAGCTCACTTTTGATAGATTCCTGATTACTAGCGAAGTAATTGGAAATTTCATCATACTGCAGTTCCAAGAAAAGTTCCCTCCATTCTCGTTTCAGCAAATCTATTACTTCTACAATCGCGCTAACAGCGTCTTTGCTTTCTAAGTCCTTTTTCTTTTTCTCCCCATTTTTGTAATAAAGATCAATATGTAAGAAATCATGACTTCTATCGCATCTTAATACGGGTAACCATTTTGAACCTACTTTGGTCTCCATTTGTATCAAGGGTTCAAGCTCTTTGTTTTTCTTTCTCAAAATGTTTCTAAACCTTATTATTTCACCTGAAAATTTTATTAAATAGAATCTTTCTTGCTTCGATACTTTCATCATTTAACTTCCTGTAGAGATTAAAGAAGTATTCATCTTAAAAACTGCACTCTCGGCGTCCATGTTTTTCTTTCATCTCTCAAGTATTCAGCGAACAATAGCGCCTCTTCATTAATCAGCGTCTCAATCTCTTGCTTTTCCCAACCTTTATCTTCGGTATTTCATCATAAACTCGAATTGGGCATTTAGCTTCTTGTAAATTAGTTTGTAAATTTGTAAATTGCGTTGAACTTCAAATAGTACCTAAAACTCGTCTATACTCGCCAAAGGCAAAGCGGAGCAAAAAACACTTGCAGCACAACACATTTCAACTCACGCAAAAAGGAGGTGACAGCACCAAAACTGAAGCACCAACCTATTTGGAGCCAAATAGCCAATCTATGCAGAAACCTATAGGGGGTCTACCCCTATTGCCAGTTTCCTCAACCAAAAAGCACATAGAAAAAGCAATTCTTAAATCCAATCCCACAGCAGATACACAACCAACCAGAAGGAACATTCTATGACGCAAGAACACACTGCACTAACAGTTGCCTTGGAACAATTGAAAATAGCCGCAGAAAAACTCCAACTCGACCCAGGAATACACGCCATCTGCAACATCGGCGTCTTCAACGGATACCGAGTACAACACTGGGACGTCATGGGCCCCTTCAAAGGCGGCCTCAGATACCACCCAAACGTCACACTCGACGAAATCACCGCACTCGCAATGTGGATGACCTGGAAATGCGCCGTCATCGGCTTACCCTACGGCGGCGCAAAAGGCGGAATCGCCTGCAACCCCAAAACAATGTCAAAAGGCGAGTTGGAACGGCTCACCCGAAGATACGTAAGCCTAATCTTCGAATACCTCGGACCACACCGAGACGTACCAGCACCAGACGTCTACACAGACGCCCAAACAATGGCATGGATAATGGACACATATAGCCAACTCAAAGGCTACAGCGTCCCCGAAAGCGTCACCGGAAAACCCATAGAAATAGGCGGCTCCGAAGGAAGAGTATGCGCAACATCACTAGGCGTCGCATTCTGCGCAAGAGAAGCCGCCAAAATCCTAAACCTGAAACTCAAAAACGCCACAGTGGCAGTACAAGGCTACGGCAACGTCGGCTACAACGCAGCCAGCATAATGCACAACATGGGCTGCAAAATCATCGCAGTAAGCGACTCAACTGGAGGAATCTACTGCTCAAACGGCATAAACCCCCATGACGTACGCGTGCACAAAACAAAAACAGGCTCTGTAATAAACCACAAAGACTGCGCCAACATAACCAACGAGGAACTGCTGCAAACAGAATGCGACATACTCATCCCAGCAGCCTTAGAGAACCAGATAAGAAAGGATAACGCGGACAAAATCAAAGCAAAAATAGTGGCTGAAGGCGCAAACGGACCCACCACTCCAGAAGCAGACAAGGCGCTCTACGAAAAAGACGTTTGCTTAATCCCAGACATATTGGCTAACTCTGGAGGAGTAACAGTGAGCTATTTCGAGTGGGTTCAAAACCTAACCAGAGAACACTGGACGCTAGAAGAAGTAAACAGAAAACTAGAAACCAAAATAATCAAAGCGTTCAATGACGTGCAAAAGCTATCAAAGAAAGAAGAAAGCGACATGAGAACAGCCGCGTTGATGCTTGGCGTAGGAAGAGTCGCCCACGCACTAAAAACGCTGGGTCTTTGGCCATAGCTAACACAGTTTATCACTAATTCAAATTCCCTAAATTCTCAGATTTTTTGATCTAAATCTTTAAACTACTCTTCTTATATCTGTTCCACCGCATAAATCAGAAAGCGAAGAGACGAAGGGAGAGTGTGAGATGCCGCTGAAAATCAAGAATTTGGATTTTCGTTTTGAAAATTCACTTGCGAAAATTATCGCTGAAAGGAATTATCCTGAAATCAAACTTGCTGGACTAAGCATAGGTCCTTTAGAAGAAGGAAACGAATATGAAGTTTATTACTGGATAGCGCAAGAACTTGCAGAATCCGGAATTGCTCATTTCCGTGAAGACGGCTGCTTAGACGCAACCAAGCTTTACAAGGTTCAATGGAAAGAACGCGTCCAAATAGCTGGACAGATATCAGAACTCACAGAAGACTTCTACCCTAAACTTCGCCGGTACCTTGCAAACATAAAAAGGGACCTAACGACGCAGCCTGAAAAAGCGCAAGAATACGAAAAAGCTAAACACTTAGCATGTGACATCGTGAATTCCAGATTAAAAAAAATAGTTGCTCTATCTGCAGGTCCAGCCCAAACCGACCAAGTTCTAAGAAAATTTACAAGCGAGGAGAGACTCATTTACGAGCAGCTCGGCAAGATAATTAGTGAGTGGAGAACGCAGATACTCGAATGTGAAGGAGAAGGGTGAGCAGAATGGCCAGAGAATTGGAAACAATAGACCCTCAAGAACGTTTCCTCGAGTTCCTCAAAAAAGAAAAGTACCGCCAAAGAATCTCAC
>JAIQGC010000121.1 GCA_020072805.1 Terriglobia bacterium
AAGAGTGTGGTGGTGGCACTCTGGGTTGAGGAGCCAATGGCGAAGAGCGTTTTTGCCGTGTCGCGGTTGTTGGTTTGTATGGCGAACTTGGCAAAGGGCGAAGTGGTGCCGATGCCTAAGCTACCGGCGGTTGGGAGTGTGAGCACTTGGTTTATTTCATCAACACTTGTGGTAGCGGGCAACGTACCGAAGAGGAAGTTGCCTATGTTGAGCTGGTTATTTCCTGCTTGGTTAAGAAGGAAGGAGTCGTAGCCGACAGTTATGTTATTAAAGCCGGTAGCCGACGTAAAGCCCGGTGTCAGCCCCGCGTTATACCCTATCTGGAGATTGCCATAGCCGCTGGTGTTATCAAGGCCGGCATTAGTGCCCACAAAAATGTTGTTGTCTCCGGTGTTGCTAAGGCCTGCTTGATAGCCAAAGAAGTTGTTGAAGCTGCCGGTGGAGCCATTGAGGCCTGCGCTATCGCCGAAGAAACTATTGTTGTTGCCAGAAGTATTGCTATAACCGGCTTGAAAGCCGACGAAGCTGTTGAGGCTGCCGCTGACATTGAGATAGCCTGTCTGGCGACCAACAAAAACGTTTTGGCTACCGGTGGTATTGGAGAAGCCGCTCTCGAGACCTTCGAAGTTATTGGAGTCGCCGGTGGTATTTGAGAAGCCGGCTTGAGAGCCGAGTGCGGTATTGAAGATGCCGCTTGTATTTGCCTGCAGCGCCTGATACCCAATACCGACATTGTTTGCATCAGCTGTTGTGGATGTACCGGCACCAAGACCCAAAAAGGTACTGCCGGAGGTAGAAGAGGCAATGAGGATAGATACGCCCTGGTAGGTGAGCAGCGTTGAGGTTGCCGGCCATAGATCTATGCTCGTACCGATGATAGTTGAGGAAGCCTGGAGCCCCGCTTTAAACCAGACAGGGGTTGAAGTGGCATTTGCAAGAGCGCCAAAGTTGGTGGTCGGCGTAAATGCAAACGGTACACCAGAAGTAAGGCAGGAGCCGCTTACCGCGTAGCAACCTGCCGTGATGTTGAAGCCGTTGGCGGCAGTGGTAGAGCCGGTGTTTGATATCGAGAAGAGGGTGGTGGTTGCACTCTGGGTTGAAGAGCCGATGGCGAAGAGCGTCGTTGCCGTGTCGCTGTTGTTGGTTTGGATTGCAAACTTAGCGAACGGAGACGAGGTGCCGACACCCAATGCACCTGACGTGGGGAGCTGGAACTTGGTTGAGGTGGCCGGCAAGGTGCCGAAGACCAAACCGGCCAAGTTGAGCTGGTTGTTGCCGGTTGCTTGAGGGAAGAATATTTCATTGCCGATACCGATGTTGCCGCTGCCGGTGGTGAGGTTGCTGGCGGTGACGGATGCGCCGAGGAGAATGTTGGAGTAGCCGCTGGAAATGTTTTTACCTGACTGGTAGCCGATAAGGGTGTTGTAGTCGGCGCCGGTGGCAAGTAGGAATCCGGCCAGTACACCTACCGCGGTATATCCTTGTGCGCTATACGAACCCAGCCCACCCAGCGCTGCCTGATCGCCAACAGCAACCGTACCGTTTGCGTTCGTATTGTTGCCCGAGGCAAGCATACCTACAGCGGTGTTTGAGTTGCCGGTGGTGTTACCAAACAGTGCGCCGTATCCAAACGCGGCATTTTGCGTACTCTGGTTGTCTCTCAAAGCAAGAACGCCGAATGCAGCGTTTTGTGAGCCTGCAGTGTTTGAGCGCAAGGTACCAAACCCCACGGCAGTGTTTTCAGTGCCGGAGAGGTCGGCGGCGAGTGCATTAAGCCCGAGCGATGTATTGGAGCCTGTTGAGGAGGCCGTTATGAATGTCTGGCCGTTGAAAGCGAAGATCGTCGATGAAGCATTTGCGGATGAAGTAGCAAAGCCAAAGGTGCCGGTGTAGTCGAGGTTGGCGAAGTGCGAGGTGGTAGAAGCAAAGATACCGTTTTGCGCGAAGATCGAAGAAGAAGTGGCGGCCGCGGTGACTCCGTAGTTGGTGGTGAAGGTGAAGGGTACTGCAGCCGTAGTGGAGCCGGTGTTTGATATCGAGAAGAGGGTGGTGGTGGCACTCTGGGTTGAGGAGCCGATGGCGAAGAGCGTATTTTCAGTATCACCGTTGTTGGCGGCAATCGAGAACTTGGCGAAGGGCGAGGTGGTGCCAAGACCAAGGGAGCCGGTGGTTGGGAGTTTGAGCGAGGTGGAGGTGGCCGGCAGCGTGCCATAGAGCAAATTGCCGATGTTGAGCTGGTTGTTGCCGAGTGTATCTGGGAAGTAGATTTCATTGCCGATACCCAGGTTGCCGGAAGCGCCAAAGAGAACGACGTTGGCGGTCGATACATGCGAGCCGATGAGTATGTTGGCCGAACCGCTGTTTCCAACCGTTATGCCCGCCTGATAACCAACGGCGACATTGTAGTTACCGTTAAAAGAATTGGCGAGCGCCGAGAAGCCGATAGCCGTGTTGCCTACACCATTGGGAGTTAGGCCGAGAGCACCGTAGCCAAAGGCGCTGTTGTCCAGACCTGAAGTATTGCCGTTAAGCGCCTGATAGCCAAGGCTGGTATTTAACCCGGTACTCGAAGCGGTGATAAACGGCTGACCGTTGAAGGTAAAGATAGTGGAGGCGGCGTTTGGTGATGAGGTGGAAAAGCCAAAGGTGCCGGTGTAGTCGAGGTTGGCGAAGTGCGAGGTGGTAGAAGCAAAGATACCGTTTTGCGCGAAGATCGAAGAAGAAGTGGCGGCCGCGGTGACTCCGTAGTTGGTGGTGAAGGTGAAGGGTACTGCA
>JAIQGC010000088.1 GCA_020072805.1 Terriglobia bacterium
CCCACGATGCATTATGGCAGAGGGGCAAGAGTTGCCGCAATTGCCGCCCGCGCCTCCGGGCGGCTCCCTGGGACTTATGTCACAGCGCGGGGTGGAGGGGAAAGCTAAGCTTTCCTTGTGAGCCGTGCAAGAGTGTGGAAAGCCTGCGCGGCGGGGAGACGAAAATGGCCAGCGCAATCGGAAGCGCCACCAGCAAGCCGCAGTGGCTCGACGCACGCACCCAATCCCTCATGGACCGCACCATCGCCCGCGAAACCGCTCTCTCCGCGCTGTTGTTGACCTACATCCTGACCGGATTGGCCTTCATGCTTCTGCCCGGAACTTTTCTCGGCGTCTGGAACCTCATCTCCATCAGCAAACTGCAGGCCGCACAGTCGGTGGCTCCCGGCTGGATTCAGGCCCACGGACACGCGCAAATCTTCGGCTGGGTGGCCACCTTCATCCTGGGCATCGGTTTCTATTCCATTCCCAAGTTGCGCAAAATGAAGCCCATTGCGCTCTGGCGCGCCTGGACCTGCTGGGCCATGTGGACCGCGGGCGTCCTGCTCCGCTGGGGCGTGGTCATTGTTCCCTGGCACTGGCGCGCGCTTCTCCCGCTTTCCGCCGTGCTCGAACTGGCCGCCTTCGCCCTGTTTTTCATTACCATCGGCCCCGCCCACGCCTCCATCAAAAACGAAAAAATGGCCTGGGACACTTGGGTGTACGTGGTCATCGCGGGAACGACCGGCCTGTTGCTCACCTTGGTCCTGCAGACGCTGGAATCTTTTTCGCTCGCGCTGAATGGCTCCTCTCCCGCTTTCCCGCATCTCTTTGACCAGCGCTATCTCGTCGTCGCGGCCTGGGGCTTCCTCGTTCCCATGGTCTGGGGCTTCAGCGCGCGCTGGGTGACCGTTTTTCTCGGACTGCGCCCAGTGCGTCCCCGCCTGCTCCTTCTGGCGCTCGCCTTCAATTCCGCGGGCGTTCTGGCCGCGCTGTTCGGCTCCTTTGCGCTGGCCTCCTATGCGCTTCTCGCCGGCGCAGTTTGCGCGGGAGTTGCGCTGCGCATTTTCGAATCGTCAGCGAAATTGCCCAAGGTGGCCGGCGTGCATCCCAGCTTTCCTTACTTTGTGCGCGGCGCTTACGTCTGGCTGGTTCTTTCCGCCGTGCTGGGCGTCTGGGCCTCGCGCAATCTCATGGCCAGCGCGGGAATTCTGGGCGCTTCGCGCCACGCCCTGACCGTCGGATTCGTCGCTGCCATGATCTTCAGCGTGGGGCAGCGAATTCTGCCGTCCTTCTGCGGCATGCATGTGCTGGCCAGCCCGCGCCTGATGTTCGCCACCCTGGCCCTGCTGATGACCGGTTGCGCCCTGCGCGTCGGCTCGGAAATTCTGGCCTACCAGAATTTCGCCGCCTGGGCCTGGAATCTCCTGCCCGTTTCCGCCGTCATTGAAATGACCGCGGTGACTCTCTTCACGCTTAATCTGGTCTGGACTTTCCTTCGCCCGCCGGCCGTCGTGCCCAGTCCGCTGACGCAATTTGTGGAATAATCCCGCCGTCCCGCGGCAGTCGTCGTGCTCGGTAGGGGCACGGCATGCCGTGCCCCTACCTGTCCATCTCAAAAATGCACGCCTAAGCGGACTCTTCTGAACTGTCCGATATCTCCGGAACTTCCTCTCGCGTCATCGCCCGAATCTCCCGCCGAATGATGTCCGAAGGAAAACCCAATCGCAGCAGGCTGCCGTAAAGCGAAGCGATTTTCCTCTGGTCAATCACCCCGCCCAGCGCTTTCAGCTTGCGCTCGATGCGTTTGCGCACCAGCGCGGTTTCATCCTCCGGCGTGCCCGCCGCGGCCAGCGCCGTCTCGATGTGCCGGTCCGGCACGCCCCGCGTGCGCAGATCCCGCGCAATTCGAAACTTTCCTTGCCGCCGGATCTGGATTCTCTGCCGCGTGAACTGCTGCGCGTACTTCGCATCGTCCAGCAAATTCTGCCGCTTTAGCCGGTCCAGTACGCTCTTCACCATCTCCTTGCTCGCCGCGCGCCGTTCCAGCGATTTTCTCATTTCATGTACGGAATGCGCCCGGCGCATCAGCGCGCGGATCGCGGCTTCGTAGAGTTCCGTTTCGCTTTCCAGTTTGCGGGGAGGACGCACGCCAGAAGCATAGTGCGTGGCCGGAAGGGAATCAAGCGAAGCAAAAAACGATTGGCGCCAGCAAAAAAGAAGCGGCAGGGATACGCTCCCTTGCCGCTTCTTGAATCGCGAATTGCCGGCCGTAAGCCTACCGCTTGGGGGAGGAGGTGCGTTCGAAATCCGCCATCTGCTTTTCCATCTCTTCGCGCGCCGTATCCGCGCTCGAGCGGATGCCTTGCAGCCGCAGCTTGAATTCGTCGGGATTGGTCGAACGCGTCAGCGCTTCGTCCATGGTGATGAGCTGTTTCGAATACAGGTCGAAGAGCGACTGGTCGAAGGTCTGCATGCCGTACTGGCTGGTGCCCGCGGCGATGGCGTCGTGAATCATGCGCGTCTTGTCCGGGTTGATGATGCAATCCTTGATGTACGCCGTGGCGATCATCACTTCCACCGCCGGCACGCGCCCTTTTTCGTCCGAGCGCCGCACCAGCCGCTGGCTGACCACGGCCTTCAGCGTGGAGGCCAGTTGCAGACGAATCTGCTTCTGCTCGGGAGGTGGAAAAACGGCGATGATGCGCTGAATCGTTTCCGTGGCGTCCAGGGTGTGCAAGGTGGAGAAGACCATGTGCCCGGTTTCCGCGGCCAGCAGCGCCGTCGAAATCGTTTCCAGGTCGCGCATTTCGCCCACCAGAATCACGTCGGGGTCCTGGCGCAAGGCCGCGCGCAGCGCCGTCGAAAAATTCGCCGTGTCCACTTCCACTTCGCGCTGATTGATGAAGCTGCGCTTGTCCCGGTGCAGAAATTCGATGGGGTCCTCGACGGTGATGATGTGGTCCGCGCGCGTCGCGTTGATGCGGTCGATCATGGACGCCAGCGTGGTGGATTTGCCCGACCCCGTCGTCCCGGTCACTAGCACCAGCCCGCGCTGCTCTTCGCAAATCTTGTTGATCACCGACGGCAAATCCAGTTCTTCCGCCGTTCGAATCTTCGTGGGAATCACGCGCAGCACCATGCCCACGTTCCCGCGCTGCTGGAATACGTTCACGCGGAAGCGCCCCAGCCCGGCCACACCGTAGGCCATATCCAATTCGGCGGTTTCCTTGAACTTCTGCTTCTGCCGGTTGGTCATCATGCTGAATGCCATGGACAGCATTTCTTCCGGCGAAATGCGCGGTACATCCGTCATGGGCGTCAGTTGCCCGTCCACGCGCAAATAGGGGTGGTTGCCCACCTTCAGGTGCAAGTCGGAAGATCTGTTTTCCACTGCGCGTCGCAGCAAATCGTCAACGCTGAGCGCCATTTTGCGTTTATCCCCGTATGGACGGCGTCGGGCCGGTCCGCTTGCAAACGTAGCATCCGCCTACCCCGCGGGCAAGCGCGGCGCGGAGGCCCGTTCCCAGCCAGTTACCTGTACGTTTGTGCGGTTCGAACGGCGGTCAGGTTTTCTTCAGGAAGAGCGAATCATAAACCAGGCCGGCGGCGAATCCACCGGCCAGCGGACCCAGCCAGTAAACGCCTTGATTGGCCCAGTGGCCCGCGGCCAGTGCGGGACCGAAAAAGCGCGCGGGGTTGAGCGCCGCGCCGGTCAGCGGCCAGGCCACCAGCGTTCCCACCGTGGCGGCCAGACCCACGCCCAGGCCGGCAATTTTTCCTCCGGCGGCTTTTTCATCCACGGTGGCAGCGAAGGCCGCCAGTACCAGGAAGAACGTCGTGATGGTCTCGATGAGAATGGCATTCCACTTGGGCAAATCCCGCGCGAGGTCGGGCGTGCCCAGGGCCACGGCCCGCCAGGCGTCTTCCGGGACCAGCGACTTGAGCAGGAAGGCGGCGGCCGCGGCTCCGGCGAGCTGCGCCAGCCAGTAGAGAATGGTGTCGCCGGTGTTGAAGCGCTTGATCACCCACAGGCCGGTGGTCACCGCGGGATTGAAGTGGCCGCCGGAGACGTGGCCGAGAGTGGAAACCATAAGGGCGTAGGAGAGGCCGGCGGCGAGGGCGATTCCCAGCAGGCCGGGGTTGCCCGCGCCGTGGAGAAAATGGTCCATGCAGATGGCCCCGGCCCCGAAGAAGACCAGCGCGAACGTGCCGATGAATTCGGCGGAGAGCTTCTGCGGCGTGCTGTACACGGGATTTCCTCCTTTGTGTTTAGCGCGCTGCGCCCACGGGGGCTCCGCAGGGAGTCAGCCACTTGTGGCGGTCGGGTTTGCTGCCGCTGGTGAGGGCGAAGAACTCTTCCTGAATGCGCCTGGTGATGTCGCCGCCGCGGCCCTTGCCCACCACGATCTTGTCCACCGTGCGGATGGGGGTTACTTCGACGGCCGTTCCGCAGAAAAACGCTTCATCCACGATATAGAGCATTTCGCGCGGGATGAGATGCTCCTTCACGGGAATTCCCAGATCCTCGCAGATGGTCAGAACGGCGTCGCGGGTGATGCCGGGAAGAACGCTGGCGCCCAGCGGCGGGGTATAGACGGTGCCGTTCTGCACGACGAATACGTTCATGCCCGAGCCTTCGCTCACGTATCCGGAAGTGTCCAGCGCGATGCCTTCCAGGTAGCCGTTGAGCACCGCTTCCATTTTGATGAGCTGCGAATTCATGTAGTTGGCCGCGGCCTTGGACATGGCCGGGAGCGTGTTGGGAGCGATGCGCGTCCAGGAGCTGACGCAGACGTCCACACCCTTTTCGAGAGCTTCCGGGCCGAGATAGGCGCCCCAGGACCAGCAGGCCATGTAACATTCCACGGGAGAGCTCAGCGGATTGACGCCCACTTCGCCATAGCCGCGCATGGCCATGGGCTTCACATAGCAGGATCTCATCTTGTTCATGGGCACGAGTTCGACGGCTACTTTGCCGAACTGCTCGGCGGTGTAGGGCAGCTCCATGCGGTAAATCTTGGCGGAGTTGACCAGGCGCTGCATGTGCTCGTGCAGGCGGAAGATGGCCGGACCCTGCTTGGTCTCGTAGCAGCGAATGCCTTCAAAGACCGCCGAGCCGTAGCTGACCACGTGGGAAAGGACGTGCAGGTGCGCGTCATCCCAATTGATGAATTTTCCGTTGTGCCAGATTTTTTCCGTCTTCTGTATGGGCATTACCGCTCTCCTGGTCGAATCGGTTGGTGCTCCCTCGCGGGGACTCTCATGGAAACCTATCGGCAGAATACGGCAGGGAGATGAGAGCGTCAATCCGCCGGTGGTACCAGTCTTGGGAAAATCGCCGCCAAATTGGCGTGCATTTGCTCATCGCGGGGCCTGGTCGGCGGGCTTGGCCTCCGGCGCGGTTTTGCCCGAGGAGAAGGCCGATTGGTAAATGGATTTTGATTGGGCGGGGAGCTTGCCATATTTGCTTTCCCATACGCCCAGAATGAGGAAGGGCAGAACCGTGGCGACGGCCCAGAGTTTGGCGTTGCGCGTTACTTTTTCCTCGGGTTCCCAGCGGAAGAGTTGCGTGGAAATGAAGAAAGCGAGGACGGCCCAGACGGCCAGAACCAGGATTTCGAGCGCGGGGTCCCAGGTCTTTGCGCCAAGCAGCATGGCCTTCTGCAAGCCGGCGACCAGATAAGTTGCCGGCAAAAACAGCGCGAAGCCTTGCACAATTTTGGGCAGGGTGGGCAGGGGAAAAGTGGCTCCGGAGAAAAACAGAAGGGCGAACCAGACGATCTGGCAGATGACCTGGGTTTCCTGCATGGAGTTGGTGACGCTGGCTACGACCAGACCGAGCGAGGCGAAGGAGATGGTGGCCACGCTGACCAGGAGAACGACGGCGAAAAGATTGCCGAATTGGGTGACGTGGTAGACCCAGCGCGCCAGGAGGACTTCGATGACCACGGTGGGAACCGTCAGGATGAAATTGGCGGCGAGGCTCGAGGCCAGCATGTCCGCGGCAGTCAGGGGAGCGAGGCGAAAGCGCCGCAGGATTCCCTGTTCGCGGTACATGACCAGATTCGCGCTGAGACCCCAGAAGCTGCCCATCACGGTCAGGGAAATGACCGGGCCGAGCAGATAAGCCACCATGCGCGGCTCGCCCTTGCCGAAGACGCCGGCGAAGAGGAAGAACATTCCCAGCGGCATGAGCAACGTGAAAAAAAGAAAAATCTTGTTGCGCATGGTCAGGCTGATGCGGCTGTGCGTGAGCGTAAGAAAATGTTTCAATCGCGCAGCCTCCTTCCGGTGAGTTCGATGAAGACGTCTTCGAGAGAGGGCGTGGAGATTTCCAGGCTGGTCAGCTCGTTGCCTTCCGCTTCCAGGTGTTTTACAAGGGCGACAATGGCTTGCGGTGGGCGCTGGCAATGAAGGATGAAGGTGCTATCGACTTCGCGGCAGTCGGTCACGCCGTCGAGCGATTTCAGTTTGTCCACGGAGCCGGGTTTGGCCAGGCGGACTTCGATGCGCGTGGTGTCGCCGGAGCGCTGGCGCAGTTCGCGCGGGGTGCCCTGGGCGATGACCTTGCCGTGGTCCACGATGGCCACGTGGTCGCACAGGCGCTCGGCTTCCTCGATGTAGTGGGTGGTCAGGACGATGGTTTTTTTCTCGCGGCGCAGCTCTTCGATGACGCCGTAGATTTCGCGGCGCACCTGCGGGTCGAGCCCGGCGGTGGGCTCGTCGAAGAAGAGGACTCGCGGGTCGTTGACCAGGGCCATGGCCAGGGCCAGGCGCTGCTTCTGTCCGCCGGAGAGCTGGTTATAGAAAGCATTGCGCTTTTCTTCCAGGCCGAAGCGCTTGAGCAGTTCTTCGGGATCGCGGCGGCGTTCGTAGAAGCTGGCAAAAAGTTTCAGGGCTTCGAAGACGCGCATTTTATCGGGCAGGGAAGTGGCTTGCAGCGTCGCGCCGATTTCGCGTTTTAGTTCTTGCGGATTGCGCTGCGGATCCAGGCCGCAGACCGATACGCGGCCGCCGTCCAGCGTGCGCAAACCTTCCAGGATTTCGACGGTGCTGGTTTTCCCCGCGCCGTTGGGGCCCAGCAGGCCGAAGACTTCGCCTTCCTCGACGGCGAAGCTCACGCCGCGGATGGCTTCGACGGCGCCGTAGCGCTTGGTCAGGTTTTCGACTTGGAGGATGGGGTTGGACATGAGTGAAGTGATGGCGCGGCGGCTCCGTTCGGGAAATGAACGTATAGCATACCGCAGAACGGGGCCTGGGCCGTCATTCAGGGGAGGGAGAAGAGAAAAGATAAGAGGTTAACGCGGAGACGCAGAGGGCGCAGAGAGGAGAAAGAGCCAGGGTTCGGGAGTGTGCATCTTGGGCTAGGGAAGGGGTTGTCAGGCGGATTGTACTTTTCGGGTGGCGCGGCGGGGCGGAGTCCAGAGATGGAGTTTGAGGTCCACGCGGGATTCGATGAGGGAGACGCCTTCGGTTTCGAGGAGTTTGCGCTGGAGGCTGGCGTAGGGTTCGCGGATGAGGAGGCGCCCGCGCTCGCCGACGACGCGGTGCCAGGGGATGCCGCGGCCTTGGGGAGTGGCGGCCATGGCGCGGCCGGCGGAGCGTGCGCCGCCGGGAAGGCGCAAGATTCGAGCCACCGCTCCATAGGTAAGAACCCTGCCGCGGGGAATTTGTTTCACGAGTTTGTAGACGGGGTCCCAGGTCATGGCGAATTAGCGCGCTCTCATTGCGAAAGCGTAAGGCTAGGCGGGCTCGGGCGCGCACGCAAGAAAAATCGGCGAGAGAAAAAAGCCCGCGGCTGGTTTAATGCAG
>JAIQGC010000156.1:0-1980 GCA_020072805.1 Terriglobia bacterium
ATAAAAATAATTTTATATAAACGAGTTACCGTTTTTTCCTTGACAAATAAATATATTGTATTATATTGTGTTTCAAATTATTTAAAGGGGGTATTTTTGGGACAGACAAAAGTTGCACGTACAATTTATATGAAAGGTGAGCAATTGGAACGTAGTCAGAGCCGCAAGCGTCAGCGCGCGGGCGGCATGCCGGCATCGTCCGGCCGTCCCGCTCCCTCACGGTCGCGCCTCTGACTTCTTGCATTTTCGAAACAGTCTTCCATGCGTGGGGCGCACCCAAGCGCATGAAAATCGGGAGTCTCGGCTACGAGGTAGGCCGCGGCCGCCGGACGCGGCCTTGTTGCATGTTGTAAGAAGGCGCCGTCCGGCGGCCGGCGCCTACCTTATTTTCGAAGCAGTCACCAGAATCCCAAATTCAATCTCTTATGATACCTGAATTATGCACGGAAACGCCCGGAATGCCCGTTGAGCAACCGCTGGATGGCATGACCGCGTTTGAGCCAAATGCCCCTCGAAGAATGTGATCCTATAAGCCCCTTATCACTAAGTGCTTGCAGGCGGTGCATAAATTTCTATGCACCGATTGTTGGAAAACCATTGACCCCGCTGAGGGACTGTGCTCCTTTGCAGATTAGACAGAAATGGGGTATCCCCTTGACTCAAGTGACCACCATCTGTAGGGTAAGCGCTGATGGAAGATTATCCGCGAACGCTTGCCGGCATCGCGGAAAACCGTTCTACCGGCTTGTGCAGCAGGCCGTCGCAGTCGATCCGGCTCCCTACCAGTCGCTCGTCAAGCACGTGCGAGCCGGACGCCCAGGCCGGCGCCACAGCGCGGCACCACAACTAATAGTGGCTACTTGAGTCAAGGGGATACCCCCATAGACAGATTGTCGGATGTATATTGCTTCGCGAGGGACACTTCTAACCGCACCTTGGTTGCGGCTTCCGGAACCGTTCGGTAATATTAGTTGTTGTTGCCTCGCTTGTTTCGTTTAGTGAGCCTCGGCTTTGTTCTTATGCTCAGACAAGAGCGCTTTCCACGACCGGCGCAAAGCTGTCACCGCGTGGGTCAATGGCCCTCAGCCGTTCCATCAACCGCCTGAACAGACCTTTTTCTTCGTAATGATCGCTGAAGCTCACTCCTGTGCGCCCTGAATGGCGCCAGATCTTTGCCGCTATGAACAGAAAGCGCAGCCGCGCGGTCGCGAGTGTGGTGTGCTTTAGCGACTCCGTCGTATCGGTGGCTTCCCGATTAAAGAGCATCAACCAGGCGTTAAGATTGTAGGCCAGCATGGCCAGATGGAAGTGATTCTGGTTGGTTACAAAAAGGCGGGAAGGATGCGCCGCCAGTCCGGCATCGTTGTTCGATTCCTTGATCAGATTCTCCGCCCCGGCCCGCTGACTGTAAAACCAGACCAGCTTATCGATCGGCCCCTCCATGTTGGTCACGAACACTCGGTACTTGTACTGCTTGGTTGCGAACAACTGATATTGCACCACCTCATCGGGTTCCTCTTCGTCATCCGGCTCATTCTCAGAACGCAAGGCAATAAATCTATACGGTTTGCCCCAGCCCTTTGGCTGATACCAGAACTCGCATTGTTCGTCCGCATCTGTGCGCGGCGACCGCTTCCATTGGGCCGCGACCAACTCCTCCAGCAGGCGAGACGTCTTGCGCGCTACAATGATGAAGCGGCATTTGAACTTTTCGTACGCTTCCACCGCTTCCCAGCAATAGAAACACGAATCGGCACGGGCAAAAATCGATACCACACAATGAGGTAGCGACTGAAAAACTTCCTGAAGATGCCGCGCAATCTGCTTTCCTGTCGGCCGGTCCCCATTGCGGAGCTCACCGGCCACATATTCCCTGGTCTCAGCCAAGAACGACAGGATCGGCTGGTAACTTTTCTTACCACGGTTTTTCGGGTTATAGCTCTTACGTGCTCCCACCTGCTTGCCGTAGAGCGTGTGCAC
>JAIQGC010000156.1:2031-2666 GCA_020072805.1 Terriglobia bacterium
ACTGGATCTGCCGGGCGATGCCGGCGTGCAGCGAATTGAGAAATCGCCAGAGCGTGCTTTGCGGCGGCAGGTGCGTAACCCTCAATATCCCTGCCAAGAGCGGATCCCGGGCGATGTAGCGCAACTGATTGAGCCGCGCGAAGCCTACGTAAATGCCCATGACTATCGCCAGAATGAATTGGTATGTCGACATCACCTTGGTGCTTCTTTCCAGCGTCACAGTTTCTTCGACCAGCTCCTGAAAGCCAACTTTCTCGAGCATTGTGGCAACTGGCAGCAGGCCGCCATATGGCGTCAGATTTTTTGCAGAGAAGTCATACGGCGTGGAAGCCCCGATTTTATTAGGGTTAGAGTGAGCCTCATTGGAGGCTTGTTTGGCGCGGCCTTCAGAGTTATGCTGATTTCTGTTCGTAACCATTTGGGTGACCTCCTGGAGTTCAAAGAATTGTTTTGGCGAACTTTCTTTTACCCCAGTTTTTGGGGGTCCCCAAATGGTTTTTTTCAGCTCAGCGTGCCCTCCAATCCCTCATCGCGTGCATAATTCAGGTTATATAGATGAAAACCGAAGCGACGGAGAACCAGATGAGAATGAGAGGGTTGTTGATTCTGATGTTCTGTGGCAGTCTGCTTGTTAC
>JAIQGC010000138.1 GCA_020072805.1 Terriglobia bacterium
CTGGGGGACGGTGTGGTAATGTAGGACAGCCGCCCCCGGCTGTCCCTGGACAGGCGAGGGCGCCTGTCCTACAATTCCTTAGCCATTGGTAAGAAATGAGCCGAAACTTTCATCTTCGGCGGTGAAGTGCATACGGTTCATGAACGTTAAGCCTGATCCCAGGAGTCGATCCCAAGATGGCTGATCGCTTGATAAAGATAGAGACTCTGAGTAAAGTCGATTTAACATTTTCGTTGGTTCAAGGTCTAAATTAATGAAAGCCGGTGATAAGACCCCATGACTGAAGCACAGCTCGTGGCCCGGGCGCAAGACGGAGAGCTCCCGGCGTTCGAAGAACTGGTAAAGAAATACCAGCGGGAGGTCTATGGCCTGGCGTGCCGCATAGTCAGCGATCCGGAAGAGGCCAAGGATATGACCCAACAGGCCTTTCTCCAGGCCTTTGTGCACATAAAGAGTTTTCGCCAGGATGCCCAGTTCCGCACCTGGCTGTTTCGGATAGCCATCAACCAATGCTACAACTACTTAAAGTCGCGCAAGAAGTTTGGGGATCCGGTGGATATGGACACCATGGTTCTCGTGGGCAAAGAGTCGCCGGAATCAGACCTGGTTTCCCAGGACAACCGCCAGCGCCTTTACGCGGCCTTAGAAAAGCTACCGGCCAAGCAGCGGGCGGTCATTACCCTGAAGGTGGAGCAGGGGTTGTCCTACCAGGCAATCAGCCAGGTCCTGGGAGGCACCGCAGGCGCCGCCCGGGTCAACTACTGCCAGGCGTTGAAGACCTTGAAGAAATATTTCCACAGCGAGGACGAACATGAGGTGGCAATGCGCCCTTCTGCAGCGGTGGCTGCCAGAGTACCCCGACGGTGATCTGCCCGCCTTTTGGAAGGGGCGGCTGAAGAGCCATTTGGAGCACTGCCCTGCCTGCCGGCGGGAACTGGCGGCGCTCAAAGAGGTCGTGGCGGCTATCAAGGCGGCCCCGGTGGCGGAGCCCGGTCCCGAGTTCTGGACGGAGTTTTCCCGGGACCTGCACCTGAAGCTGGCCCGGGTGGCCCATGAAACCCAGCAGGCCCCCCCTGAAACCCAGCGAATCAGCCCCTGGTGGTCCAGGCTGCCCTATCTCCTGGGAGCCCCGGCCCTGGCGGTCCTGCTCCTGTGGGTGGCCACCTATATTACCAATCCCGAGCGTCCGCTTCTGGCGCCGCCACCCCAGGTGGCCCAAAAGGCGGCGCCGACGAACGGTGAACCGGCTCAACCGGCGGCCCTGGCCAAGTCAAAGGCGGCTTTAGCGCCTGCTGAGGCCCCCAAAATGGCGGAGGCCCCCAAAGCGGAAAGTGCCCAGACCCCGGCCGTGGCCCAGGCCCCCCTGGGGGCGGCTGCCGAACAATTTTCTTATGCCACCCTGGATGATAACGGCGCCTGGACGGACGATGATCTGGATTTTCCCAGCGGGGATCTGGATACCATCCTGGCCGGGATGACTGACCAGGAAAAAGAGCTTTTCCTGAAAAAACTCCACCAAAAGAAAAAGGATGGATCATGTCTCGAAAGCTCCTCCTCCATTGTCTTGGCCTGATGCTGGCCTGGATGGCCGGCGCCACCCTGGCCTGGGCCCAACCCGGCGGCAGTTCCGGCAGTTTTAAAGAACAGTTTCAGGAAGTCAAAAAGAGTCAACTGGGGCCGGCCCTGGGCGTGGACCAGCACACCGTGGACAAGTTGCTCCAAATCGACCAGCGCTATCACCCCATGCGGCATCAGTTGGTCAACGAGAGCAAGGCCGAGTTCAGGCGGCTGCAGCAGGTCATGGAGCAGCCCCAACCCCCGGAACAGGAAGTGAAGACCATCCTGACCAGCATTAAGCAGAAGCAGCGGGAAGTGGAGAGATTGAAGCAGCGCCAGGACGAGGAGGAGATGGCCATCCTTTCTCCCGTGCAATACGCCCGCTATGTTTTTTATCTCCAATCTACCCGGCAGAGCCCCGCCCATGACTCCGTCAAGTCCCCGGGAGATTCCGGTTTACCGCCCCAGCCAGTAGGGCGAGGAGCAGCGGCCCGGGCGCCGCAGGAAGGTGGCCGGGCTCTGGCCAGGCTTAGTAAAAGCCATCTGGAATCCCCTTTGTACCTGGTTGCGAAAATCATCTTGAGAGCTCTGAAAAAGGCTTAGTCGGAATAGGAAGGCGTTAATAATCCCCCCAAATCCCAGTATTGTCCGGCAAGCTTATTGCTAAGAGGCCGGTTTTAGATACCTTTTCCATAAGTCAGATCTAATTATCCTGTGGAATTTCCAAGATATTTCCCCTCTCCCCCCCAAGCGGGGAGAGGGGGTTTTTGCTGGTACCGGTTTCAGACTGCGCCACTCCCGGCTAAATCCCTGCGCCTCCATTTTTCGTTTTCAATCTGCCACCGTTCATGCAAAATCTCTGCCGGACACTACTGCCCTAACCCCCCTTTGCAAAAGGGGGGTGATAAAAATGGCTCTCAAATAAGGCGTGAATTTCTGCAATTAAGTACTAGCCCGGAGGGAGGGGGCAGCCGCTTCCCCCCCCACCTTTTTCTGGAGGCACCCCCCCCGTCTTCCCGACCAGATTTTTTCTGCGGGCCCCTTGCCAACCCGGACCCCAGCAAGCTAAAATAGGGTGGTTGCCGGAGTGGTGGAATTGGTAGACGCAGGGGACTCAAAATCCCCCGAGGGCAACCTTGTGCCGGTTCGAGTCCGGCCTCCGGCACCATTAACTTGCATCCGGTCATCCTCAGAATATCGTCCTGCCATGGACCTGAGGCCGCGGTATGCTTCTCTTGAAAACCCGGCTCCGGCGCCATGGCCCTTGGCACTTAATTCCCTAAATCAGTGGACTCAGCAGCCAAACCGGACTATCTTATCCCCAGACCCGGATCTGGCCTGAAAGTCTGCGGGTCGCCAGACGTTAAATCCTATCGAGGAGCAGAATTTAGATGATAAAAGTTCCTCTCTGGAATCCCGGGGAGAGTTCTCTCCTGGAAACCGCCAAAGGTCCCATTGAATACGCGGTCGCTGGAGAAGGGTACCCTCTTCTGGTCATTCATGGAGGGCCTGGCGGCTATGATCAGGCTCTGGGATTGGGGGATATGTTTCCTCCAGAGGGGTTTCAGATTATCTGCCCTTCCAGACCGGGGTATCTGGGCACCCCTCTAACCGTAGGCGCTACCTACCCGGAACAGGCAGATGCCTTGGTGGCCCTGCTAGATGGCTTGGGAATAGATCAATTCGGGGTCCTGGGGGCCTCGGCCGGTGGACCGGCCACCTACGAGATAGCCATTCGCCACCCGCAGCGCGTCAAGGGCGTGGTGGCTGTAGATGCTGTCAGCCGCACCTATCAGATGCCCCAGCAGGCCGGAGCAGTAGAACAGAAGTTATTCTTATCCAAACCGGGAGAG
>JAIQGC010000014.1 GCA_020072805.1 Terriglobia bacterium
CCATCTCCTCGATTTTTTGCTTTACTCCCGTGCTATTCATGGACGTTCCCCTTTCCGCCAGCGCAACTCAATTGCTGGCCGCGCGCGCCGGCGTGGGCCTGGCTTCCTCCAGCAGCGCGCAAACCTCCTCATCCAGGGTGGGCAGAAAATCCGCGTAGAACTGCCCGATGGCATGAAACGCTTCCGGCATGTCCACGCAGACAATACTGTCCACTTCGTTGCGCAACCGCCGGCAAGTGGAAGCTGGCGCCACCGGAGTGGCCAGCACGATGCGCGCCGGCGCGTGCTGGCGCAGGGCGGCAATCCCGGCGCGCATGCTCGAGCCCGTGGCGATTCCGTCGTCCACCAGCAGCACCGTCTTTCCTTTTGTTGCCAGCGCCGGGCGTTCGCCGCGGTAGACCCGCTCGCGCCGCTCCAGTTCCTTCTTTTCCCGTTCCGTCACCCGCTCGATCTCTTCCGTGGTGATGCCCGCCATGCGCACAACGTCGTCGTTCAGGACGCGCACTCCCCCGGAGGCAATCGCGCCGAATGCCAGCTCCTCCTGCCCGGGCACGCCCAGCTTGCGCACAATAAAAATATCCAGAGGCACGCCCAGCGCCCGGGCCACCTCGGCGCCCACGGGCACCCCTCCCCGGGGAATCGCCAGGACCACCACGTCCGCGCGGCCCGCATAGTCCGCCAACTTCTCTGCCAGCATCTCCCCGGCTGCTTTTCTATTTTGAAAGATCATGGTGACCATCCTTTGCCGCTTGCCCAGCTCAGCCGCCTTTGTTAAAGGCGCACTCATCCTTTTCACAGGGAGCAATTTGCCCTCCGCGGCTATCTCGCTGTAAAGGCTGGAGAAAACTTCTTCTGCGCGCTTCCGCGCTGCGGCGTTTTCCGCCAGTGGTGAAAATGCCCCATCTTTGAGAAATTCGGCCCAGGCGCGTCCGCGTACCGCCCGCGGCTCCCAGAAGCCAGTTCTATCTCCATGCAAAGACACATTTTATTCAATGCAATTCTGCGCCCATCTGGTGCTACGCGTGCACTTCATCCCAAGCACGGTTCTTTTACCGCGCATGTTGTTCTTTTCTTTGCCAGGAGCTGCCCCATGAAGATTCCCGTCGACATTCGCTTCCGCAATGTGGATCCCCCTGCGCAGGCTGAAGAGTGGGTCCGGGAGATGGTAATAGGACTGGAGAAATTCCATACCCGCATCATGCGCTGCCGTGTGATGGTCGAGCTACCGCACCTCCATCACGCCCAAGGCAATCCCTACCATGTCCGAATTGACCTTACCGTCCCCGGCAAGGAGATCGTGATCAAGCACCAGCCCACGCTCTATTCCGCCCTGCGCCAGACGGATACGATCGAGGAAAGCAAGAGCCGCGAAGTGGCCGCCGGGCACAAGGACCTCTACGTGGCCCTAAGCGACGCGTTCCGCGTGGCCTGCCGCCGCCTGCAGGACCACGTCCGGCTGCGCCGCGGCCAGACCAAGTCTCACGAGCCGCCGCCGCAGGGCCGGGTCAGCAAACTCTTTCCCGATCGCGGCTTCGGCTTCCTGGAAACCAGCGATGGCCGCGAAATCTATTTTCACGAACGCAGCGTGCTGCACGAGGGCTTCGGGCGCCTGGAAGTGGGTAGCGCGGTGACCTTTGTCGAGGAGGAGGGGGAAAACGGCCCGCAAGCCAGCACGGTGCGCCTGACGGGAAAACGCCGGGCCAGCGCGGGGAAAAGCGCGGGGCACTCCGTGCGAGCGTAGGATGGTCGCGGGATGCGGATGTTCGAAGCAGACGCCGCGCTACGGCCCAAAAACAAAGAGCCGGGAGATCGCCCTACGGGCCAATCCTCCCGGCTCAACCTGTCTGTTGCCGCTGACTGCGGACAATAATTCCGTTACTTGGTTTCGTCGCTGCGCATGAATTCGTAGCGCTCGATCGCCGCCACCACTCCCACTTCCCCGGCCTCGCGCGCTTCGGTGCGCTGCACGCGCCCCAGGCAGCGCACCTTCACCGGCCCCGCCAGGGTAATCTCATTGGGAAGCGTCAGCAAAATCTCCACCGACGAGCCTTCTTTCACATCCTTCGGCAGAAAGAAGTAAACTCCGTGCGAACTCACATCGCGGGACTCCGTGGTGGTTTCTCCCGCGCTCGCTCCGGCGTTCCATTTCACCGTGATCGGCAACTTCATGTTAAAGCGCTGCGATATGCGTCTCTCAGTGCCAGTCAAGACCGTACCTCCTCAGCTTACGGGGATGATTCTATCCCTCTAGTCCCGGTCTCACAATAGGACTCCGGGTTCAAACGAAATGGCCCCCCATTAGGTACCTCGGTACTAGGAAACCTCCTGAAATGGGTACTCGCGAACCATTCCCTGATTTCGCCAAACGCCCTCTGTGTAGCGGCATTTTCTATGTATCAAACACATTCTAAATGCTTTAGATATTTCTTGCCAATTGCTCATGACCCCTTCGCCACATAACATCCCTCCTGCTTTACGGTTAACCGTTCCATGCCGGCCAGAATCAAGGGCATGAGGAACTCTTGGAGCCGGCAGGACTCTGCGCTTCTATTTTCGCAACCGGAAATGTAGATGGCGATTCAACCCTTCCCGCAGCAATTTAAATTCAACCGGCTTGGACAGGCAGGCAACGCAGCCCGCACGAAGAATGCGTTCCCTGTCGGCAGCCGTGGCCGCGGCCGTCACCGCAATCACCGGTATGCCGCTCAAGTGCGGGTTCCCGCGCATCCAGGAAACCACGGAGAGACCATCCCCGGTCCCCAGATTGATATCCAGCAACACCGCATGTGGAGGCATTTCCTCGATGGCCGCGAAGCTGCTTTTGAGATCCGCTGTCCCTGCGGCTTCATAGCCTTCCACTTCCAGCCAGTCGCACAGCATCTCCCGGCTCATCGGGTGATCTTCCACGACCAGTATGCGTAGCCTCATGATTTACTCCCGCGCAGCGGAATGGACGATGCGCCCCAATTGCCGGATGAGTTGCTCTCTCCAGGACAGCTGCTTGCGCAAAAGCGATTGGGCATGCGCCCGGATGTACTGCTCTTCCTCCGCGGTCAATTCCTTGCCGCTCAGCACAAACACCGGCAGATCCGCGGTGCGCGGGTTACCCCGCCACTCGGCCAGCAACTCGAAACCGCTGACCTTCGGCAGCAGCAGATCGAGAATGACCATCTCGGGCAAACTACGGTCCACGCTGGCAAGTGCCGCTACGCCATCTTCCGCGTTGTTAACCGTGTAGCCCTGCGCCGACAGCACTTCATGAATCATCTCCCGTGTGCTTGCGTCATCCTCCACCACCAGGATGGGCCGGCGGGGGGCCGCCGTGACGCGCGAGCCCAGGCAGCGTTCCACCGCCTCCAGCAGTACGGACTTCTCCACCGGTTTCACCAGGTACTCGTCCGCCCCAAAAACGCTTCCGGCGGCCGGCTGATCCAGGATGCTGATGATAATTACGGGAATCCCGGAGGTGCGCCTGTCCGCCTTCAATTCCCGCAGAACTTCCAGTCCATGCACCGGCTTCATCAGCACGTCCAGGGTGATGGCGTCCGGCTGCAGTTCCGCCGCCACCGCCGCGGCATGCTCCGGATCCTCACAGTACACCGCTTCATAACCCGACGATTCCAGTTGCGACATGATCAGTTGTCCCGCGGCTGGATCATCCTCGACGACCAGAATTCGCGGAATTTTCCCGGAGCGGACTTTGCCCGTAGCCGCCGGGGCGGCCGCTTCCGCGGCGGTTTCCCCCCGGGGCAGGGTGAAATAGAAGCAGGAGCCCCGCCCGCTCGCGTTCTCCAGTCCCAGCCTGCCGCCCTGCATTTCCACCAGCCGCGCGCAGATGGCCAGTCCCAGTCCCGTTCCTTCCTGAGCTTGTCCCACCCGTGTCTTGCGGTAGAAGGCGTCGAAGATGCGCTGCTGTTCCTCGGCCGGAATTCCCGGGCCGTTATCGATGACTTCCATCCTCACCTGCCCATTCACCTGCCGCGCGCTCAGATCGATGCGGCCCCCTTTGGGAGTGAATTTGATGGCGTTGCCCACCAGATTCATGAGTACCTGCTTGAAGCGCGTGGGATCGGCCCGCACATGCATTTTCTTCTCCACCTGCGAGACCAGCGACTGCTCCTTCTGGTCCGCCAGCGGCTGTAGAGCGTCGAGCACCTCGGCCACAGCCTGACCCACCGGCACATCCTCCAGGCTGATCTCCATCCTCCCCGCTTCAATCTTCGAGAGATCCAGAATATCGCTGATCAATTTCAGCAGGTGCCTCCCGCCCGCTTTGATGTGGTTTACATAGCGCGCTTGCCGCTCGTTCAAAGGGCCGTAGCGCTCGTCGGTGAGCAGGTCGGAGAAGCCCAGCACGGCATTGAGCGGGGTGCGCAGTTCGTGGCTCATGGTCGAGAGGAACTGATCCTTGAACTTGTTGGCGCGTTCGGCCTCTTCCTTGGCGCACACCAGATATTCCTGGTCCTCCTTGCGCCCGGTGATATCCGCGACCGTGCCCACCATCCGCACCGGATCGCCCTGTTCATTGCGAAAAACGCGGCCCTGCTCGGAGATCCAATGAATCGACAGGTCGGGCCAGAGGACCCGGCACTCCACATCGTAATCCCCGCGCGCGATGGCTTCTTCCAGTTTCTCCTTCACTCCCTCGCGATCCTCCTCAACAACGTGAGTAAGGAAGATTTCGTGCCCCCATTCCGGTTGCAGCGACGCATAGCCGAAGATCTGATCGTGTTTCAGGTTGCGTTGGGCCCGGTCCTTCACCAGATCCAATTCCCAGATGCCCATCTCCGCCGACTCCAGCGCCAGTTGCAGCCTTTCCTCGCTCGCCTTGATCGACGCTTCCGCCTGCTTCTGCGCGGTGATATCCCGGGCAATGCCCACGAACAGGCGCCGCCCGGCCACGCGCATCTCGCTCACCCCCAGATGGATGGGGAAGCGGCTGCCATCCTTGCGCAGCCCCCCGACGTCGCGGCGGATGCCAATGATCTTCTTCTCGCCGGTCAGGATGTAGCTGCGCAAATAACCGTCATGCCCAGACTGGTACGGTTCGGGCATGAGCATGCTGACGTTGCGGCCAATCACTTCCCCGGCATTCCACCCAAAGCTGCGCTCCGCCGCGGGGTTGAAGCTTTGCACCAGCCCCGCATCGTCAATGACGATGATCACGTCCGCCGCCGACTCCAGCACCGCGCGGTGGAGCGCCTCGGAACTCTGGATTTCCGCCTCGGTGCGCCTCTGTTCCGTGATGTCCCGGAACACCAACACCACTCCCAGACCCTCGCCCGCATTGGTGAGAATGGGCGCTGCGCTGTCTTCGATATCGAACTCCCGGCCGTCCCTGTGGCGCAGCCGCGTGTGGTCGGCCAAACCCACCACTTTCCCTTCCCGCAAGACTTTCTTGACGGGGTTCTCCGCGGGCTGCCGCGTCTCCGCGTTCACAATGTCGAAGACCAAATCCATGGATTTTCCCCGCGCCTCCGCGAGGCTCCACCCGGTGAGCGACTCGGCCGCCGGATTCAGGAAGTTCACCGCGCCGTTCATATCCGTGGCGATCACCGCGTCGCCCACGCTGCCCAGCGTCGTCGAAAACCACCTTTCCCTTCGTTCCAGCTCTCGTTGCGCGCGCCGGCGTTCCCCCAGTTCGTAGGTCAGGAGCGCGAAAACCACCCCCAGCAGGGTCAGGCCAGCCACGTTGCCCAGCAGGATGGCCCACGCCGAGCGGGTCAGGGCTTTCCGCATGGCCTGCTCGAGCAACAGCCAGCGGCCCTGCTCCTCTTCTTGCATTTCCGCGATCAACGCTCGAATCTCATCCATCCACAGTTTTCCACTGCCCTCGTTCACCAGCCTAGTTGCCGCGGCCAATCCCTTCCCCCGGCGCAAGGAGATAATCTCTTGAATCCGGGCCAGCTTCTTTTCGATCAGTGGCTCCAGCTCCTGGATGCGTTTCTGCTGGCTCGCCTGGCCGGCCGTGCGGCTCTTCATGCGGGTCAAAACCTCATCCAAGTGCTTGATGGCCTCGCGATGCGGCTGCAGGTAGGATTCGTCCCCCGTGACCACATAGCCACGCTCCGCGCCTTCCGCGTCCGCCAAGCGGGCGACCGTCTCCCCCAGCGTAGCCAGAACCTCGTAGCTGTTCTTCCGCTCATCGGCGGCTGTGGAGACTTGGACTGTGCTGCGGTAGGCTTCCCATCCGGCGAACACCAGAATGGCCGCGGCCAGCGCGAAACTGCAAAGCATCAGGTTCCTACTCATCATCAACCGCATGGTTGCACCAGCCTTCTTGGGCCGCCTCGCGAGATCCCTCTCATGCCGTCTGAACGAACAGCTGATCTTGCAGCACGCCCTCGAATTCATTGATGATGGATTCATCCCACCATCCGCGCTTGGCTTCCTCGCGCATGATGCCCAGGGCGTCTTGCGGAGACAGGGCCTGGCGATAGGGCCGGTTCGTGGAGAGGGCGTCGTAGATGTCCACGACTTGCAAGATGCGCGCCGTCACGGGAATGGCGGCCCCGCGCAGGCCGTCGGGATAGCCGCTTCCGTCCTGCTTTTCGTGATGATGGCGGATGATGGGCAGCACATGGCGGAAGGATTTCAAGGGCGCGCAGATGCGCTCTCCCACGATGGTGTGCTGCTGCATGACGGTTCGCTCCTCCAGCGTCAGCGGCCCCGGCTTGAGCAGGATGGATTCGGGTACGGCTACCTTTCCGATGTCGTGGACCGTCGCGCCCCGGCGCAGGGCCACCTGCAACTCCTCGGACAGACCCAGACGTTCCGCCAGAGCCATCGAATAGCTTGCGAGCCGCTTGCAATGCCCGTCGGTGTAGGGGTCTTTCCCTTCAATGCTCAGCGCCAGGCTGAACAAAACCGATTCGGCGCTCTCCAGTTCGTCGGTAAAATGCTTGATGCGCAGCAGCGAGTGCACCCGGGCCAGCAGTTCTTCCTTGCTCACCGGCTTTTTCAGGAAGTCGTCCGCGCCGCATTCGATGCCGTGAATGCGGTCCTTGGCGCTGTGCAACCCGGTCACCAGCACCACCGGGATCAGCCGCGTTTCCGGCATGGCTTTCATTGCCTGGCAGACATCGAAGCCGCTGGCCCGGGGCATGACCACGTCCAGCAGGGCCAGATCCACGCGCTGGCCTCGCAACGCATCGAGCGCCTCCTGCCCATCCTCCGCGCAAGCCACGGAATAGCCCTCGGCTCGGAGCAGTGTCTCCAGCAGGTCGCGACTGGCCTCGCTGTCGTCCGCAACAAGAATGTTGGGGCTGTCGTTTTCATGCTCGCGCATGGCTCTTCCTCGCTGGATGTTTCTGCTGCGGTGAGGGGGGAATCGGGGGCCGCGCCGGAGAGTATTAGGTACTTTCGTTAAACCGGAATTATCTCGGGGGCTGAGAGGCAGCCGAACGAAACAAAACTACCTTCAAGGTAATACTGCAATTCAAGGAAGTCTATTTAGAATTATTTAATCTTCCCCTGAGTCTAACTTCGCTTGGTCCTTCAACGGGCTCGGAGTTTCTTTGCCGGGCCATAGCGGGGGATTAGGAATGGTCAATCAGTCTGTGGTGGATGGCGTACAGCGCCAGTTCCAGGCGGTCGGAGACGCCCAGCTTATCGAAAATATTGTGCAGGTGGTTCTTCACCGTCTGCTCGCTGATGAACAATTTTTCCCCGATCTCCTTGTTGCGGAAACCCTGGGCCACCAGTTGCACGATCTCTTTTTCCCGGTCGCTCAGCAGCGGCTTTTCCCGCCGCGGCCCGGATTCCGAGGACTTGGCGAAGGCCTTCATCACTTCCGCGGTCATGCGGTTGTCCAGCCAGATCTCTCCAGCGTGCACGCGATGAATGCTCTTGAGCAGCAGGTCCGTGGCCGATTGCTTCAGCACCACGCCGCGCGCGCCCAGGCGCATGGCCCGCACCACGTCGCGGTCGTCCTCCGCCGCGGTCAGCACGATCACCCGCGTCGGCATGGTGTCGAAATTCACTTCCTCGAGCACCGCCAGGCCGTCCTTCTCCGGCATGCGCAGGTCCAGCAGGAGAATATCGGGCTTCAGTTTGGCGATCAGCTTGATGCACTCCGCGCCGTTCTGCGCTTCGCCCACAATGGTAACGTCGTCATCCGCGTCCAGCAGCTTGCGCAGGCCGTCGCGGAAGATGGCATGATCGTCCGCCATCAGGACACGAATCTGTTGTTTGTTTTTCGCCATAGTGATTAACGATTAGCCCAGCGCTATCTCGACTGTCAGCCGCGCTCCATGCCCCGGATTTGATTCCACCGTCAGCACACCACCCACTGTGCGCGTACGTTCCTTGATGGATATGGGTCCCAGCCGCAGCCGGTCCAATTCATCCCCTGAAAACCGCCCCGCAAAACTGAATCCACTGCCGTTATCGTCCACGACCAGCACAATCCGGCTGTCATCCTGGCTAAGTTTTACCACGACATGGGAAGCCTTGGCATGCTTTTTTATGTTGTTGAGTGCTTCTCTGTATATCTGGAATATTTCCCTGCATACCCGGTCCGAGGCCTGGATATCCGTGGTGTTGATCAGCAGGTCCAGCCCGGTCGTGCACTCGTTGCGAAAGCGCTCGGCGAACCCGCGCATCAGTTCGGTCAGGTCCGCGCTCTGCACGCGCAGCGGACGCAGGTCCGTCACCATCCGCCGCAGCTCCCCGGACTCGTTGCGCACCGTCTGCTGCAGGCTGGCCAGCTCCGCCGCGGCCTGCTCCGGCGCTCCCGGCAGCTTCCGGCGCATCACGTCCAGCTGGATCTCGATGCTCAGCAGCGTTTGCAGGATGCCGTCATGCAAGTCCCGCGAGATGCGGCTGCGCTCTCCTTCGATCGCCCGCGCGCGCATGTGCCGCAGCAGAAACAGATTTTCCAACGGCCCGGACAGGTGCCGCGCGATGCGCTCGAACCACCGCAGATCCTCCCGCTCAAACGCCCTCTTCCCGTCCAGCAGGTACACCCGCCCCACTGCCGTCTCTCCCTCATCGAACGCCACCGTCATCAGGGACCGGAATTTCAGCTCCTTCTGCGTCGGCCCCGGGATGCGCGGCAGGCGCTCCAGCGCCTTCCCGTTCCTCCGGTCCCAGCCGAATCCCTGCCCCTTCCCCTCGGTGCTGTTCCAGCACACGCTGGCGTCCATGTCATCCATTAGGATTCCGTCCGCGCGGGCGATCGGCAGGTTCATCGGCACGATGCGCTCCAGCGTCCCCGCGCGCACATTCCACAGGAAGATGCGCTCCAATTCCTGCTCGCGGTAGGCTAGCATGGCCCCTTCCGCCTGAAAGGCCTCCGCCAGATCGTTCAGCAGGATGCGCAGCGATTCCGCCAACCCGCGCTCCACTTGCAGCGTGGAAGCCAGCCGCGACAAAAACTCATTCTCGTCGGTGTACCGCCGGCTCATATCTCCCAGAAACGCCAGGCCCACTCCCGCCGCGAACGTCGTCAGCATCAGTCCCACCCAGCCAATCACCCGCGCCCAGTGCATCTCCCCCTGCACTACCGGCCGCAGCACCAGCGCCAGCGTGCACCCGCCGGTCAGGAACACCGAAGGGCGCATGCCCCACTGGCCCCCCGCCGCGAAGGCCACGAATAAGAACGGAAACCACGCCGCCGTTTGCGACGGGCTCAGAAAAAGAAATATCAAGAAAGCCGCCAGGTCCACCGCCACCGGCAAATGCAGCTCCCGCCGGGAAAACGCCTGCTGCAGCGCGACCATTCCCAGCGCAAACAGCAGATACCCCAGCAGAAACGCGTAACTCCACGCTCCTGCCCGCAGCGCCGCGGAATGGTCCACCAGCGCCAAAAGCGCCAGCAAAGCAATAACCGGACGCGCGTAGGTCAACTGCCGCTCGAAATGTCGCCGATGCGGTCCTTGAGAGCTCATGCGCGGGGACGCAACTTACCCACTCCGAGTCTATCAAGATCGCCACTCCCCGCAACGCTGCGTAGCCTCTCCGTCAACGTTGCTTTGGACAAGTCCCGCTTCTCCCTGTACCCTCTATTTTCCCCGACCCTTCCCCGTGCTAAGATAGGTCTCCGGTGGTGGGCGTAGCTCAGCTGGTAGAGCGCCGGTCTGTGGCACCGGATGTCGCGGGTTCAATCCCCGTCGCCCACCCCAAGCTTTTTTCTCCCTTGCTCTTTTTCTCTTTTGCGCAAAAACGGTCCAGGACCAAGGTAATGGGAGTCCTCCCTCTAAATACTTCCCCTCTCCCGTTTCATTTCTCTTGCGCAGACCTGCCCGCGATTCCATAATTTTTCCCTGGAATTTCCCTGTCCCCAGTCCAGGGTTTTTCAACTCTACATTCGATTCGAGCAGAGGACTGCCATGACACGCTTTTCGTTCCGCAAGAACAAATTCGGCGTCGCCCTGATATGCGCCGCGCTTCTCGCCGTGGTTTCCGCCATCGTCGCGCTGATGACCGGCTGCGGCGGCAACGCCCAGATGGTCTCGCAAGGCTTCGGCACGGTGATGACCAGCCTCAGCGACCCGCCCACCTGCTCCGCTCCCAGCGGCGATTTCGATAGCGTCTATGTGACCGTCCGCTCCGTCCAGGTCCACACCAGCGCCACCGCTGACGTCAACTCTTCCGGCTGGCAGGAACTCGCCCCCCAGGTCGTCTCTCAGCCCGTCCAGCTCGATCTTCTGCACCTCCCCAACAGCGGACAATGTCTCCTCTCCCAGCTCGGCTCCACATCCCTCCCCGCCGGCGACTACCAGCAGATCCGTCTCATGCTGCTCTCCAATCAGGTTCCCACCGGACCGGGCCCGCTCACCAATGCTTGCGCCTCCCTCGGCCAAGTCTTTAACTGCGTCGTGAAAGGCGGCGTAGCCTATACGCTCGACCTCAACAGCCAGGACATCACCGGCCTCAAGATTCCTCCCGGCCAGATCGTCGGCGGCCCCATCCACGTCACCCCCGGCCAGTCCACGGACATCAACATTGACTTCGACGCTTGCCGCTCCATCGTCGCCATGGGCCCCAAGGGCTACCGCCTCAAGCCCACTCTCACCGCTGGACAGGTCAGCGCCAGTCTCTCCGGCATCAGCGGACAAATTGTCGACAAGACGACTTCTCAGCCCATCCCCGGCGCGCTCGTCGCCATCGAGATGCCGGACGGCAACGGCACCGACCGCATCTTCATGCAGGCCCTTACCGATTCCACCGGCCACTTCAGTTTCTGCCCGCTGCCTATCGGCGCCACCTATGACCTCGTCGCCGACGCCGTCGTCGGCGGCACCGCTTACAACGCCACCGTGGTCCTGAATGTCCCCGGAGGAACCAGCGTCGGCGCCATTCCCCTCATTGCCGAAACCGGCCCGGTGAAAGGCCCCGGCACCATCCATGGCGCTGTCACGGCCCTCAACGGCTCCGCGGGCGCCAATCTGGACGTCTCCGCCAGCGCCTTCCAAACCGTCGCTCTCTCCGGTGGCGCCACGCGCCCCGTAACCATTCCTGCCCTGCTCGGTTCCATTTCCATCTTCAACACCGATGCCACAAACCCCTGCCCCTCGGGCAGCCCCGCGGGCGCCTTCTGCGGCTCCTACTCGCTCATTCTCCCGGCCAGCAACCCCAATGTCGGCTCCTTCTCCGCCGGCACGATCACCTACACCGCTCCGGCTTCCGGCGACGTCCTCTACCAGACCGAAGCCCGCGCCTCTTCCGGAGGCACGCCCATCTGCTCGCCGTCTTCCCTTACCACTTCAAAAGACAGCACCAACCAGCCGCTCAAAGTCACGGCCGGCGCAACCACCACCGCCAGCCGCCTGGATTTCTCCGGCTGCTCCTGATCAACTCCTGGGTCTGAGCGAGCGGCTCATTTCTCCGAGCCGTTCGCTCGACCCTTTCTCTCCCGCATTCCTTCCGGGTATCATAAAAAGCATGGCCCATATCTCCTGCCGCGCCCTGCTCTTCGATCTCGATGGTGTGCTTATCGATTCCACTCCCGCCGTGGCCCGCGTCTGGGCCGCCTGGGCCGCCGAGCATGGATTCGACCCCGATGACGTCGTCCGCCGCGCCCACGGCCGCCCCAGCCTCACCACCATCCGCGAACTCCTCCCCCACGCCGATCATTCCGCGGAAAACCGCGAAGTCGAGCGCCGCGAAATTGCCGACATTGGCGGCGTCGTCCCCCTTCCCGGCGCTCTCGCTCTTCTCAACGCCCTGCGCCACACCGAATGGGCCATCGTCACCTCCTGCACACGGCCCCTCGCCGAAGTCCGCATCCGCGCCGCCGGACTGCCTCTCCCGCAACACCTCGTCACCGCCAGCGACATCACCCACGGCAAGCCCCATCCCGAGCCATTCCTCAAGGGCGCGACATCCCTCGGCCTTGCCCCCGCCGATTGCGTCGTCCTCGAAGACGCTCCCGCCGGCATCCGCGCCGGCAAAGCCGCCGGCTCTCGCGTCCTCGCCCTGCGCACCACCGCGCCCGACGCCGAACTCACCGCCGCCGGAGCCGATTGGCTCGTCGCCGACTGCTCCCACCTTGCTCTCGGAAAGCCCCCCGCTCCCGGCAGTCTCCTGCTTCAAATTTAAGTGAACTAAATTCCACCTGCATGCGTCTATGAGAGTGCGGCACGGCCCGGCTATGGTAGTCTCATGCCCGGTACGGCTGCGGGATTTTCCAGCTTCTGTGGGATGCAGCACTGAGTTCCAAAAACATTCACTCGAGTTCAGGAGAGATTGCATGAAAAACAGTTCGTTCCGCTCCAGGGCCCTGTTCACGCTCGCGCTTTTCCTCATGGCGCTTCCCGGCGTCTCCTTCGCCCAGGAAAAAGACGCCAAAGACGCCAAGCCCGCCGAGGCTCCCGCCGCCGCCCCGGCCAAGGAAGAATCCTCCGTCACCGAGCACACCATCAAAATCGGCGGACAGACCATCCCCTACAAAGCCACCGCCCAGACCATCCTCCTGAAGGATGACAAGGGCGAGCCCACCGCGCTGCTCTATTCCACTTCCTACACCCGCACCGACGTCAAGGATTTGAGCCAGCGCCCCATCGCTTTCCTCTTTAACGGCGGCCCCGGCTCAGCCTCGCTCTGGCTGCACATGGGCTCGCTCGGCCCCCGCCGGGTCATCACCGTCAATGCCGACACCACTCCTCCGGCGCCCTACAAGCTCACCGATAATCCCGAGTGTCTGCTCGACAAGGCCGATCTCGTCTTCCTCGATCCCATCGGCACGGGCTTCAGCCGCGCCGCCGGCAAGGCCCAGGACAAGGACTTCTGGGGCGTCGACCAGGACGTCAAATCCATCGCCCAGTTCATCACCACCTACGTCAGCCGCAACAACCGCTGGAATTCGCCCAAATTCCTCATCGGCGAAAGCTACGGCACCTTCCGCTCCGCCGCTCTGGCCGCGCATCTCCAGGAACACGATAATCTCTATCTCAACGGCATCGTGCTCATCTCCAGCGTCCTCGACCTGGGCACTATCTCCTTCAACCCCGGCCAGGATTTGCCCTATGTCCTCTATCTCCCCAGCTACGCCGCCACCGCCTGGTATCACAAGGTGCTCAAGGACCGCCCCGAAAATCTCGCCCTATTTCTCGACGAAGCCCGCCGGTTCGCTCAGGGCGAATACAGCATGGCCTTGATCAAAGGCGCAAATCTCACCCCCGCGGAAAAATCCGCCGTCGCCGCCAAGCTCGCCCGCTTCACCGGCCTCAGCGAGGATTACCTGGTCAAAGCCGACTTGCGCGTCAATCTCCCTCAATTCATGAAGGAGCTGCAGCGCAGCCGCGGGCTCACCACGGGACGCCTGGATGCCCGCTTCTCCGGCCCCAGCTACGACCAGCTCGGCGAGTACGCCGAATACGATCCGCAGGAAAGCGCCATCAGCGGCGCCTTCGTCGCCACCTTCAACACCTACGTCCGCGAAGAACTCAAGTTCGGAATGGACAAATCCTACAAGCCCGTTTCCGAAACCGCCAACCGCGCCTGGGACTGGAAGCACCAGGGTGGCGAGAACTTCGGCTTTCCCGGCGCTCCCAATACCGAAGGCGATCTCATTCAGGCCATGATCACCAACCCGCGCCTGCAGATCGAAGTGGAAAACGGCATCTACGACCTGGCCACTCCCTTCTTCGGCACCGAATTCACCATGGACCACCTCGGCCTCTCCCCCAAACTCCGCGCCAATATCCACCTGCAGTATTACGATGCCGGCCACATGATGTACATCCGCGAAGAAGATCTCGCTAAGCTCAAGCGCAATGTGTCCGCGTTCATCGACTCCGCGTCAAAACAGTAACCGTCAAGCAAAATTCGTCAAGAACGCTTCCGGGCCGCGACTGTACTCGCGGCCCGCACTTTTTCCTCTCACTTTTTTTAAATTTTCTGATTTCCCGCCTAGTACTTTCGTTTGTGAACCATATCAGCACATTCTTTTCTCTTCGTCGCTCTCCAAGCGTTCCAATTCCGTAGACTAAAGATTCCCTTCCAGTGTGGGCCCCCCGCCTCTCTGGAACATGACAGGCCGAGTTTCGCTTTATACCTCCGGCTACGCCGGATTCTCAGAGGAGTGTATGACCACGCAAGCACAGTCCGGTCCCCCAGCCCCGTCCCAGCAGCAGGCCCCCGCGGCGCCCGTGCAGGGAATTCCCATGCCTCAGCTCGTCACCGCCATGCTCAAGGCCAAGGCCGGCGTCAGCGACCTCATCTTTTCCCCCGGCCGCGCACCGCAGGTGGAATCCGACGGCGAACTGGTCGAGCTGAAATTCAAGGGCCTGGAAATGCTTCTTCCTGCTCATACCGAGATGATTGCCAAGGAGCTCATCGGCAGCGCCCAGCACCCCGCGCACAAACTGGAAACCGACGGCTCCGCGGACCTCTCCTATGCCGTCTCCGGCCTGGGCCGTTTCCGCGTGAACATTTTTCGCCAGCGCGGCAGCCTGGCCATCGTCATGCGCGTCATCCCCAATGACATTCCCTCCTTCGACCAGTTAGGCCTTCCCCCGGTCGTCGGCGAAATCGGTGATCTGCGCAACGGCATCGCCCTGGTCACCGGCCCCACCGGCTCCGGCAAGTCCTCCACACTCGCCGCCGTCATCGACAAGATGAACCGGGAGCGCGCCATCCACATTCTCACCATCGAGGACCCCATCGAATTTCTGCACCGCCACAAAAAATCCACCGTGCACCAGCGCGAGCTGCACAGCGACAGTCCCACTTTCGCCCTGGCTCTGCGCGCCGCTCTGCGCCAGGCCCCCAAGGTCATTCTGGTCGGCGAAATGCGCGACCGCGAAACCATCGAAATCGCTCTGGAAGCCTCGGAAACCGGCCACCTGGTCCTCTCCACTCTCCATACCGTGGACGCGTCGAAAACCATCGAGCGCATCGTCGGCACTTTCCCCTTGAGCGAACAGCACGGCATCCGCGTCCGTTTCTCCAAGTCCTTCCGCTTCATCGTTTCCCAGCGCCTGCTTCCCCGCAAGGGCGGCAAGGGCCGCGTGGCCGTACTGGAAATTCTCAAAGCCACCATGCGCACACGCGAATACGTGGAAAAGGGTGAAGGCGAGGGCAAGAGCCTGCTCGATGCCATGCGCGACGGCTCCAACGACGGCATGCAGCATTTCGACGCCGAAATCGACCGCCTCATCCGCGCCGGCATCATCGACTACGAAACCGGGCTCACCTACGCCACCAACGCCGGCAATCTCCGCCTGGAACTTGCCGACTTCGCCGAAGAACAAGCCGCAGCCGAAAGACGCTCGCCGAACAAAACCGGCTCCTTCTCCGGCGACCCCAACGAAACTCAGGTCGAAATTATCCGGTAAAGGTTTTTCTTTTTTCCCCACCACCTGGTGGACTTCCGCCGTTCTGCGGGAGAAGATGATCCACGCGGCGGATGAAACTTTCCTGTGCTTTGCCTGTAGTCTCCGCCTGCTTCGGGGTGATTTTCCTTGAACCACTGGGACTGGGTACTGTTCGCGGCTCTCCTTACCCTCGCCTGGCTCTTTCCTCGCGCCGGCGACCCCTTCTTCCGCTCCATCGAATCTTTCTTTTCCCGCCTCGCCGCCAAACCTTTCGCCTCCATTGCCTTGCTCTTTTTTGGCGCCATCCTTTTCCGCCTTGCTCTCCTTCCCCTCATCCCCGTTCCTGTCCCCGGCGTCCACGATGAATTCAGCTACCTCCTCGCGGCGGACACCTTCGCCCACGGCCGCCTCACCAATCCCCCCCATCCCATGTGGCTTAGTTTCGAAACCTTCCACATCAACATGCTGCCTACTTACTCTTCCATGTTCCCGCCCGCACAGGGCATGGTTCTCGCTCTCGGCCAGCTTCTCGGCCATCCCTGGATCGGAGTTCTTCTCAGTTGCGCCGCCATGTGCGCCGCCATCACCTGGATGCTGCAAGCCTGGCTGCCCCCGCGCTGGGCTCTTCTGGGCGGCCTCATCGCCTTGCTCAAGCTGGCCGTTGTCAGCTACTGGATGAACAGCTACTTTGGCGGCGCCGTCACCGCTCTCGGCGGCGCGCTGGTTCTCGGCGCGCTCCCGCGCATCTTCCGCTCCTACGAAACCCGCCACGCTCTTCTGCTCGCTCTCGGCCTGGCCATCCTGGCCAACAGCCGCCCCTTCGAAGGTCTCGCGCTCAGTCTTCCCGTGGCCGGCGCTTTCCTCTGGTGGCTCGCTCGCAGCCCTTCACCCTCTTTCTCCATCAAGCTCCGCCGCGTGTTCCTCCCGCTGGCCTCCCTGCTTATCCTCACCGCCGGCTTCATCGCTTATTACAACTGGCGCCTCACCGGCGACCCTTTCCTTATGCCGCACGCCTTAAACCGCCGCGCGCACCCCTTCACGGTCTTCCTCTGGCAGCCGATTCGCACACACTCTCTCTACAACAATGCGCAGTTCGACGATTTCTACAATGGGTGGGTGCTGAAAACCGGTTTCCAGGGAACCTGGGCAGACTTCAAACGCATCCAGCGGGACAAGTATTCCACCTATTCGGATGTCTACCTGTGGAAGGGCTCCCTCCTTCTTTTTCTTTTTCTGCCGCCGCTTTTCACCAGCCGGCGCTGGCGCTTCCTCCTTCTGGTTCTAGCCTCCTGTTCCGTCTCTCTCCTGGTCGTCGGCTGGTCCCTGCCGCACTATGCCGCCCCGGCCATCTGCGCGTTCTACGCTCTGCTCATCCAATGTCTGCGCCACCTGCGCGCCTGGCGCTTCGCCGGCCGTCCTCTGGGCTTGCCCCTTTCCCGCGTCCTCTTCCTCCTGCTGCTCTTTACGGTCGCTTCCGACCTCCGCTTGCGTTTCACCGACCCCCTCGCCTGGCGATGGAACGGCGACATTGGCTTTGCCCGGCGCGCCGCCGTTGCCGCCGAGTTCCAACGCTTGCCCGGAAAACACCTCGTCATCGTGCGCTATTCACCCGCGCACATCGTCGGCCAGGAATGGGTCTATAACTCCGCCGACATCGACTCTTCCAAAGTCGTCTGGGCCCGCGAACTGGACGCCGCCCAAAATCGTAAACTCCTCGCCTATTTCCATGACCGCCAAGCCTGGCTTCTGCAGCCCGATGACCATCCCGGCGAGCGCATCCCTTACGCCCCGCCAAAAAATTCAGACCCGCCCGTCCCGCATCCCTGAGCGTCCTCCGCGAAGCCGTCCGGAATCTGTCACGCCCCCTTCCCCCGGCACTTGCAATAGACCATGTTCCACAGCGTAATCCCCAGCACCCCCAGTGGATAGGGCTCGAATTTCTCGATCTCCAGATGGGCCGCAAACAGCGCGCGCCATTCCTCCAGCGGCCGCGGATATTTTCCCCGGTCGCACCGCGCCAGTCCCTGCGCGATGGACCAATCCCCCGGCAGCACCAGTTCCAGGATATGGATGCTCCCTCCGGGCGCCAGTTGTCTGCTCAGGCTCTGCAATATTTTTTCCACGTTGGGCGTGTCAATGTGGTGCAGAAAACTGTTCACCAGAATAAAATCATATCCTTGCTTCTCCGCATCCTCATACTTCGTCACGTCCGCCGCCAGAAACTTCCTTCCGTATTTCTTCTTGGCGTGCTCGATGTACCCCGGATTGATATCCAGTCCCAGGTAGTCCGCATGCGCGAACAGATGCGCGTTCGTCCCCGGCCCGCAGCCCACGTCCAGCACGCGCCGCGCCTTCTCGATCTCCCCTCCGGCCGTCAGCGGCGCCATCTTCGCCGCCGCAAAGGGCGCTTGCCACAGGCTGTAAACGATCCTTCGCTCCATCAAATAATCCCGTAGATTCATTCTCTCCACCGTATCTCGAATTTTCCCACTCGCCTGCTCTGCGGAAACCGTTTCTCCGCTTCTCTTTGCAGCACCTCCCCAAGGTAAGGGGAAAAACCCGGCTTGCCGTTGATCACCACCACTTTGATCGTCCCCTCCTCCAGCAGGCGCTCCGTGCTCTCCTGATACTCCTTCACATCCTCGAACATCTCGAAGAGATCCCGGCGGGGATTCTCGAAGCCCCCCAGAAAATACACCTCGGGGCTGTCCGGACCGGCCAGAACTTCCTTCTCCTCGCCGTGCTCCTGCATCACGTTAATCAGTTCCTCGTAGACTTCGGCGTCCGCCTCCGAAACTTTCAACCCGCCCCCGCGCGGCAACTCCAGACGCGCGATCTGAGCATCCGCCTCGTACTTCCGCCCCATATGGAAGAGATCCCCCGGCCGGACCACCAGAACGGCGAATAGCGTGACGAAAATTCCCGCCGACGCCAGCACCAACCGCGGCGGCCGCGCCAACGCCGCCAGAACCGCCCCGGCTCCCAGCGCCGCCAGCGGCGCCACATAGCAGAAATACACCGGCGCCGCAAAGGGCACCTCCACCAAACTGCACAGCGCTCCCAGGCTCAGCAGAATCATCATGCGCTGCTGCTGTTCCTCCCCCGCAAGCCCTCTCACTCTCCCCAAATGCCACAACACCCCGGCTCCCGCCAGCGTGACCACGGGAATGCTGCCGCGCACCGCATGCCAGACCAGTGCGTACACCGCCTCCTTGGAAAATGACATCCACAGAAGATACCCCCAGCCCAGCAGCGCCATTCCGCTCACCGCCAGGCGCCAGCGCCCGCTTACTCGATACCCCAGCGCCAACAGCCCCGCAAACGCCAGCGCCGGCAGCAGCATGCCCGCTTCCGGCGGGCGCATGAATGCTCCCATCAGCCGTTTGGCCGGAAGCAGGAATACCCCGCTGAAAAACGCCCCCAGCGCATGCGCCCGGAAGTAGGGGATCAAAAACAGCGCAACCGGAACCAGCACTCCGCCAAGAAACGGCCCCGTCATCCTCCGCAGCGCGGCGAAGCGCTCCCGGCTGCCGGCTCGGGGACATTTTCCCCAGCTCAACTCCCGCGCCACCAGCAACCACGACAGCGCCCCCGCCGGCAGCACTTCATAAACCAGTTCCGCCGCGCCCATCCGCACGTGCACCAGCGCCACCACCAGAACCACAAATCCCGCCAGCGCCGCCACTACGAATCCCGAATACCCCGAAGACGATTTTCCTTCCCCCTCGCTTCTCGCCCCGTTTTCGCTCTGCTCCCGGTACACCAAAAACAGCAGGACTCCCGCCACATAATACAGCGCCACATTTTTGATCAGGAACGACATCCCCCCGCACAGCCCCGCGACAAACAGCCACCCCCACCACGGCTTTTTCACAAAGCGAAACAGTGCCGCCGCACCAAACGTCGCGAAAAACAGGTTGTACCACGACGGCAGCCCCGCCGGGTACAGCGGCACGCTCCACGCCGCCGCCAGCAGCGTCACTCCCCCTGCGGCCACGTCCCCCATGCACTCCCGCGCCAGAAAAAATACCACCGGCACCCACGCCAGAAAAAAAAGAAATAGCACGATTCGCAACGAACCCAGGTTGATCCCGCAAATCCGGAACGACAGCGCGTTCAGATAGCTCAGTCCGCCCGTGTAGATTTCCACATAGTCCCGGTGCGGCATCTGTCCCTGAAAAACCCGCTCCGCGCTCTGCGCCAGCGCCCCTTCGTCGTGCGGAACCCATCCCCGCATCAGGTTCGCTCCCAGGTACGCGCCGCAAACCGCCCACACACACAGCAGCACAATGGCTGTCCGCCAGCGGGGGAATCCTTTCGCTGCTCCCCTCTCCTCCGGACTGCACGCGTCCTTGGTCATTGCTTGGACCTGGTCTCTCCTCATTTCCGTCCGATTGATTGCATCACGCCCGCGCCGCAATGGAAAGCCCCGGTCCTCCCGCCGTGCTCTTGACGTGAATCGCCCGCGCGCGGAATCTCTCCCGCGAATCGGGCCCTCACTTCCGTCTTGCAAATTTCTCCCCGGCTGCTAGCATGATTCCAGTTTTCAGCGGCGTGCTGAGGATTCATCTTATAACGGCATCCGTTCTCTGACGACAAGGTTCCCGAAGCGCTTCCATTGTAAGTCCCGGCAAATGGTGCGCCCGGGATTCTTCCCCTGTCCTCGTCCTGACAGCCGTCAGAGTTGATGCACCAAAGGAGTCTCACCGTTCCCTCTGTCGCCTGGCTGGTGATCATCGCTTTGCTGGCTTTCCCCTGTTTTCTGCCGCGCTGGGGCCAGCGCTTTTTTCTTCCCTGCGAAGCGGCTCTTCGCCGCCTGGCCACCCGCCGCACCCTCGTGGTCGTCCTGATCTTTCTTGCCGCTATCCTGCTCCGCATCTCGCTCCTTCCCTTGATTCCCGTGCCCCAGCCAGGCATCCACGATGAATTCAGCAACCTCCTCGCCGCGGACACTTTCGCCCACGGCCGTCTCACCAATCCCCCGCACCCCCTGTGGCTTAGTTTCGAAACCTTCCACGTCCTGATGTTCCCCACGTACTGCTCCAAGTACCCGCCGGCGCAGGGCATGATCCTCGCCCTCGGGCAGTTGCTCGGCCATCCCTGGATTGGCGTTCTGCTCAGTTGCGCCGCCCTGTGCGCCGCCATCACCTGGATGCTTCAAGCCTGGCTCCCGGCCCGCTGGGCCCTTCTCGGCGGCCTGATCGCCTTGCTCAAATTCGCCCTCATCAGCTACTGGATGAACAGCTACTGGGGTGGCGCCGCCCCGGCCATCGGCGGGGCTCTGCTTCTCGGTGGCCTGGGGCGCATCTTTCGAAAGCCGCGCGCCAGCGATGCGCTCCTGCTGGGATTGGGCCTGGCCATTCTGGCCAATAGCAGGCCCTATGAAGGGCTGGTGTTATCCGTGCCGGCGGCGGTGGCTTTTCTGCTGTGGCTGAAGCGTCCCGCTGCACTCCCCTGGAGCATCAAGCTCCGCCGCATTGTCCTGCCGCTGGCCGCCTGTCTGGCGCTGACCGCAGCCTTCATCGCTTACTACAATTGGCGGCTGACCGGAGATGCCCTGCTGATGCCGCATGTTTTGGACAAGCACACGTATCGTTCCACGGGAGAATTTCTCTGGGATCCGATCAAACCTCCGCTGCACTACCACAATCCTCAGTTCGAAGCCGGATACAACGTCTTTTACCGCAATATTTTCCACCGCACCTGGAAAGAGTTTGGCCACATTCTCGGGGAGAAGTACACCAACTTCAGGGAAGTCTATTTGTGGCCTGGCGCCGATCTCCTTTTTCTTCTCCTGCCCCTGCTCTTTCGCGACCGCCGCATGCGCCTGCTCCTCTGGGAACTGGCCGCCATGGCCGTCGCCATCTCCGCCGTCACTTGGTCCCTGCCTCACTATCTGGCGCCCGCCACGGGCTTGATCTACGCCTTGCTGGTCCAATGCATCCGGCATCTGCGCACTCTGCGCTTCTCGGGACGCCCCGTCGGCCTTGGTCTTTCGCGCATGTTCCTGGTGATCCTGGCGCTCACCGTGGGCACGGGCCTCTACCTCCGCGTCACGGATTCCGCCCCGTGGCTCTGGGATGCCGAGATGGGCATCTCGCGGCGCGCTTCCGTTTCCGAGAAGCTCCGGCGCCTCCCCGGAAATCATCTCGTCATCGTGCGCTATGGGCCGCTTCATGATTTCAACGAAGAATGGGTTTATAACGCGGCCGATATCGACCATTCGAAAATTGTCTGGGCCCGCGAAATGGACGACGAGCAAAATCAAAAACTCCTCGCTTACTTCCACGATCGCCGCGTCTGGCTCGTTCAGCCCGATGACGATACGTCCGACGACTTCGAGCCCTACTCGCCCGAATAAGGCGCGGCCCTGCTTACCGGAAGGCCAGCCGCGCATTCCCGTTTCCTTTTTTCTTTCAACGCGGTTATGATGGCCGCTCTTTCAACTCAGGAGCGTACGCCGCCACTTGGCCAGCGAACCCATCGCAACTCCCTCCTCCCGCCCTTCCCGCGGCCGCCTCCTGCAGATTCTCGGCGTCGGTTTCGGCATTGCCGTCGCCGTCGGCAACACCATCGCCGCCGGCATCGTGCGCACTCCCGGCGATATCGCCCGGCATCTCCCCAACGTTTGGCTTTTCCTCGGCGTCTGGGTCGGTGCCGCCATCTACGCCCTGCTCAGCGCCGCGCAACTCGCCGAACTCGGCGCCGCCATCCCCCGCAGCGGCGGCCAGTACAACTATTCCCGCCAGGCCCTCGGCGAATACGCCGGCTTCATCGTCGGCTGGAGCGACTGGCTTTCCACCTGCGGCACCTGCGCCGCCGTCGGCATCGTCATCGGCGAATACTCCCGCTACCTTCTCCCCGTTCTTTCGTCCCATGTCTCGGTGAAAGCCATCGCCGTCTTTGTCATCGTCCTCTTCGCCGCGCTGCAATTCCGCAGCCTCCATGCCGGCCGCCTCATTCAGAACATCAGCTCCCTGCTCAAATGCCTGGCCTTCTTTGCCGTCGTCGCCGCCTGTTTCTTCTACGGCAAGGGCGCCGCTCCCTCCTCCGCTTCTTCCGCGCTGGTCATCCCCGCCGGCTGGCAGCTTTTCGCCGGCCTGGTCTTCGGCCTGCAAGCCACCATCTACACTTTTGACGGCTGGGACGGCGTCATCTATTTCGGCGACGAAGTCGAAGACCCCGCCCGCGACGTTCCCCGCTCCATCTTCGGCAGCGTCCTCTCCATCCTGGCCATCTATCTTCTGCTCAACGCCGCCGTCGTCTGGGTTCTGCCTATGAACGAAATCGCCGGCAATAATTTCGCTCTTGGCTCCGCCGCCCAGCGCGTCTTCGGCACCTACGGCGATACGGTCATCCGCTCCGTCATGGTTCTCTCCCTGCTCTCCAGCCTCAATGCCCTGCACCTCATGGGCACGCGCGTCCTCTACGCCATGGCCCGCGGGGGCCTCTTCTTCCGCTCCGTCACCGTCGTCAACAAGGGCGGCACTCCTTGGCTCGCTCTTCTTCTTAGCGCCGGCGTCGGCGTGCTCTTCGCCGTTTTCGAATTCCAGCGCGTCATCGCCATGCTGGCCTTCTTCTTCGTCACCAACTACACCCTCTCCTTCGTCTCCCTGTTTATTTTGCGCTGGCGCGAGCCGGGGCTGGCGCGCCCGTACAAGGCGTGGGGCTATCCGTGGACGACGGGTGCGGCGCTGGCCGGCTCGGTTCTTTTTTTGCTGGGGGCGATTCGGGATGACTGGAAGAACAGCTGGCTGACGCTGGTGGCGCTGGCCGCCAGCTATCCGCTCTACCTCGGGCTCAAGTGGGCGGCGCAACGCACCGCCCGCCTCGCAGCGTAATTTATTTTCTTCAGACTTTCTCGGCGACCGACTTCCCTTGCAGGAACAGCATCACGTACTCGCGCCCGCCCGTTTTCGAATCCGTCCCGGACATATTGAATCCTCCGAAGGGATGCGCGCCGACCATCGCTCCGGTGCACTTGCGGTTCAGGTACAGATTGCCCACGTAGAACTCCGCGCGGGCCTTGTCCAGATTTTTCTTGCTCTTCGAATACACCGCTCCGGTCAGGCCGAACTCCGTCCCGTTGGCGATCTCCAGCGCCTGGTCGTAATCCTTGGCCTTGATCACCGCCAGCACCGGCCCGAAGATCTCTTCCTGCGCGATGCGCGCCTTCGGCGGCACATCCGCGATGATGGTCGGCTGGACGAAGTAGCCGTCGCCCGGCGCGCGTCCCCCGCCGGTCATCAGCCGCCCTTCCCGCTTGCCCACTTCGATGTATTTCAGGATTCCTTCCATCGCGCCCTTGCTGACCACCGGGCCCATGTAGTTGTTGGGGTCTTCGCTGGGGCCCGTGGCGATCTTCTGCGTGCGCTCCACCAGCTTGGCCAAAAACTTGTCGTACACTTTCTCCGCCACGATCACCCGCGAGCACGCCGAGCATTTTTGGCCCGAATAGCCGAACGCCGCCTGCATGGTTCCCTGCGCCGCCGCGTCCAGATCGGCGTCCTCGGCCACCACGATGGCGTCCTTGCCGCCCATCTCCAGGACCGTCCGCTTGATCCAGATTTGCCCCGGCGAATGCTTGGCCGCCAGCTCCTGAATGCGCAGGCCCACTTCCTTCGACCCGGTAAATCCGATGTAGCGCGTCTTCGGATGGCTTACCAAGGCGTCGCCGATGCTTCCGCCCGGTCCGGTGATGAATTGCACCGCTTCCTTGGGCAGGCCCGCTTCATGCAGAATTTCCAGGAACTTGGCGGCCACCGTCGGCGAATCGCTCGCCGGCTTCAGCACGATGGTGTTTCCGGTCAGCAGCCCGGCCACCACCAGTCCGGCCATGATCGCGCAGGGAAAATTCCACGGCGGCACGACCACGCCCACTCCCAGCGGAATGTACTCCAGATAATTCTTCTCGCCCTTCATGGGCACCAGCTTCTGCGGCCCGGAGACGCGCAGCGCCTCGCGCGCGTAGAATTCGCAGAAATCAATCGTCTCCGCCGTGTCCGCGTCCGCTTCCACCCAGGTCTTGCCCACTTCGTAGCACACCAGCGCGTTCATTTCGAATTTGCGCCCGCGCAGAATCTTCGCCGCGCGCAGCACGATCTCCGCGCGCTTCTCCGCCGGTACGCGCCGCCACGTTTCGAAATACTTATGCGCCGCCTCCACCGCCGCCGTGGCCTGCTCCACCGTGGCCACCTGGAACGTCCCCACCACCTGCGTCGGGTGCGACGGATTGGTCGAAGCTTTCTTCTCCGCCGTGGTCACCGCCTTCCCGTCGAGATACATGGGATATTCGCGGGTGAATTCCGCGGCCACTTTGGCCAGCGCCGCTTCCATGGCTTTGCGGCTCTTGGGCAGCGAATAATCAATAAAGGGTTCGTTCTTGAATGCGGGCAGCTTTTTTAGCATCTGCTGCGATTTCGGGGCTTTGGCGGTGGCCATAAGAGGAACTCCTTCTGAATTTGCAACCCCGCAATTGTACCGCTCCCCCAGCGCCACCGACAAGGTTGCGATTCCGCAAGCAGAATCCCCCGGCAGGCGGGCCAACGGCCCATCCTGCCGGGGGATTGATTTTCCGGTGCGAATTCCGCCGGGAAGATTACGTGCCGGAGCCGGATTCCGCTTCGGAATCGCGGATGTCGGCATCGGCCTGCTTGCCGGCTGTCTTGGCTTCGCTCTTGCCATTGGCCTGCGGATCGAGGGCCTGGATGGAACTGCCCAGGCTCAGTTTTTTCGATCCTGTTCCCGCCGGACAACTCGTCCCGGCCGCGGGAGCCTGGCCGGTCATGTCCGCCTTGAGACAATCGAAGGAAATGTTGCGGTTATGGCTGACGTGGATGGCGGCGATGCATTGCCCCAGGTTCTTGAACCCGGCGCAGGCCGTTTTCAAGTCCGTGCCCTTGGGCAGCAAGCCCTGGGACTGCAGCTTGGAGGTCAGCGTGCTGTCCAGCTTCGTGTTGTGGCTCAGCACATTGGTGGGAGAACTGGCCGCCGAGTGATTGCCGCCACCATATCCGCCCGCGTTGCCCATCGAACCGTGCGCGGACCCGGCTGCTCCGGCGCCTCCGCCCATGCCCGCGCCGCCCGGCATGCCTGTGCCGCCCGGGCCGCCGCCGGGATGGTTGCCGGACTGGCCGTGCTGGGCCAGAGCGGGCGTCGCGCCCAACCACAGAATTACCAGCAGTGCCGCTGCAATTGCGATCGTACGTTTCATTGTTCTTTCCTCCTGGATTCGGATGAAATCACCAACTGGCCGAACAAACGAAAGCTCCTCGTTACTTCTTTCCGCGAAACAACGGGCTGAGATTGAAAGTAACGCCAAAGGAAACCGTATTCACGCTCAAGTCCACGCTGTGGCTGAAGCCGATTCCCAGATCGATGAATGGCGACGGGTTATAGTCCAGCAGCGCACCGACGCCCTTGTCCCGCGTCAAGGAAGAGCTTCCCGTGGTCACGGAGTTCTGCATGAAGGACATCGGGCCCTGCCCCGGTCCTTTGGGCGCTCCGGAAATCGGCGGAACGGTGCGGCTGTACAGGGTTTGTGTGCCCCACGGCTCGATCTGATAGGCCAGCCCGCCCACGCTGACGGAATGCGATAGATCGAACATCAAACCTTCTTCAAAGTGGGCCAGCATGCCCTGGGTGAGATAAGGACGCTGAAAGGTTCGCGTATTGGGTGTCGTGTTGCCGATGCCCGCGGTGAGATAGGGAGAAAGGCGATCAAAATCATGGGAGAGCGTGTGCGTCCAGTCGGCCGTCACATGGCCGGTAGTCAAGCCCTTGCTTTGGTCGCCCGTAGGCGCAGAGGCGGTGATTGTCGAAGCATAGTTCAGCAGCGGCGTGCGCGCGGCAAAATGCAGCGCCAGGAAGGCGTTGCCCAGGCCGGAATAGGTCGTCGTGCTGGTTGTGGTGGTGGTGACCGGAGGGATGCCGCTGGTGGTCGAGGTCGTCGTGGTCGCCCGCTCAAATCCGACCGGGACTCCGACTTCTAAACTGAAATGCTTGTTGAACTGGTAGCCTGCCGCGGAGCTGAAGCTCATCACCTGGCCGTAGGAGTTCGAGCTGGCCTCGAACGATTCGATCAGGGTGAATCCCTTCTCATTCTTGGCCTTGGACACCGGTCCGCTCTGCACAGTGGCCTGGGCGTGCAAAGGCTCGGCTCCGCCCAGCAGACCCATCAGGGCAATTCCAAGAATTACTGCGCAAAACCAGATTTTGTTCGCGATCATCTTCAAGTAATGCTCCCGTTCTTAGGTTAGAAGTTTTGCCGGCTGCCGGAGAACCGCCTGAGACTCATGCCGCACCGATATTGCTATTCCGCTTCCGGCGGCCGCTGGCTTACCATCAATTGCGAGATAAGATGCAATCTCCTCTCCACATCGTTGCCTGCACTAAGTAGCTGTTTTTTCAGTCTGTTGCATAAATTCTCAGATCCTGACCCGCCTCAATCCCGGTATCTATTACCCCCATGCAGGCATTTATTCTCCTCTGAAGGCATATCAGGAATAATGGAAAAGAGGGGCGGGAGGATTTCCAAATTGAGAAGAGATGGAGTTCACCGTAGCAGTTTTTGTAAGCGATAACATGAGGAGGCACGGATGGAAACACTATACCGTCGGCATGTGCGCATGCAGACGGTGTGCTGGCTGGACTCGGCTTGAAACAAAACTGACGGGAATCTGAGCTAACTTGCAACGACCTGGCAACGGAAACCGAGCAGCGGCTGAACTGAAATTTGTATGTTATTGATTCAGAAGGAAGAAAGTGGAGCCGAGGGCGAGAGTTGAACTCGCGACCTGCCGATTACGAATCGGCTGCTCTACCACTGAGCTACCTCGGCCTTCTTCATTCACTGTAACATCCGCTGAAAATTTCTGTCAATTCGCCCCGCCGTCCCCCTATTTCGAAAACGGATACATTAGCCAGCCCACGGCGATCCCCACGCCTAGAAACACGAGAAACGACCACACGATAAACCGCGCGCGTTCCGCCGGCCTCCGCCGCCCCAGAAATCCGAACGCCACGGAAATGGCCAGGGCGAAGAGCAGCATGGCTTGCAGGTGGGAGAGCGTCATCGGATCCGTTCAGGCCTTGCGCCCGCGGGCCACTTCATAGGCGTGCAGGGCCGCCAGCAAATTCAGCACGCCCGCCGTGGCCAGAAAGCGCGTCCCGTAATCCCCGTCGGCTTTGGACACGTCGGGACCATCCTTCTCGATCGTGCGCATCAAGAAATAAAAACTTCCCGAGCCGGCATCCGCGAAAAATCCCAGCCGGTCAAACGCGTCGCTGCCGTACTGGCTGAAGATCCGCCCGCGCATCCCCGCGCCCACCGCCACCAGCATCCCCACGCACAAAAAACAGGCCGCCGCCCGCCCCCACATCCGCTGGATCGCGTGGCCCAGCCCCGGCACCAGCCACCCGGCCACGGCCGCCAGCAGGGCCAGCATCCTGCGCCGGGTTTCGCACGAAACCAGTTCGCCGCCCATTGCGTTTTCGCTCATCGTTCCGCCAGTAACGCCAGAATCTCCGTCTGCACCGCGCCGGTGGCCCGCGCCTCGCGTTCGCTCACGTACACGTTGATTTCCGTGCGCACGCCGAATTCCGGCAGGTAAATGCCCGGCTCGATGGAAAAGCAGGTATGCGGAATCAGATGGCGCACGTCATTGGTCTCCAGCCCGTCCATGTTCGCGCCGTTCCCGTGCACCGTTTCCCCGATGCTGTGCCCCGTGCGGTGAAAGAAATATTTTCCGTAGCCCGCCTTGCTGATCACGTCTCGCGTAATCTTGTCCACCTGGCGTCCCTCGGGCCGTTTGCCCGCCGCCAATTGTTTGCCGATGAACTCCAGCGCCTTGTCCCGCGCCTCGCGGGCAATCCCGAAAATCTTTGCGTACTTCTCCGGGACCTTGGCCCCCAGATAGCCCATCCAGGTGATGTCGTAATAGACCGCGCCGGGCTTTCTCTGCTTGGCCCACACGTCCAGCAGCAGCAGATCGCCTTCGCGGATGGCCGTGGCGCGCTCCTTCGTGGGGGCATAGTGCGGGTCGCTGGCGTTGGCGTTCACCGCGATGTCCGGTCCTTCATCGGCCGTCAAATCCGCGGCCTTGAATTCCGCAAGAATCCATTGCTGCAAGTCGTATTCGGTCAGCGCTTTTTTCTCGCGCACGCATTGCGCCGCGTAAGCGAACGCTCCGCGCACGATGCGGTCCACCTCGCGCCCCGCGGCCAGATGCCCCTCGAACTGCTCCCCACTCCAGCAAGCCTCGTATTTCTGCACCAGGTCGGCGGAGCTGACCACTTTCGCTCCCAGGCTGCGCACCATTTCAATCGTGCCCGCGTCCACCATGGAAACATAGGGAATCGCGTTCTTCGGCGAATACTGCATGGCCACGCGCCTGGCCCGCCCCAGCAGCTTGCGCAGATTATTTTCCAGCTCGCCCAGTCCCGCGTAGTACAGCGTCTCTCCGGGCACCGCCGCCAGCGAGGCCTGCTCGATGCGGTGCACCAGCTTGCGCGGCTCGCCCTTGGCCGGCACGAAGTAATACCACCGGCGCGTGCGCATCCCCGGCGGCAATTGCAGAATGCGGTGCCCGATGGGGTCGCGCCCGCGAAAATCGTAAAACAGCCAGCCGTCCAGCTTGGCCGCGCGCAGGTCGCTCTGTATGGAGGAGATATCTACTGACATGATCTTCGTGCCTCCCTCATCCCCTTCTACGCTTCGATGGCCAGCAGCGCCAGAACCTGTTGCGCGCTCACCCCGCGGATTTCCACGCGCTTCGTGCGGCTGCGCTCTCCGCTGAGAATTCTAACAGCCGCTTTGGGCGTTTTCAAAACTCCCGCCAGATATTCGCACAGCGCCTCGTTGGCGCGGTCTTCCACGGCCGGGGCTCGCAGCCGGATCTTCAGCGCGCCGTTCCATTCGCCGGCAATCTCGTCCTTGCTGGCCCGCGGCTGCACCCGCACCGCCACCGTCACCACGCCCTCGCGCTGCTGAATATCAATCAAGCGTCCGCTCCCGCTGCGCTGCGCACGCCGAAGAGCGCCGTGCCCACGCGCACCTCCGTGGCTCCTTCTTCGATGGCCGCCTCGAAATCGTGGGACATGCCCATGGACAGCACCGGCAACGCCAGCCCGACCCGCGCGGCCAGCCCGTCGCGCAATTCCCGCAGCCGCCGGAAAAAAGGCCGCACCCGCTGCGCATCCTCCAAAAACGGCGGAATGCACATCAGCCCCGCCAGTTCGAGATGCGCGAGCGCCCGCACCCCTGTGGCCAGCGCCGCCAGTTGCCCCTCTTCCACTCCGCTCTTGGTCTCTTCCGGCGCGATGCGCACCTCGATCAGCACGCGCAGTTTCTTGCCCCCCGCCGCTTCCCCGCGCGCCCGGTCCAGCCGCTGCGCCAGCCCCAGCTCATCCACGGAATCCACGCTGTCAAAGAGCCGCGCCGCGCGCGCCGCCTTATTGCTCTGCAAGTGGCCAATCAGGTGCCAGCACCCCGCCAACTCCGCCACCGCGCCGCGCTTCCCTTCCCATTCCTGCACGCGGTTTTCGCCAAAGTGCCGCACGCCCGCCGCGAACGCTTCTACAATCGCCTCCGCCGGAAACGTCTTGGACACTCCCACCAGCGTAATCTCCGCGGCTCGCCGCCCGGCGCGCTCCGCCGCGCGCGCAATGCGCTCTTCGATCTCGCGCAAATTCCCGGAAATCCCCTTGCCGCTCATCTTCAATTGCATCCTACCACGCGCGGCGTTGCGGCCGCCCGCATCCGCGGTTACACTGGCGCTGAGCTTATCGATGATGCAGCCCGGAAAACTCATCGCCGTGGAAGGCATTGACGGCAGCGGCAAGCGCACCCAGGTGGACCTGCTCGCGCAGGCCCTGACCACCCGCGGCCACGCAGTCACTTCCATCGGCTTCCCCAACTACTCCTCGTGGTTCGGAAAAATGGTCGCCCAATTCCTCAACGGCGAATTCGGTCCTCTCGAAACCGTGGACCCACACTTCACCGCACTGCTCTACGCCGGCGACCGCTACGAATCCAAGCCCTTCATCGAGTCCGCGCTGGCCCAAGGCTCCATCGTTCTCGCCGACCGCTATATCGGCTCCAATCTCGCCCACCAGACCGCCCGCGCCCCGCGGGAAAAACGCGCCGCCTTCATCGCCTGGATCGAGCACCTCGAATACACAATCTACGCACTTCCCCGCGAGGCCCGCGTGCTCTACCTGCGCGTCCCTCCGCGCCAGGCTCAGGAGTTGATCGCCCGCAAAGCCGAGCGTGCCTATACCGCCGCGCGCCACGATCTGCAGGAAGCCAGCATCCGCCACCTCGAAGCGGCCCTCTCCGTCTACGACGAACTGGCCCAGCGCTCCAATTGGACGCGCATCGAATGTTATGATGAGGCCGGAGCGGCGATGCGCTCGCCCGAAGACATCGCCCGCGAAGTGCTGGCCGCGGTCGAGCCGGTGCTGGCTGCCGCCGCCGGCGCTCCGCTCAAATAGGTTTTCACCGATGCCCTTTTCCGATTTCCACGGCAATCCCCCCATCGTCACCGCGCTGCGCGGCGCCCTGCGCACCGCCCGCGTGCCCCACGCACTGCTCTTCACCGGCCCGCGCGGCGTCGGCAAGTTTACCCTGGCGCGCATGTTCGCCCAGGCCGCCTGCTGCGAACGCATGACCGACGACTTCTGCGGCGAATGCCCGCCCTGCCTGGCCATCGCCCGCCTCGCCGATCCCCAGCCGCTCGTCGAACAGGGCCTTACCGAACGCGGGGAAAGCGCCGACGCCGCGATGGTCGAGCGCATGCCCTTGATCCTGCAAACGCATCCCGACGTCTGGGCGCTCCTGCCCGACCCGGTGCGCCTGCGCACGCCCGTGGCCCGCCCTCTTCTGCGCATGGGCCAGATCCGCGCCATGCAGCGCGCCGCCTATTTCGCCCCGCAAGGCCGCCGCCGCGTCTTCCTCCTCGACGGCGCGGAAACCATGCGCTGGGAAGTCGCCAACGTCTGCCTGAAAATCCTCGAGGAGCCTCCGGCCACTTCCACGATCATCCTCATCGCTCCGTCGACCGGTTCCTTGCCGCTGACCATCCTCTCGCGCTGCATGCAGTTCCATTTCGCGCCCCTGGATGTTGCCGACGTGGAAGCACTGCTCCGCGAACATGCTCCCGGCCAAAAACCCGCCGGCATGAAAACCGCCGCGCTGCTTTCCGAGGGCAGCCCCGGTCTGGCCATGGCCATGAACGTGGACGCCGAGACCCAGCTTCGACGCGACGCTCTGCGCATCCTGGAAACCGCCGCCAGCGGCCGCGGCTTCTCCCAGCTTTTCACGCAGACCGCCGCGCTGGCCAAGGGCCGCGAAACCCCTTTCGATCAGTTGCTGGCCGTCTTCTACACCCTGTTGACCGACCTGCTCGAGCTGACCGCCGGCGTCACCCAGCCCCAGTTGCGCAACCCCCAGCTCAAGCGCGAACTGGAATCCCTCAGCCGCGCCGTGAACACCCCATGGGTCGAGCAAGCCATTCGCGGCATCGACGAGTTGGCCGCCGGAACCAAACGCAACCTCAACCGCCAGCTGGGATTAGACGCCCTGGCCACGGAGCTGGCCGCCTCTTCGCCCGCTTCCGGCCCTGCCCCGCAACGCTGAGCAGGTCCCCATCCGTGGCAATCCCCCGGCCAAAATAATTCCGCCCGGCTGTAACCATTCTTCATTTCCGTACGTCACAATAAGCAGAATAGGTTTTTTCCAACCCGCATGACGTCGAGGTGTTTGGTATGGTCAATCGCAGACTATTTCGCCCAGGTTTTCCCGAGCCCAAGGAGCCCATGCCCGGCCGCCCTGCTCACGGCGGTCCCATACCGAGCAAAAAGCCCGCTCCTCCGGAAGTCACCCACGCGGAAAACTACTACTGGGTCAAGCAGATGCAGTCCCATCTGCCCATGTGCATCGTCCTGATGGACGGAGAAACTCTCCACGGCACCATCGAATGGTACGACCGCGACTGCATCAAGCTCACCCGCACCGGCAGCCCCAACCTGCTTATCTTCAAGCGCGCCATCAAGTACCTCTATAAAGAAGGCGAAGACGGCGCAGCGGCGGATACCGGCGATAGCGACGAAGACAAAATCGGCAATATTTAACCCGCATATTCCGTAGGGGCGGAGCTTGCTCCGCCCGTGCCCCGCAAGGAATGTTACCTCGACTGCTGTAGCCGCCCTCTTCAGAGGGCGGGCCTTTCACTCCCCACTGCGGACCAACTCTTCCCCCGGAAAAACACAGCCGATACACGCGCCCACCACAGCGCCACTACTTCCGCAGCGAATACCCTCCGGCAGCCCCAAATGTCAGCAGCGCCTTGGCCGCCAGTTCGCCCTTGCGCGTCCGGATTTCGCATTCCGCCACGATGAAATTCCGCCCCGCCCGCAGAACCTTCGCCTCCGCCAGCGCATGACTCTCCCCCACCGGCAAAAGAAAATTGATCTTCATCTCCACCGTGGCCAGTTCCCGGCCCCGCGGAATCATCGTATACGCCGCCACCGCCGCGGCATTGTCCGCCAGCGCCGCCAGAATCCCCCCGTGCACCACCCCGTGCAGTTGCCGGTGCCGTTCGCGCACGTTCATCCGCAGCACCGCCCGCCCCTTCTCCACCGCTTCCAGCGTGAACCCTAGCAACTGCGTCGCACTGCTCTTCTTCATGCGCTTGCGCACCTGGCTTTCCACCCGGCGCGTCTGTTCCAGCAGCTTTGAAGCCATACAGTTCCTCGCTCCTTTTCTTTCCCGGTCCATCCCCGCGCGAATTTTCCCGCCGCCTCAATACGCGGAAAGCCCGCCATCCAGCGGAAACGCCGCTCCCGTCACCCACGACGCTTCCTCCGACGCCAGATACACCGCCATTTGCGCCGGGTCCTCCGGCCTTCCCATCCGCCCCAGGGGAATCGTGGCCGTGCGCGCCCGCCGCACGGCTGCCGGGTCCGGCGCCTTATCGATGACTGCCTTCACCATATCCGTCTCCACGATCGCCGGACAAATGCAGTTGACGCGGATGCCCTCCCTGGCGTGGTCCAAGGCCATGGCCTTGGTCAGCATCGTCACCCCGCCTTTCGACGCGCAATACGCCGCGCGATCCCTGTATCCCACCAGACCCAGGATCGATCCGATATTTACGATGGCTCCTCCGCGGGCCTTGCGCAACTCCCCCAGAGCCGCGCGCGACATCAGAAACGGCCCCTTCAGGTTGGCGTCCATCACGCGGTCCCACTCCTCCTCGGAAGTAGCCTCCGCGCTGGTGGTGCTCAAGATCCCCGCGCTATTCACCAGCACATTCAGCCCGCCAAAGCGCGCCGCGGTCTCCGCCACGGCCCGCACCGCATCCGCCGCTTTGCTCACATCGCACTGCACCACCAGCGCCTCGCCCCCCGCCGCGCGAATTTCCCCCGCCGTCTCTTCCAGCGGCTCGCGCCGCCGCCCGGCGATCGCCACCCGGGCGCCTTCCCGTGCAAACAGCAGCGCGCAGGCGCGGCCGATTCCCGTGCCTCCTCCGGTGATCAGCGCGATTTTTCCTGTCAATCGTGTCACGTTTTCTCCGCCTCGTACGTCTAAGAAAAGAACGCCGGGAGGCTCCGTGGCGTGACTCTAGCACCCGCCTTGCGCTGCTCGCAACCCGCGCATGGCCGTGGTACTGTTTCCGGGCACTTTGCGGTTGAATTGTGAAAACCACTATGCGCATCGGCATCACCTGCTATCCAACCTACGGCGGCTCCGGCGTCGTCGCCACCGAACTCGGCATGGAACTCGCCGTGCGCGGCCACGACATCCACTTCATCAGCTACGCCCCGCCCATCCGCATGGACCTCGCCAACGAGCGCATCCACTTCCACGAAGTCGAAGTCGCCTCCTACCCCCTCATCGACCACCCTCCCTACACCCTGGCCCTCGCCACCAAAATGCTTGAAGTCTTCGAATCCCAGTCCCTCGATCTCCTTCACGTCCACTACGCCATTCCCCATTCCGTCAGCGCCCTGCTGGCCCGCTCCATGGCCGCCCCCCGCCGCCTGCCCTTCATCACCACCCTCCACGGCACCGACATCACCCTCGTCGGCGCCAACCGCAGCTATCTCCCCATCACCCGCTTCTCCATCGAGCAGAGCGACGGCGTCACCACCATCTCCCACTACCTCCGCCAGACCACCCTGAAAGAGTTCGACATCAAGCGCCCCATCGAAGTCATCCCCAACTTCGTCAACTGCGACCTCTACCACCGCTCCACCGATTCCGCTCTCCGCGCCCAGTGGGCCCCCGGCGGCGAGCCCATCCTCATGCACCTTTCCAATTTCCGCCCCGTCAAGCGCCTCACCGACGTCGTCGAAATCTTCGCCCTGGTCCGCGAAAAAATGCCCGCCAAGCTCGTGCTCATCGGCGACGGCCCCGACCGCGGCGCCGCCGAATTCCTCGTGCGCAAGAAGTGCCTGCAAAGAGACGTGCATTTTCTGGGGAAACAGGACCGCGTCTACGAAAAACTCGGCCTCGCCGACCTCTTCCTGCTTCCTTCGCAGCTCGAATCCTTCGGCCTCGCCGCCCTCGAAGCCATGTCCTGCGAAGTCCCGGTCATCGCCAGCGACGTCGGCGGCATTCCCGAAGTCATCGAAGACGGCGTGGACGGCTACCTCATCGACCCCGGCGACGTCGCCGACGCTGCCCGCCACGCCATCGAAATCCTTTCCCGTTCCGACCGCGGCCGCTCCATGGGCCTCGCCGCCCGCGCCAACGCCCGCAAAAAATTCTGCTCCAACGACGTCATCCCCGCCTACGAACGCTATTACAAGCAGGTCCTCGATCAATCCCCCGCCCACTCCTGATTTCTCCCGCGCACCTGTGCTACTCTCGTCTCCCACGAATTCTTCTCGAAGGACGCTCATGCCCCGGCCCAAAGTTCTCGCCACCCGGCCCCTGTTCGAATCCGCCCGCCAGATCCTTAACGCCTCTTGCGACGTGGACTACTGGTCCGCACCCGAGCGCATCTCTCGCGAAGAGCTTCTCCGCCGCGTCGCCGATAAGGACGCTCTCGTCTGCCTGCTCACCGAGCGCGTGGACGACGCCCTCCTCGCCGCCGCTCCCGCCCTGCGCATCGCCGCCAACGTCGCCGTCGGCTTCGACAACATTGATGTCCCCGCCTGCACTCGCCGCTCCGTCGCCGCCACCAATACTCCCGGCGTGCTCGACGAAACCACCGCCGATTTCGCCTGGACCCTCCTCATGGCCGTCGCCCGCCGCATCGGCGAAGGCGAACAGCTCGCCCGCTCCGGCCAGTGGACCGGCTGGGACCTTGATCAACTCTGCGGCGCCGACATCCACGGAAAAACTCTCGGCCTGCTCGGCTTCGGCCGCATCGGCCGCGCCGTCGCCCGCCGCGCCTCCGGCTTCCGCATGAAAGTCATCTACCACGACGCCCTGCGCGCACCCGAAGCCGTCGAACACGAACTCCACGCCGAATTCCGCGAATTCCGCTCCGTCCTCGCGCAAAGCGATTTCCTCTCCGTGCACGTCCCCCTGCTCCCGGAAACCAGGGGCCTCCTCGGCGCCGCCCAGTTTTCCCTCATGAAGCCGTCCGCGTTTCTCATCAACACCTCGCGCGGCCCGGTCATTGATGAATCCGCCCTCGTCCACGCCCTCGAATCCCGCCAGCTTGCCGGCGCCGCGCTCGACGTCAACGAAAAAGAGCCGCAGATTCATCCCGGCCTGCTCCGCCCCAATACCGTCCTGGCGCCGCACCTCGCTTCCGCCTCTCTCGAAACCCGCACAAAAATGGCCTGCATGGCCGCCGAAAACGTCGTCGCCCTGCTCTCCGGCAAACGCCCGCCCAATCTCCTCAACCCCGAGGTTCTGCAATCGCATTGAGCCCCACCCGCTCCATGCCCGATCTAAAACATCTCGCCCGCTCTCTCTTCGCGGAAACCCTCGCCGGCATCAGCATCCCCGATACCATGCGCCGCAAACTCCGCCGCGAGGATTCCCGCATCCGCTGCGCCGGCTCCGTCATCAACCTCCGCGAATTCGATTCCCTGCGCGTCGTCGCCTACGGCAAAGCCACTCACGCCATGCTCGAAGGCCTCGCCGCCGTCCTCGGCCCGCATTTCCCTTTCACCGGCGTCGCCTCCGCTCCCGTCGCTCCTCCCCGCCCGCTCCCCGGCATGCGCTATTTCACCGGCGGCCATCCGCTACCCAACGAAGACAGCCTCGCCGCCGCCCGCGAAATTCTCGCCCTCCTCGCCGGCTGCGATGAACGCACGCTGATTTTCTTCCTTCTCACCGGCGGAGGCTCCGCCCTGGTCGAACAACTCCTCGTCCCCGGTTCCACCCTCGATGACATTCAGTCCCTGCACCGCGCTCTCGTCACCTGCGGCGCTCCCATCGACTCCATGAACGCCGTGCGCAAGCATCTCTCCGCCGTAAAAGGCGGCCGCCTCGCCGCCGCCGCTCCCCATGCCATGAAGCTCTCCTACGGGGTCAGCGACGTGCCCCCCGGCCGCGAATCCGCTCTCGCCTCCGGCCCCTCCATCCCCGACCCCACCACCCGCGAAGATGCCGCGCGCGTGATAAAGCAATTCGCCCTCGAAGAAAAATTCCCTCCGCGCCTCCGCGAGTGGCTCGCCCAAAATTCTCTTCCGGAAACGCCCAAAGACGGCGACCCCATCTTCGCCCTCTCGCACTTTGAACTTTTATTGGGAATGGAAGACCTGTTTGCCGCGGCCCGCAGCGCCGCCTCAGCCGCCGGCTGCGTCGTCGCCTGCGACAACTCCACCGACGACTGGCCCGTGCGCGATGCCGCCGCGCATCTTCTCGATCAACTGGAAAAATTACGCGCCGCGCATCCCGGCCGGCTCGTCGCCCTCATCGCCGACGGCGAAGTCAGCTGCCCGGTCACCGGCCCCGGCTCCGGCGGACGCAACGCCGCTTTCGTTCTCGCCTGCGTCGAACAACTCGCCGGACGCCACGCCGCCGTCCTCAGCGCCGGCACCGACGGCATCGACGGCAACAGCCCCGCCGCCGGCGCCCTCGCCGACGGCCAAACCCTCGCCCGCGCCCGCGCCGCGCAACTCGACCCTGTCGGCTATTTTCTCCGCAGCGACGCGCACACCTTCTTCGCCCGCCTCGGCGACTCCATCCTCACCGGCCCCACCGGCAACAACCTGCGCGATCTCCGCATCCTTCTCGCCGCCGGCTGACCCTTACTGCTTTCCCGCCGCCGGCAGCCGCCCCTCGATCGCCTTCAACCTCTCATTCGACTCCTGCATCGCCCGCTCGATCTTCTCCAGCCGCTGCAGAATCTCCCGCGTACCCCCCGCCGCATCCTTCCCCGCGCCCTTCTCCCCCTCCGGCTTCTTCAATCGCGCAATCTGCTGCTCGATCATCGGCCCAAAGTAAATCCCCAAATCCCCGCTCTGCAGCAGCGCCTCCAGCGGCCCGATCGCCTCCGCATCGCCACGCGCCCCCAGCGCGAAGACTGCCGCCACGCGAATCGGGAAATATGGCTCCGCCAGATAGCCCGCCAGCGTTTTGGTGATCGCGTGGTCGCCCTTGCTCAAAGCCCCCAGGCTGCTTATCGCCGCCTGCCTCGTCTCGAACGCTTTCCCCGCCGCCGACCATTCCAGCAGCGCCGCCACCGCACGGTCATCGCCCAGCGTCCCAAACCCCCGCAGCGCCGCGTCGCGCACGATGTCGTCCGGCGTATTCCTCCCCGCCGCCGCCTCCAGCGCCGCGTAAGATTTTGCCGTCTTCAGCCGCGCCAGCCCTCCCAGCGCCGCCGCCCGCGCCCGGAACGAAGCGTCCTGCGCGGCTACCGTTTCCAGCTTCGCCGCAACCTCCGCGTCGTCCTTGAATTTCCCCAGCGCCGTCGCCAGCGCCGCGCGCATCCACGGCTCCCGCGCCGCATCCAGCGCCGCCATCACACTCCGCGCCGCCGCGGTCCCGCCAATCTCCGACAGCGCATCCGCCGCCGCGGCCCGCATCCTCCACGACCGGTCCCCCCGCAGCGCCTCGCCCAGCGCCGCGACCACCGCCTCATCCTTCTTGATCTTTCCCAGCGCCTGCGCCGCATCCAGCCGATCCGCAAGCTCCGTCGCGTTCTTCAACTGATAAATCCACTCCCGCGTCTCCTTGTGAAACTCCGCGCTCTTCAGAACCCGTCCGCCCTTATCAAACAGCACCAGCAGCGGCTCTTCCTTCGCCGGAAACGTAAACGTCTCCGCCTCCTTCGACACGGTAATGGGAAAACTTTTTGCTTCCCCCGCTGCCGTCGTTATCTCCACCTCCACTGGAACGCGGAACAGTCCCACGCGCCCTTCCCTCTTCTGCGTCTGCTTCACCTCCAGCCGCACTTCCTTCTTCCCCGCGTCATACACACTACCCACTTCAAACCGCGGCGCTCCCGCCCCGTACACCCATTGCTCCAAAAACGCGTCAATGTTCACGTGCGCGGACTCCTCCACCGCCCGCGCCAAATCCGCCGTCACCACGTTGCGCCCGCGATTTGCTTCCAGGTAATGCCCCAGCGCCCGGTAGAACGCATCCTCCCCCAGCTCCCGCCGCAGCATGTACAGCACCCACCCGCCCTTCCCGTACGAATTCCCGTCAAAGATGCTCGAATCGTTGAAATCGAACCGCACGATGGGCTTCTCGAACAGCTCGGAATCCATGAACCAGTGCCGCGTCGCCGCCCACCTCTCGTAATCTCCCTCGTCCTTCCCGAAATGTTCCTCCGTCCACGCCGATTCAAAAAATGTGGCAAAACCCTCGTTCAACCACGTATTGCCCCAGTCCTTACACGTCACCAGGTCGCCGAACCACTGGTGCGCCAGCTCATGCGCGATCAGCCAGTCCTGATTGATCGTATATTCGCCCACCAGCGCCGTGTGCGTCAGCGAGGAACTGGTATTGATCGTCGCGCTCGAATTTTCCATTCCCCCGGCCACGAAATCGTCGGCCATCACCTGCGCGTACTTCTCCCACGGATAGTCCACTCCCAGCTTCCTGCTGAAGAATTCCATCATCGCCGGCGTCCGCGAATACGTCGGCGCCAGCCGCTCCCCCCGCCCGTGCGGCGCATAATACGTCACCGGCTTCCCGCGCCACGTTTCCTTCACCTCGTCGAATTCTCCGGCCGCCAGCATGATCAGGTATGTCGAACTCGGCACCGTCTCGCTCCAATACCAGGTTTTCTCTCCCTTGCCCGCGTCCGTCACGCTCAGGAGCTTCCCGTTCGAAACCGTCACCCACGCTCCCGGCACGGTCACAATCATCTCCGTCGTCAGCCGGTCGTTCGGATAGTCATACGTCGGAATGTAATACCGCGTGTCTTCCGATTCCCCCTGCGTCCAGATCTGCACCGGCCGCGCCGGATAGTTCTTCTCCGGCAGCACGAAGTACAGCCCCCTCTTCGGCTTTCCCTCGTAGCGAATCTCGATTTCGAATTTTTCCCCGGCATGCGCCGCCGCCGGAAGCGCCACGGTGAGCTTCTCCGCCCCCGTTTCGAATTTCGCCGCCTTCCCGTTCACCCTCACGCTCTCGATCGTCAGCCCCACCGAATCAAACGCCACCCGCGCCGTCCCTTCGCGCAAAATCGAAACCGTATGCGTCACGTCTCCCAAAACCTTGCGCTCGCTCACTTGGAAATGAAAAACAATTTTCGAGTGCTGCAAATCATAATCCCGGCTCCGCGCATGCGGCTCATCCCCTCGCGTCACCCCCACTGCCGCCAGCACCGTCAACAAAACAATCAACCCGCGCACCGTTGTAAACTTCATTCCTCACCCTCCCTGAGTATCGTGTGTCCCGCCCGCTCCAAAACGCCGATTGCCTTCTCCAGCACCGCCTCGCCTACTAGCAAATAATCCGTCTCGTACGTAGAAATCGCAAAAATACTGATCCCCGCCTCCGCCAGCGGCCCCGCCAGCCCCGCCAATATCCCCGTCAGCGTAAACTCCAGCGGCCCCCGCACCCCCAGCAACTTCCATCCCCGCTCCGCCACAATCCCCGCGGGAATATTCTCCTCCGCGCACACGATGGAAAGCTCCCCAGGCGCCCGCGTAATCGAAACAAACGATCCGCGCGATGCCCAACCCGGAACCTCCGCCTGACCCGCCAGCCGGCACACCGCAAATCGCCCCGGCAATACCGAAAGTGTAAGAGTATTCTTCATCCTATCGAACGCCGCAACCGAATCGCCCCACAAGGCACGATACTAATCGAGGTTGCTTTCCCTGTCGAATCCCCACCAACTGGCTGCCCCTCGCGCACAAAGCACCACCGGGGTGCCGGACCCTTTGCTTTATAAGGGTCCGGGTTTAGACTCAACCCCATGCACAGCCCAACGGAGTCCGCCAGCGCTCATCTTGTCTTATCGCTTCCCCTCTCCTCCTCTGCGTACTCTGCGCCTCTGCGTTTAATCCTCTCTTACAGGGCAGATGGCCCGTGCGTAAACTGGTGAAACAAATTTGGGTGGCCCGCACGTCGGGTTTACGTGTGGGGGTTTAGAATCAACTTTATGTCCAACTCGGAGCAACTCCGTGAAATCAAAGCATATCGCCAAAAATCTCCCCTCTTCCACCCCCTTCCCTCGCCCGCAAAAGGAGCTTTCCGCCAATGCCAATAGCGGCTAGAATTTCCTCATTCCCACCTACGGAGGTTTTCATGCGCAAAACCATCTGGCTCACCGGCATCCTTCTCCTTCTGACGGCCCTTCCCCTCCCCGCCCAGATCGGCAAAATCGTGCCTATCAAGGCTGGCACACCCGAAGACCGCGCCGTCACCGAAATCAACGCCGCCACCGACCCCGCCCAGCAACTCGCCCTCATCGACAAGTTCGCCGCCGATTTCGGCACGGGCGACATGGCCATCGTCGCCGACGATCTCTACGTCAACCATTACATCGCCGCCAAAAATTTCCCCAAAGCCTTCGAGTACGGCGCCAAGCTCTGGGCTCTCGACCCCGACAATTTCGCCAACGGCGTCAACATGCTCCGCGCCGCCGCCGAACTGGGCGACGAAGCCAAACTCTTCGACTACGGCGACAAGACCGGCGCCATCGTTCAACGCTTCAAGGCCCAGCCTGCCCCCGAGGGAACCACCGCGCAGGATTGGGCCCAGCAGAAGGAGCAGGCCCTCGACGGCATTCATGACAACCTCGCCTGGGTCGAGCGCACCCTTTTCCTCGCCAGCTACAACAAGAAAGATCCCGCAGCGCGAGCCGCGGCCCTGTTGCGCTTCGTCGCCTCCTTCCCTTCTTCCAGCCTGGCCGCGCAAGCCCAGGAAATCGCCGCCAGCTCCTACCGCCAGGCCCAGCAAACCGCCAAAATGCTCGATGTAGCCAACAAGCTCCTGGAAAAAGACCCCGATAACCGCGCCATGCTGCTCCTCCTCGCCGACTATTACAGCGAAAAAGGCGAGCAACTGGAAAAAGCCGCCACCAGCGCCACTCGCGTCGTGGAACTCACCGGCAAAGCGGTCAAGCCGGAAGGCATGACCGACGAACAGTGGTCTCAGCAGATCCAACTCGAAAAAGGTTTGGCCCTCAGCGCCCTGGGCCAGGTCAATATCCAGAAAAAGGACAACGCCAAAGCCGTCGAAAATTTCCAGGCCGCCGCTCCCCTCCTGAAATCCAATCCGGATATGTACGCCCGCAACCAGTACCGCCTGGGCTTCGCCCTCCTCAACCTGCGCAAGACCGCCGAGGGCAAAGCGGTCCTCGAAGAAGTGGCTGCCACCGCCAATCCCTATCAAACCCTGGCCCAGCAAAAACTCAAGAGCCTGGCCAGCGCACCCGGGCGCGCCCCGGCAAGAAAACCCTGACGCGCAAGGAGAAACGAATGGAAATCGCCACATTTGGAGCAGGATGTTTCTGGGGAGTGGAAGCGGCTTTCCGCAAAATTCCCGGCGTGCTCGACGCCGCCGTCGGCTACAGCGGCGGGCAGACCGATAATCCCACCTACCAGCAAGTCTGCACGGACACCACCGGCCACGCCGAAGTCATTCAAGTGACCTTCGACCCGGCTATCGTGCGCTACGAACAACTACTGGAAGCCTTCTGGATGATTCACGACCCTACTCAGGTCAACCGCCAGGGTCCTGACTTCGGCCGCCAGTACCGCACCGCCATCTTTTTCCATTCGCCCGAACAGGAAGCCGCCGCCAAAAAATCCAAAGCCGACTTGCAGGGCAGCGGAAAATTCTCCCGCCCCATCGCCACGGAAATCACCGCCGCCACAAAATTCTACCGCGCCGAGGAATACCACCAGCGCTACCTCGAAAAACGCGGCGCCGCCAGCTGCCATTTCTAAGGGGAAAATAAACTCGGGAAGGAAAATAATATGGCGGAGAGGGTGGGATTCGAACCCACGGTAGGGGTTAACCTACACACGCTTTCCAAGCGTGCTCCTTAAACCGCTCGGACACCTCTCCACAGCACAGCGAGCCGTACCAGAATAGCAGAACCGGGCCTCACCGCGAAATTTGCGCGGGTCTGGATTGCCGGCCAAGTGCTTCCCGCGACTCACCCGGCGAAGCCCCCGCTGTGCGAAGGGCGCGCGGCTCTGCTAAACTTTCGAATGCGGCTCCGGGGTGGTGCAATTGGCAGCACTCCAGACTTTGAATCTGGCTATCCTGGTTCGAGTCCAGGCCCCGGAGCCAATTTTTTCCTGTTTTTTTTGCGCGCAAGCGCGGGACGGATCTTTTTTCCCTCATGCCCGAAATCACGCCGGCCTTATTACTGAACGGATTTTTCTGGTTCGTGGCCTTTCTTTTTTCCACGACCTGCCACGAAGCAGCGCACGCCCTGGCCGCCCGGATGGGCGGGGACCAAACGGCCTCGAGCGGCGGGCAGGTAAGCCTGAATCCCTGGCCGCATATCCGCCGCGAACCCATGGGCATGGTGCTGGTGCCGCTGGCGTCCTTTCTTCTGGCGGGGGCCATGATGGGCTGGGCCAGCGCGCCTTATGATCCCCGCTGGCAGCGGAGGCACCCGCACCGCGCGGGATGGATGGCGCTGGCGGGCCCGGCGGCGAATTTCACGCTGATGCTGATCGCGGGCCTGGCGCTGCGCATGGGAATCAGCGGCGGATTTTTTCATGCGGGGATGGGCGCGAGCGGCGGCGCGCGGCTGGCCTGGACGATTCTGGAAATTTTCTTCACCCTGAATCTGCTGCTGGGCGTTTTCAATCTTCTGCCCTTTCCTCCGCTGGAATTTTCGATCCCATTTACCATTTCGCGCAGGGCGTGCTGTTCTACGGACTGCGCTAGACGCAACGGCGGCGGGAAATTCCCAATTAGGGAATGAAGTGCTCCAGGACGGGGCAACTGTCTCGCTGCCGCACAGTATCCCCGGCGAAGCCCCACCTAAAGCCAATAGAATCAGCGGCTGATTTTCCTCGCTGGCTGGCGACCCGCCTGCAAATCAATTGAGCAGGAGGCGCGCATGAAACTGGCGGAAACGTATTCCATGTCCGGTCCCAGCCGCGTGGAGATATCCGGATGGGATATGGACGAGTTGTTTTTTGTGGAGAAGGCGGAGGTTGATTGGGATGAGTCAGCGGAAAATATCCGCATTCGAATGAACCGGCCGCTGCGCAAGGGGACGCTGATTTTCCTGCGCCAGATACAGCCGGTCATGAGCGGTCAGACCCATCCGGTGGCGTACTCGGTGGAGCCGGTATGTGCCGACGAGAGCGGGGCCTGCGAATACCAGCTAAAGCCGCTGCGCAGCCGGATGAGATCCTATACGCTGGAGGAGGCGAAGGGGATTCACTGAGGAAATGGAAGAGAAGGAGCGAAGAGAAAAGGCGGAAAGAATAAAGCAACTAGCGGAATTCGCACCAAAACGGCACAGCGGCCCGTTTTGAATTCTATTTTTCAGGTATTAAAGAATCAAAATCTGGCAATTTTTCCTCTCATGATGCCTGTCCGTCCCGCAACGAAACACCTAAGCCGTCTATTTACAACTCCTTACTGCATATCAGGGAAAAGAAGCAGTGAGCGAAGAGTGTGAGCAAAGAAAGATTTGCTTGGTCACCAGTTTGGCACAGTCCTTGCCTATGAAATGATATGACTACCACAGCCCACAAGGTAGCGACATCAGCCGCTGCCACACAAACCCTGTCACCCTGCATCCTGGATGATGATCCGACCCAGCTGGATGTGCTGTCCGCGCAAATCAGCCGCATGGGCTATGAGGCGATAGCCACGGCGGACCCGCAAGAGGCTCTGGAATTGATCCATCACGGGAGATCGCGGTTCATTCTGGCGGACATCCACATGCCGGGAATGGACGGGTTGGCGTTTCTGGATCAGGCGCTGCGCATCGATCCCGGCGTGCATGTGATCCTGACCACAGGAGACTACTCGCTGGAATCGGCAGTGGAGGCCATCCGGCGCGGTGCGTATGACTTCCTGCCCAAGCCGATCGATTACGCGCGGCTGAAAAAGACATTGGATGAAGCGGCGGTGCTCTTTGACCAGCGGAAAAGGGTGCGGGAGCTGGAGGAGCAACTGCTGAAGGACCATGAGTTTCACGGGATCGTGGGAAAAAGTCCGGCGATGCTGGAGGTGTTTGATCTGGCGCGCAAGGTGGCCAAGCACTACAACAACGTCTTGCTGGTGGGAGCGACCGGAACGGGCAAGGAACTAGTGGCGCATGCGCTGCATCAGTTGAGTCCGGTGAGCCAGCAGAGGATGGCGGTGTGCAACTGCTCGGCGATGGTGGACACGCTGCTGGAAAGCCAGCTGTTCGGACACGTGCGCGGGGCGTTCACGGGAGCCACGGACACCCGGCCGGGGCTGTTCGAATACGCCAATGGGGGCACGGTGTTTCTGGACGAGGTGGGAGAAACGTCGCTGGCGATGCAGGCCAAGCTGTTGCGGGTGATTCAGAACCGGGAGATCCAGCGGGTGGGGTCGCCGGAGGTGCGCCAGGTGACGGTGCGCATGATCGCGGCGACGAACCGGGATTTGCGGGCGGAAGTGCTCGCCGGGCGGTTCCGCGAGGATCTTTTCTACCGGCTGAGTTCGATTCAGATTCGCATTCCGTCGCTGAGCGCGCGGCTCGAGGATATTCCGCTGCTGATGCAATTTTTTCTGAAGAAATACAACGAGGCCTATGGGAAGCAGATCGCCGGGCTGACGCGGCGGGCGCAGACGATTCTGCTGCAGCATTCCTGGCCGGGAAACGTGCGCGAACTGGAAAACGTGATTTCCAGCGCGTGCATCACGGCCACGGGGGAATTCATCGATATCGCGGACCTGCCCGAACAGTTGCAGAAGCCCGAGGCCAAGCAGGCGGACCGGGAAAACTGGCGGCCGCTTTCGCTCGACGAGGTGCGGAGGGTGCACATCCAGCGGGTGCTGGACATGTGCCAGGGGAACCGGCTGCGGGCGGCGCAGATCCTGGGAATCGGGCGCACCAGCCTGTACCGCTATCTGAAACGGGACACTTTCCTCGGTCACCATGGCCTGAGGGCGGGCGGAGCCATCTCCTGAACATCGGAAAGTTGCTGCCGCACGCCGCGAAGCCCTCGCTCGGCTGAAATCGGACCAATTCCGGTCTGAAAATGGACGACATGGCCCAGTTAGGATAAATCCATGGCGGCGGATGGTCCCGGTGCTGTGCCGCGGTGGGACAGATTCCCGACTTGCAGCAGTGCCGCGCGGGGCGGCTTTTTTAAATCCTTCCCTTGCCGCAACTTCTCGGCGTGCCGACTGGCACGAGCAATGCAATGGAGAAGTGCGACTGCGAAAGAAGAATTGCAGTCACTCAAGAGAAGAGCAGCAAGGAATTAAAGAAACCTCAGAAAAGGACGAACCGAGCGGCGCGAGAAATGCACGAAAGATTCAGGAGCGGAACGAATCCTGACTTTCGAAAGCAGCCCCACAGACGGCGCCGGACAGTAAAACGAGCTTCCACGCAAACCTAAACCAGCCCGCCAGACTCCTCAAAAGCGCCGCGTAACAATCCCCTGACTGTTGCGCGGCGCTTCTCCATCTGGATGTGAAATACGAAGTTGCGGATATGAAAGAAACTAACGCGTGACTTGTGACTCGTGATTCGTGACTCGTGCAAACTGGAGCGAGTTGCGAATCGCTCACCAGGCGCGCATCTCCTGGCGGGAGAAGCAGGAGAATTGTGGCCGGCCGTTAGCGCGCTGGAAGGGACAGGCGGTTGTCATTGCTGGCGACGGTGACCGGGACGGTGACGGTGGTGTCAACGCGGACGAGCAGGCCGGTCTGCGCGGGAAGTTCAACTTCCCTGCCTTTGCGGGCGACGATGTAGACGGCGCTGCCGGCAATGCCCAGGCCCATGCCTTTCATGGCCGTGCCGAAGATGGCGCCGGCCAGAGTGCCGCCGCCCGCTCCGATGGCGCCGGCGGTGACGTCGCCCTTGACGTCATGGCGGGCCTGCAGAACCTGCCCTTCGATGATGCGGATATCGCGGCGAGGTTTGCCGCTGGAGTCGCCAGCGGACTGGCCGTGGGGCTTTTCAATGGCCAGAATGCTCATGCGCACGGGAACCAGGCGGCTATCCACTTCGATGGAACGGAAAGCGAGATTGAGATAGGCCTGACCGCGAAAAAGGGAAAAGCGGCGGGGCTTGCCCACGGTGCCGATGACGCCGTGCACTCGGGTGCCGGCGGGAAGAAGCAGTTGCGGCCCTAGGAAGACGGGTTCGACCACCACGGCGATGAAGGGATCGCCGTCGCGAGCGCCGGAGGTGCCCACGGGATTGAGCAGGGAGAGATGCACCTGGGTGCCCTGCAAAACCTGATGAGGCTCGGCGCGCAGAGAGGGAGAAACAAGGACGGAAAGAGCAACGAGAGCGAGAACGGACGAAAAAACTTTCATGAGAATCCTCCTGCCTGCGCGGAGGCGCAGGACGGTCCCGTGACGGGGGACGGCGCGGAGTTAGCTCCGGCGCTTGCCGCTGGCGCAGCGGACCCGGCGTCCCGTTGCGGCGGGTTGCCAGGGGGATGGGGAGGAAACCATCCGGGAAAATCGTACTTCATTTGAGAGGGAGGGAAAAAAATATTTGCGGCGTTGTGTTGAGAAGAACAGCACAGGGTGAAGCGGGAGAAGGCGCGCAATTTTTTCAGCGGAACGCCGGGCGGGGTTGCACGGGCGCGCGCACGCTGTGTTAAACTCCTTTTTGCAGCGCCGCTCAGTTCGGGGCTGCCGGAGAGTGGAACTTCGGGCTCTGTGCAACGATTCCCCGCAAACCCCGCCAGGCCCGGAAGGGAGCAACGGTAGCGGGCCAGTTTCGTGTGCCGCGGATCACCCGAAGTTCCTTCCAACCCCCTGCCCACCGCGGGGGCAAGGAGCCAGGCAGCCGGCGACGGGCGGACTACCCTTCCTATGAGCTACAAAGTCATCGCGCGAGAATGCCGCCCGCAGATTTTCAGTGAAATTGTCGGCCAGCAGC
>JAIQGC010000155.1 GCA_020072805.1 Terriglobia bacterium
CAGGAGGGGGGCCGATGGAGATGCACCGCAATCTGATCCATGCAATCGCTCAAAAACCTTATGAAAATAAAGGTTCATAAATATCTTCGAAATTTATCTATTAAGATATAATATCTTCTAAATGGTTCTCTTTGTAAGTCTTTCCAAACCTATATATCCTTTGCAGTCTATCAATATTTTTTCAACATCACTTGAACTCAAATATGCTTCATGGAACATTACAAACATTTCCGCTAAGACAGGAATAGGAATTAATTTGTAGTTCCTTCCTTCGGCAATTTGATTTTCAGAATTCCTTCTTGCTAGTTCTTCAAAATCGGGGCGGCCAAAGATTATATAGCCAGCTGGCTTATATCTTGAAGATTGACCAATTATTGAGGTTGCTTTTATCATAGATATATTTTTTTTCTCCCTTGCAGTTGTTTGAATTACAAAAACATTACCATTCGAATAATAAAGAAGGTGATCAGGTTCACCTTCATTTTGTTTTGTAACCCTTTGACATACAAGATTAATAAATGGTGGTTTTAATAAATCATCAATTGCATATTCAAGTTCTCTACCTTCTTTTTCATAAAGCTTATTTAAGATAGAAGTATCAATGCCCAAGGAACTTAACCTTGTCCTCTGAAATCTTTTCCTTTTCTCCATATTATCATCTATATTTGATTCGGCTGCTTTAATCAGTCTTATAGCTTTGGCCTGAGGTAAAGGGATTTCTTCTGGATTTGAGGCAAGAACATCATCTATGGTTTTAATATCTCTATTTACTAGGTGATTCCTATCATCTCTTGATAGGCCTGAACCTCGTATGCGACAAAGCCCAAGCGACTCTTTGGTAGCGCCATGTGTTAATCGATCTGCAAGTTCTTCAAAAACGACATATCTGTTGCTTTCTGGTTCAATATCTTTTATTAAATCACTAAGAAAAGAAATCAACCAAGCACATACTTCAGAAGTGTTTCTAATTGCACCAATCGTTACTCCAGGAAAATTAGCTTCTATTTGACGAGTTGGCATTGATAAAATCCAAGCGTAGCATGCAAGACAACGTCTTAATATAACACATTGATCGTAATTAATTGCAATTAAATTAGAGGCGATTCCAGATCTAAATTCATTAGATCTCAGTTTTCTTATATGGTAAGCCTGTGAGCCAAAATTATAATCTGTCTCCAGAGCCCAATATAAGATGCTGATATCCACATCGTTATTAAAGCTCTCCAAGTAATCCTTAGCTCTGCGCAGATGATCTAGGCTATAGCCTCCTGACGCACAAAGACGCCCCGATCTTGTCGAACATAGATTCCCTTGATCATTGATTTCTATAGCTCCATATTCAAGACAGAGTTCTATACTTTCGGAAATCATTTGATTTATGGCTTCTTTACTTATATCTGTAATCCATTTGTACTTACCGTTATAGGTAGAGAAGATAAAGCGAGAAATCTCATCAGGCTTATTCGCAAGACCTCCAGCTATAATCTCCAACACCTGGGAATCTATAGCATGTTCACCGAAGCTTGAAGTAAACGCTTCTAATTTACCTTGGATATAAGTATTATTATAAGAAGCCGCTTTTGCCTGAGATTCTGCAATTAAATAAGAACATCCATATGGATCACCAGCAGAATAGCGGCCAGATCTTCCTACCATATTTTTGTAATCTGCCACGCTAATAGGAACACTTTGCCCAACCCATTTTATAGGTTCATAAACAATTACATTCCGAGCTGGAACATTCACCCCCATAGAGAGAGTTGAAGTACACGCAATAGCCTTAATTTCTCTATTACGAAATCCTTCTTCAATCAGGAGGCGTTCTTCTAGGGCCAAGTCAGAATTATGATATGCTACACTAGCCCTCAAGAGATTTTGAATCTCTTCTCTAGTTGTAGAATCAACCAAATAATTTGCTTTTTTGATCGATTCAATAGCTGGCGATGATATGCCTGACAATTTTTCCGAAAGCATATGTGCAATCTCTATAGTTGATTGTCTCGTGCTACAAAAGATTAGAACCTGTTCGTCTTTTTTGATGAAAGACTGCACTAAGTTTACCAACCCTTGTTCCCTGGTTTCCCAAGTATTAAATATTTCAGTTCCCTTATTCTTGCTATTGAATTCTAAAAAATTAACTCTTCCATCGGTTGTATATACCCCTTCCCTAAGTTCAACGGGCCTATACTGTTCGATCAGGACTTCGGCGTTAAGCCATTTATCAAAATTATTCAATTTGTCTAGGACAGCCGAAAGAGCTATGACTCTTACTTTTTCACCGGAAAGTAAAAGTTTTGTTAATAATAATTCAATTGTGGGTCCTCTATCTTCATCCATCATCATTTGTACTTCATCGGCTATAATTAACCCAACTCCTGCAAATAGTTCAGGGTTCATGATAATTAAACCAGCTAATTTCTCATAAACAACTATAGCTATGCTATATTGACCATTTATGATGTCACTATCAAACTCTCGATGATCTCGATTCGAAATAACGATATTTAACCCAAAGGCTTTATATTTATTTACAAAATTAACATATAGCTCCTCCGCGATCGCGCGAAATGGAACTAAAAATAAGGTTCTTTTAAATTCTAATGCTTTTTTAACTGCTGAAAGTTCACCAATAAAGGTTTTCCCGGAAGATGTTGGGGCTACAACAAGAAGGTTTCTGGAGCTATCGTTAAGTAAATTGTATTCCAGTATCGCTTTTGATTGTATCGGAAGGAGTTCGTCGCTCTCTTCTCTTTCCCAAATGATGATCAACTCCTTCGGGAAGTTATAAGAAGTAAGGTCAGTCATTTTCATATATTAACCTCTATTTTTAGAACTTATAATTATATATAAAAATTTTATCTACAAGAAAAATAGTGGCAAATCTTATTTGCATTACATACATATAACACCAGAAGGCTTTTACTTCTGCGGGGAAGGCGAGGCCGGAGGCCCTGCCTTCCCCCACCAGCTTACACGGGTTGGGAGGGGGGATTGGGGGGAGGGCAGG
>JAIQGC010000110.1 GCA_020072805.1 Terriglobia bacterium
CTCTTCAGAAACTGCCGTCGGCCTGTTTTCGCTCGCTCGTAGGGGTAATTATTGTCGCATTTGAGCTCGGCTTTTCCCGGGACATGATCTCCTTAACCCAAAACCCCCGATGCCGATATTAATTGTGCCGTATGTGAGTGGACTATGGTTGAGCTAGACAAATTATTGGGAGGAGTTAATGTTATGCCCTATGTTCTAAGGATGGATTCCTGGCGGTTACGATTTATCTGATCACCATATACCGTATATTTAATAGTATTCTTACCGCCATTCTTAGCCTTGTACATGAGAACATCGGAGAGTTTCAGTATCTTATCAACCGTTGTCGGGGGGCTAATAAAGGACACCACTCCCATGCTTAATGTTATAGGCCATCCGTTCTTCTTCATAACATGAAGATTAAGTTCTTGAACCTTTTGAATAACCACCCGTGCCGATTCAGGCCCGGTCTCCGGCAACAAGATAGCAAATTCATCGCCTCCGTAGCGGAAAGCGTAATCGGAAGTCCTTATCGCCGATTTGATATTGCGACCTATTTCCTGCAGCAGACCATCCCCGGCGAGGTGCCCGTAGGTATCATTGAATGACTTAAAAGAGTCAAGGTCCAAAATAGCCAGTGAAAACGCACCGCCGTAGCGCGAGTGCCGGCTGATTTCGCTATCAATCATCTCATCCAGGGAGCGGCGGTTATACAGGCTGGTCAGCTCATCAATGCGTGCTTTCTTTTCTGCCTTGGCATAAAGCAGCGAGTTTTCCAGGGGCATTGCAATCTGCGCGGCTAGTTGCTCCAGGAGCTTGGTATGCCGCTGCGTGTAAACGTTTGGTGTTTTGCACGCTACGATAAAACTGCCGATAACACTACCTTTAGCGATTAATGGAAGATACGCCGTAGTGCGCAAGCCCTGCGTATAAAAATGCTCGCTGGTGTTAAAGTACCTTTCCTGGGAGAGGTCGGGTTCAACAAACGTTTTTTTCTGAGTGACCACCCATCCCGTACCGGTTCCTTCCATCGGAACGCGCTCACCTATCTGGTAAGCCGAATTCTCCGGTGAAGATAACGCCATGCAGCAAAGGGTATCCTCTTCAATCAGTACAATTGAAGCCCAGTCAACTTCAACCACTTTCTTTAGTTCGTCGATGAAGGTGCCGAATATTTCCTGAATATCCAGACTGGAAGACAATATTACACTGGAATTGTTAATGACGGAAAGCTCTTCTTCACGTTCGCGGAGTTGTTCTCGAAGGTATTCCTTTTCCATGCTGACCGCCACGCGGCTGGTAGTGTTCTCAATAACACTTAAATCCTCAAGTGAATAACGTCCGGAACGTTTTTCTCCCAGCACCAGGAACGCGGGCAGAATATCCAGGTTTTCACGCTGCAGCGTTTTCTGCTCTCTTTCAAGGTATTTTACGATGGGATTATTCGACCGTAGTCTAAGATTTGCTAGCTGATTTTGCCCATCTTTAGGTTCGGAAAACTGGCTTTTGTAATCATCATTGCCGGATTCAGGGAACAGCAAACATGCTTCCCTGACATTAATTGCTTTGAGCAGCAATATCAGCAATTCGCCGCCCTGTTCCTTGAGACTAAAGACGTTATGTATTTTGTTGGTGAATTCATTTAGCCTCTGATGGTAATCATAACTGGAACCCTGGAAAGCCCGGCTCATAAATTTAAAAAGATGGGACCTCACCCTGTAGGCAAAGATACCCACGGAAAAAGCTAATATCGTGGCTACAAATGAAGCCATCAGGTCCAGGTCGAAATTAAATATCCTGTGCACAACGATGAGCACCAGCCAGTAAATTGCGACGCTGATAACTCCAAGAGCGAACCAGGCGGTTCCGCGCCGCAGCACAATCCTCATATCAATCAATCTGTGTCTGATAACGCCATAGCTGAGTATGAATGCATTGATGAGGTTACCGTAGTGGGCGATGGGGAAATCATTGAACCAGGCCGGTAAGCTAAATGAGCTAAAGCCCACTAAAACAGAGATACCCACCAGCAAGGCAAGAATCTGATTATGTAATACCGGGTTATGCGTATGTTTCAGCATGTTCCAGAAAACATAATAGTTTCTGAGCGCAAAAACCAGCAGTGGCAAAGCCACTAACAAAATTCCTAACGAGTAATGACTACGAACATAATTACCGTTGGCGTAGACATCGGATGTTACAAACCCCGAAAGGACGGCCGCGATCATGATTACGATTGAGGCATAGGCAAATATGAGCCACCGACTTTTCCCCTGAGAATAAAAAGAAGAGGTGAAGCCGTGAAACTGTACAACCGTTAAGGCAAAGAGAATTACCGTGAGCTTAAATAAAATGGGGCTTAATCCCGGGAATATAAAACTACGGTCAAGGTAATCTATAAAACTCCAGGTTATCGCTGAGACCAGGAATAGAACGAACCAGAGATGACGTCTCTGCCACGGCCGACTGCTAATTGTGGTAACTAGCAAAGGGATATAGGCAATAGTCGCTATTAAAGGAGCTATCGCATATGCGCTCATATATGGGAATTATCAGCCCAAATACAAATACTGTCAATAGGTAACTAAAGTAAGCGAACCAAGGTAAGGAGACTAAAGTACTACAAAATAGAGGCCTTTTCTACGGTGGATTTCTCCTTTGTCCTGGCACCTGTTTTGGTTACGATTATGGTTTCTTCAGGTTCCGCGGCAAGTATTGAAAGTACTTTTTCCGGGGGATTTACGTGGGGCGGCTTTAGATGAGCCATGTCGGCTCCCTCGGCGCGCCTCCGCGCAATATAGCCTGCGAAAGTGCCTTTCGGCAGCAGGTCAACCTTTATCTCGAAGTCAGTCACATCAGTCAAATCATTATCCCGTGTTACTTCATTGGATTTATTGCTATCCGGCTGGGTGAGCTTGTTATATATCATTGCGGCAATCTTTTCCTTATCACCCTGGAAGCCGTTTTTAAGCTCAAGGCCTATGTTCAGCGTCATGTGTTCGGCATCCTTGTAGGCTATCCAGTCTTCATAAGGGACTCCCGTACTCTCGATGGCTTGCCAGATACTTCTCTCGGTAAAATTGACGACGTAAAAATCGAGGAAGTCATCCACCCTTCTTTCGAAAGCCATCTGCGGAAGCTCGATACCCAGTTTATCGTCGCGCAAAGACTGAATCCTTATCATGTCTCCGACCTTGTATCTCATCAGGGCTCCGCCGTGGAACGGGGTAACAACTATCTCGTAGTTTTCTCCTGCCTTGACT
>JAIQGC010000089.1 GCA_020072805.1 Terriglobia bacterium
CCATCGGCGCGCGATTTTGCAAAGAACAGCTCGACTCGCTCGAGAATTTCCCCCGGCGTTCTCGCCGTATGCACCCCGCGCCGCAGTTCGCCGCCGTTCTTCACCCCAAACGTAAACCAGCATGCGAACTGCTTCATTTTGCCTGCCGCATCGGGATTCTCCGCATCCAGAATTTGCCTGTAGTATCCGGAAAGTAAACGGTGCCGGTCGGCCTCCGTGGGAGTCTCGTGCCCCCCTGTTGCCGCATATTGCATCATCTGCCGGAAGATCCACGGATTGATGGTCGCCGCCCGCCCGATCATCACCGCGTCGCAGCCCGTCTCCCGCACCATCCGCGCCGCGTCCTCCGGCAAGGCGATGTCTCCGTTGCCGATCACCGGAAACTTCACCGCTTGCTTCACGTCCGCGATAATCTTCCAGTCCGCCCGCCCTGTCAGTCCCTGCGCCCGCGTCCGCGGATGCACCGCGATCGCTTCCACGCCGCAGTCCTCGGCCATGCGCGCCACTTCCACCGCCACGATGTTCGCTTCATCCCATCCCGCGCGAATCTTCACCGTCAGCGGAATGCGCACCGCCGCCCGCACCGCCCGCAAAATCTCCTCCAGCAGCTTCAGGTCCCGCAGCAGCCCCGACCCGCCGCACTTCACCACCTTCTTCGCCGGACATCCCAGATTGATGTCCACGATATCGAACCCGTGCTCTTCCACCATGGCCGCCGCTTCCGCCATCACCCGCGGATTGGCCCCAAAGAGCTGCGCCGTGATCGGGCGCTCCTCTTCTTCAAAATGCAGATAGCGCAGCGTCTTGCGCGCGTTGCGCGTGATCCCTTCCGAACTCGTGAATTCCGTCATCAGCAGCCCGCACCCGCCCAGCCCGCGGATCACCCGCCGGAATAGCGTGTCCGTCACGCCGGCCATCGGCGCCAGCACGGTGGCCGGGGCAATCACCACGTCGCGAATTTTCAGGGTTGTGGGAATCATGGGCATGGATTCTTGCGCGTTCTGCAAACTATTTGAACAGCCCCGGCGCCGGGCCGGCCTTCGCCGCTCCGCCTTTTTCCGGCGCGGCCTCCTGCGGCTTCAGATATTCCTCCAGCCGCAGAAATTTTCTCTGCAGCGCGCTGCTCCAATCCGACCATTGCGCATCGCCGGAATTCACCGCCAGCACCGCCCGGGCCGCCGCCATCTTCGAATCCAGATCGTCCAGATAATGCAGCACCAGCGCTTCGCGGATCATCGGCAGCTTCGGCGAACCGAACTCATACTCACCGTGATGGCTGATGATCAGGTGCTGAACCACCGTGCGCAGCGCCGCCGGAAATCCCTCGATCCCGTCCATCGCGCGCCCCACCAATTCCACTTCCATCACGATGTGCCCGAGCAACTGCCCTTCCGTCGTGTAGCCGATGGCCCGCTCGTAGCACAACTCGTCCAGCTTGCTCACGTCGTGCAGAATCACTCCGGTCAGCAGAATGTCCAGGTTCAGCTCCGGATAGTGCGCCGCCGCCAGCTTGGCCAGCCCGCAAACGCTCATCACGTGCTCCAGCAAGCCGCCCAGATACGCGTGATGCATCACCTTGGCCGCCGGCGCCTTCTTGTACCGCGACGCGATTCCCGGCTCGCTCAGAATCTTCGTCACCAGCTTTTGCAGCCACGGATTCCGTATCGCCGCCACCGTCTCCAGCAGTTCCGCGTACAACTGGTCCACGTTGGCTGCTGTGTGCGCCAGATAGTCCGCCAGGTCCACTTCCTCCGGCGCCGCCCGCCGGAACGATTCCAAGGAAAGCTGCGGCTTGTTCTTGTAAATCTCCACCCGCCCCTTCACCTGCACGAAGTCGTCGCGCGAAACCTGGCTCGCCGCATGCTCGAACCCCGTCCACATCCGCGCTTCAATGGTCCCGGTGCGGTCGCCCAGCTCCATGCGCAGATACGGCCGGCCCTCCCGCGTGCTGCGCACTTCCTTGGCGCACACCAGGAATATCGAAGTCAGCGCCTGTTCCGTATTCAGATCGCCGACATACTTGGTTTTCATTCTCGGATTCCAGTCCCCGTCTAGAACAGCAGAAACTTCTTGTGTCGCTTCATTTTCCGCGCCTTGACCTCTTCCGGCGTGGCATTCACTTCCTCGATGGGCGCGCTCCCCAGCCCCGCCGTGTCCGTATATCCCGGCTTCACGATCACGTAGCTCTGTTCCCGCAGCGTCTTCAAATAGTCTCGCAGCGCCGGCTCCATCCGCTGCCCGTAGAGCCGTTCCGTAATCTCCGGCTCCACTTTGGCCTGCGTCTGCTGCCCTTCGTCGTAGTGCTCCATCACCTGCAGAAACAGGTATCCCTGCTTGGTCTCCAGCACGTCGGTCAGCCCGTTCTTCTTCAGCCCGAAGACCTTGTCCTCCAGCTCCTTGGCCAGCTCCCCGCGCTTGAACGTTCCCAGATACCCGTTCTGCTTCGCCGTGCTCCCGTCGGAAAATCTCTTGGCCAGCTCCCCGAAGTCCTCCCCGTTCTTGATCCGCTCCAGCAGGCCTTCCGCTTTCTTCTTCTGTTCCGCTTTCTCCGTTTCGTTCTTCCCTTCCGTGGTCACGAACAGTTCCCGCAGGGCCACCTGCTCCGGCCGCACAAACTCCTTCAGGTGCTCCTGATAATATTTGGCGATTTCTTCCTTATCGATCTGGATGTGCGAACCCACTTCGCTGCCGATCACCCGGTGGGTCAGCAGGCCGTTGCGCATGTTGCTCTTGAAGTCTTCCCAGTTCAGTCCCTGGCTGGTCACCGCTTTCTCCAGGTCTTCCATGCTCGCCAGATTGTTCTGTTGCCGCAGCTCATCCAGCCGCTTGATCAAATCCGTCTCCACGCTGACGCCCATGTCCTTCCCGCGCTGCACCAGCAGCGCCTGGTCAATCAGGTCCCGCAGCGTGTTCTTGCGCTTCTCCTCCAGCCCCGCCTTCAGTTGCTCCGGCGTGCACTTTGGGCATTCCTGCTGCGCTTCCTCGGCCGCCTGCGCCAGCGATTTCTCGTACTCCGTGCGCGTGATGATCTCGTTGTTCACGCGCGCCACGATCTCTTCCACCGCATGGCTCTTTTCCTGAGCCCCCGCGCTCACACCCGCCGCCAGCACCATCCACAACACCGCCGCTGATTTCCTCATGGAACCTCTCATTTGCAGTTTAGCCTTGCCCTTGCAGCCCTAGCAATACGTTTCTCAGCGCCGGCAGCACCGGCTCCCCTCGTCCCGCCTCGAGCCACAGCACCCCGCTGGGGTCCAGCCGGATGCCGCTCCTCGACCGTACCACCGCCACCACCCGCGCCGGGTCCAGCTGCGTTTCCGGGTGGAAGCGTATGCTGATGCGCGTCCCCTGCCGCTCGATCGCCGCGATGCGCAGCCGTTCACTCAGCGATTTGAGCGCGGCATACTCCAGAAGGTTGTCTACCGACGGCGGCACCGGCCCAAACCTGTCCTCCAACTCCCGCCGTACATCCTTCTGCTCCGCTTCCGTGGCAATCGCCGAAATCCTCTTGTAGGTCCGCAGCCGCAGGTTTTCTCCGGGGATATACTCCTGCGGAATGCGCACATCCAGACCCAGGCTCAGCGTCGTCCGCAGATCGCTCGCCGCTTCCTCTCCCTTGATCCGCGCCACCGCTCGCTCCAGCATCTGGCAATACAGATCGAACCCGATGGCCGAGACGTGCCCGTGCTGCTCCCGCCCCAGCAGATTCCCCGCCCCGCGCAACTCCAGATCCAACGCCGCAATGCGGAAGCCCGCTCCCAGTTCGCTGAACTCCTTCATCGCCGCCAGCCGCCTCCGCGCAATGTCCGTCAGCGTCGCCTCCGGCGGCACCAGCAGATACGCATAGGCCCGCTGGTGCGAGCGCCCTACCCGCCCGCGCAGCTGATACAGTTCGGAAAGCCCCAGCCGGTCCGCTCGGTTGATCAGAATCGTGTTGGCCCGCGGGATGTCCAGCCCGTTTTCCACGATGGTCGTCGCCACCAGCACGTCCGCCTCGTCGCGGATAAACTGCAGCATCACCTTTTCCAGCGCCTTCTCCCCCATCTGCCCGTGCCCCACCACCACCCGCGCCTTGGGCACCAGCTTCGCTACCAGCGCCGCCAGCGAATAGATGGACTCCACGCGGTTGTGGATCACGTACACCTGGCCGTCGCGCGCCAGTTCATCTTCGATCGCCCGCTTCACCAGGTCTTCCCGGAACGGCGCCACCACCGTCTGAATGGCCAGCCGGTCCTTCGGCGGCGTCTCGATCAGCGACATGTCCCGCAATCCCGCCAGGGACATGTGCAGCGTCCGGGGGATGGGCGTGGCCGAAAGCGAAAGCGCGTGCACGTCCTTGCGAATCTCCTTCAGCCGTTCCTTGTGGCTCACGCCGAAGCGCTGCTCCTCGTCCACGATCATCAGACCCAGATCGTGAAACTTCACGTCCTTCGACAGCAGCCGGTGCGTCCCGATCACCATGTCCACCCGGCCCGCTTCCAACCCCTCCAGCGCCGCTTTCTGCTCCGGCGCGCTGCGGAAGCGGCTTAGCATTTCGATCTTCGCCGGAAACGCCGCGAATCTCTTCTTGAATGTCTCGTAATGCTGAAACGCCAGCACCGTCGTAGGCGCCAGCAGGGCCACCTGCTTCCCGTCGCTGATGGCCTTCAGCGCCGCGCGCATGGCCACTTCCGTCTTTCCGTACCCGACGTCCCCGCACAGCAGACGGTCCATCGGCACGCCGCGCTCCATATCCGCCTTGATGGCCGCGATGGCCGCGACCTGGTCCGCCGTCTCCTCGAACTCGAACGCGTCCTCGAACTCCTTCTGCCACGGCGTGTCCTTCGAGAACGCAAATCCCTTCGCCGTTCTTCGCTGCGCGTAGAGTTCCGCCAGCCGCTCGGCCATGTCTTCGAGCGACTTCTTGACCCGCCCCTTGCGCGCTCCCCAGGAGACTCCTCCCAGGCGGTCCAGCACCGGCGCCGCCCCTTCCATGCTGCGGTAGCTCTGCACCAGGTCCATGCGCTCGAGCGGGACATAGAGCCGCGCGTCTTCCGCATAACGCAGCAGCATGAACTCCCCGCCGCGCTTCCCTTCGGATTCGATCTGCCGCAGTCCCTCGAACTGCCCGATCCCGTGATCGATGTGCACCACGTAGTCGCCCGGCTTCAGCTCCGTAAAATCGCTCAGGAAACCCGTCAGCGCGCTCTTTCTCTTGGGGCGCTCCGCCGCCGGCGCCACGTCAAACAGGTCCGCGTTCCCGTACAGTGTCAGCTTTGCTTCCGGAAACGCCACACCCTCTCCGAACGGCGCGCGCAGCAGCACCAGCCGCGCCGATTCCATCGAGCTTTCCGAGGTGATCCCCTCCGTAACCGCGTCCGTCTCCCCCAGCACGTAGGGCAGCTCATATTCGCGGCAGATATCCGCCAGCCTTTCCCGCTCCCCCGTGCTCGCCGCCGTCAGGAAGATCGTTCCCCCGCCCGCCAACTGCGACTTCATCTCCCCCATGCAGGCCACCACGTCGCCATGAAACTTCGAGCACGGCCGCGAAGGCAGCTCAAAGCGATTGTCCGCTCCGGTATCCAGCGCCAGCTGCTCCAGATGCACCCGCGAAGTCCCGTTGGCCTGCGCCTCCCATTCCTCTTCCGTCCAGAACAATTGCCCCGGCTCCGGCGAATCCGCCCGCCCGTGCTTCTCGTAATTCTCCGCCGCTTCTTCCCGCTGCCGCGCCGCCGCCTCCTGCAAAACCTTCGGCTCGTCCAGAAACAGCAGCGGGCGCAACGATTGCGCGGAAAGCTCGAAGAGCGAACTTTCTCCGCGCACGCTTGCAACGTTGGGAAAAGCAGAGGGATATGCTTCCGCGCTCGATTCCGCTTCCGTCTCCGCGCCTGCCGCGCTCTTCTCCGTCAGCGGAAGAATCGTCGTGCTCATCACCGGCCCGACCGACCGCTGCGTGCGCGGATCGAACTCCCGCAGCGACTCGATGGTGTCCCCCAGCAGCTCGATGCGCACCGGCCGCGGCGCCTCCGGCGAAAATACGTCCACGATTCCGCCGCGCACCGCAAACTGCCCCGGCAACTCGGCCATCTCCGCCCGTGCGTAACCCACCGCGCGCAGATGCGCCAGCAAATCCGCCAGCCCCGCATCCTGCCCCGCGCTCAGCTTCACCCCCAGCGCCCGGTAGCTTCCCGCCGCCTGGTATCTCCACAGCGCCGCTGCCAGCGGTGCGATCACCAGACTCAGCTCCCCCGACGCCAGCCGGTACAGCGTCGCCGCCCGCCTCTCCAGAATGTCCGCGTGCGGTGGCCTCCCCTGCCACGGATGCACGTCAAACGCGGGCAGCACCGCTACTCCGTGGCTTCCTCCGGAAAGAACTCCGCTGAAAAATCGAATCGTCTCCGCCAGCGCCTCCGCCCGCCCGTTCGTTTCCACCACCAGGAATCCCGGCCGCCGCAGCTCCTTCATCAACTGCGCCACCACCAGCCCTTTGGCCACGTCGTGCAGCCCGCACAGCGCCGTCTCCTCTCCTCCCGCGCGTAGCACTCCCAACGCCCGCTCCATCCCGGGCTGGCGCAGCACTCCTTCCAGTCGCTCTCTTGCCGTTGCCAGAATCATGTAAATTGTTTCAGGATTGCCCGGAGGGCATGCCCCGATCCTGTCGGGGCCGGTCGCCGCTCGCTGCCGCTTTCTTCAGAATGTCCGTCGTCGAATATCCTTCGTAGACCTCCACGCGCTGCACTCGTCCCCCCGCCGCTTCCACTTCCGCGCGCCCCACAATTTCATCCGCCGCCCAGTCTCCGCCCTTCACCAGCACGTCCGGCAGCAGCCCCGCGATTACCCGTCGCGGCGTGTCTTCCTCGAAGATCACCACCGCATCCACACACTCCATCGCCGCAAGAATCTCCGCCCGCTCCCGCTCCGGAATCACCGGCCGCCCCGGCCCCTTCAGCCGCGCCACGCTCGCGTCACTGTTGATCCCCACGATCAGCGCATCCCCCAGCCCGCGCGCTTCTTCCAGCGTGCGCACATGCCCCGGATGCAGCAGGTCGAAGCAGCCGTTGGTGAACACCACCCGGCCATTGCGTTTTCCCCGCCCAAACTGCAAAATAGCTTCCTCGAGTGTGATGATGGCTCCGCTCAATCCCGTCTCCGCCGGCAGCTCCCGCCCTCTGGCGCGTCCGTCCGCAGCCTCTCTTCTCATGATAACACGCGCCGCCACGAGCCTTCCTGCCGCCGCTCACGGTGCCTGCCCGTGAAAACTTCTCTACTGCTCCGCGCCGCCGCCGGATTCCTCCTTCTCACCGCTGGAGTTCTCCTCGTTCGCCGAGATGCCACTCCCAACGCCGTCGAATTTTTCCGCTCGCCCGGCTGCGTTCTCTCCGTCCGCACCCTGGAGCCTTCCTCCCAGCCCGCTCGCGGAACCGTATTCCTTCTCCACGGCCTCGCCGCCAATTCCCGCCTGATG
>JAIQGC010000132.1 GCA_020072805.1 Terriglobia bacterium
AGACGAGGATTAGGAACTTCTTGGCGTTCGATGCACGCGTAATTGCCCCGTGTCTTTGTCTGAGCACCCGATCTGCCAAATCCTTCAGCTCCCTTACCTCTTGAGCGATTGGATCGACAACAATCACTGGCTTCTTCGTCTGGATTGCCAGGGCCAACGGATGAAAATCGCCACTGCCAAAATAAAGGAACTGTTCGACCTTGTCCTCAATCGAAGTCGCCGCAGATATATCGCAACCGAGGAGTTGTCCTTCATACTTCAACCTGGATCCTCCCTTTCCGACATGGACCTGCTTGTCGTTCTCAAGCAACCAAGATCTCAATAAGGGCAGGTAATTGATATGTTGTACAGTGGTGACCAGTCCAATACTTTGTTTCAACTTCGGAAGGAGCTTGGGCAGAAGCGGCGAGTAATCTACCTTTATCTCAGCTTCGACGAATAGAATGTTCTCCTTCACATGCATGCTTGGAATCTCGGCATGACCAAAATGAACAAGGACGTCGGCGAATTTGTCGAAATCGCTTGAAAGATCGCAAGCCCCATAGCAGGAATCGGCCATGATTATGCATTTGACCTTCGTCTTCGCTTCAAGATCCTCAAGTATCTTCTGGCAATATACCTTGAGACCCTCTGGCATCTGAAGAGCGACCACTCTTGCATTCTTCTTCGCAATCCACTCGGCCACTTCATCCAATCTGAAGTCGTACAACTCTCAATCCTCCAAGGGACGAGCGCCGTTCTCGTTCAGCACTTCAATCGCCCTTAGCTGAGTAGCTCTGCACCTTTGTCAATTTGAACGTAGCATGGAGATGGTAGCTTCATCGATGCACGCCAGAGAGCATCCTTGGCGGATTTGAAAGCCTGCAACGGCACTCGAACGGTCATTATTACCTGACCGGTTTGGACTCTTGCTGCTGTCCCGACAGCCTTGCCGAAGGCAGCCCTCATGCCGCCTGACACTCGATCTGCGCCAGCACCTGTTGCCATCTTATGCTCACGAAGGACAATGTGAGGATAGATCCTGATCTTGAGATAGAAGTTGCCGGTACCTGGATTCTTTGTGAGCTGTCTGTTGGCAGCAATACGCGCCGCCTCAAGGGCCGTGTGTCTGACCTGGCAGGGCTCTTCGATTATGAGAGAAAGCTCAACTGGATAATCGGCAATTTGACTCCCAGTGTCAAACTGATTTATCCTAGGCGCTGGAACGCCTCCCATGTACTCCTTCCGTGTATAGGCTTGCCCTCTGATTTGGCGATACATACGTCCGGGCTTGCGCGTCATTATTCATCACCAGCAACGATACCACAATGGTACAGGGAGGGCTAGATTAATATTTTGGTATATAAGGGTGGTGCCCCAGTCCAACACGCGGAAGGTGGGTTCTTGGACGAATGAGGCCAAAGCGAGCATTCTACAAAGATATTTCACTCTAAATCGTGTTGTGACCGATGCAATAGGAGTAAAGACCAACGGCAAGGAGGAGGATATCGGACCGCGAGGCCAGGGAAATCGCAATGAAAAGGATGACTAAGCTCCTGGCCATGGCCGAGAAAGAGGCACAGTCGACTAGAATGGAACGGGGGCGACGATATGTTCAACTCGCGACAAAGATAGGTATGAAGACGAACACCCCGATGCCCAAGGGCTTCATGTACTGTCGCAAATGCCTTTCACCTCTGATTCCAGGCTTGAATTGCCGTGTAAGACTGAGGTCGGAGAAGGTGGTCACTCATTGCCTGGAATGCCATGGGATTAGAAGATCCTCATATCGGAAAGAGAAAAGGGAAAAGTGAATGCCAGGAATGACTAGAAGGGACTTGAGCAAGCAAGGAAGCAGAATCAAATCGACGATTCATATCGGCAAGGAAGGGATCACAGACGGTGTGATAGAGGAGATCAGACTTCAGATCGGAACTCGAGAGCAGAACCTCCTTGACCTTGGTGGAGATCAGGGGGAACACCGTCCTTCTGTCCGAAGAGAGTCTTTTTGAGGTTGAATAACGTTCTCGCAGACTAGGGTGATTGATTGCTGGACGTGGCAACGATCAGGACCGATCCGGACCTCGTGAGAACGGCACTCAAGAACAGGGGGTACTCCGAAGATGTCCTGGATGAGTTTCTGAGAATCGACAACGAATGGCGCAAGGCTGTCGAGGAGAGCAATCAGCTCAAGCGCTTGAGGAATGAAGTAGCGGAGCAGATACCAACTCTGGAAGGAGTGGCCAAGAGGACTAGAATAGAAGAGATGAAACGGGTTTCAGATCGAATAAAGGAACTCGATTTGAGAACATCCGAGTTTGATTCGACAAGGACCGAGGTGGTCCTGAACATACCCAATATCCCGCATCAATCGGTGCCAATTGGAAAATCCAGCGATGACAACCCCATAGTGAAGGAGTCCGGAAAGCCAAGAGTCTTTGATTTTCATCCGAAACCCCACTTTGAGATCGGTGAGGAACTCGATGGCCGAGGGATACAGGAGCAGATATTTTTTGAAATGCCTCTTTTAACTCTTGCAGCTTTTGTTGTGCGAGAGGCATAAGCGCATTAATGATTACTGGATCTCTGCCGGACTCTTTAAGATATTTAATACCCTTTTCTGTTTTTTTAAA
>JAIQGC010000148.1:0-2649 GCA_020072805.1 Terriglobia bacterium
GCAAATCCGCCAGGGCCTCGTCGCGGAAGCCAAGCTGGTGCATCTCGAGAAGAAAGCCACCGATGAAGCCATTGGGCGCTTCGGCGCGGAATTCACGCCCGCCGCGGGCCAGGTCATGACCCAGTGCAACGCCAGCGCTCTGGCCACCGCCGGCATCGGCACCGCGCTCGGCGTCATCCGCGTCGCTTTCCAGCAGGGGAAGAAGCTGCACGTGCTGGTGCCGGAGACCCGCCCGTACTTGCAGGGCGCGCGCCTCACCGCCTGGGAACTGCATCGCGGCGGCATCCCGCTCACGCTCATCACCGACAATATGGTCGGCCACTTCCTGAAGTCCGGCAAAGTCGGCGCCATCGTCACCGGCGCGGACCGCATCGCCGCCAACGGCGACACCGCCAACAAGATCGGCACCTACCAGATCGCCGTGCTGGCCAGGGAAAACGACGTGCCCTTCTACATCGCCGCGCCCGTCTCCACCCTCGATCTCTCCATCCCCGACGGCAGCCACATCCCCATCGAGGAGCGCGCCGCCGCCGAAGTCACGCACATCCAGGGCGTGCGCATCGCCCCCGACGTGCACGCCGCGCACCCCGCCTTCGACGTCACCCCCGCGCGCTACATCGCCGCCATCTTCACCGAGCGCGGCGTGGCCCGCGCTCCCTACACCGATTCCCTCCGCGCTCTCGCCGCCTCCTAGCCCAGCGCCGCCCCGTTCAGTTAGCGGTTCTGTGCCGGAAATATCCCGGAGTTTGCCCCGGCTCCCGCCGGGGCGCCATTCCGTAGCCAGGCGAAACCGTTCACTTGCCCGTCTGGCATTTAAAAGTTATACTCAGGGTATGAAAACTGCAGTGTCTATTCCGGACGATGTTTTTGAAGGCGCGGAACGCCTTGCCCGGCGGACCAGGAGGTCGCGGAGCCGCTTGTTCAGCGACGCGTTAAAGGAGTATTTGGCGCGCCACACTCCGGACAAGGTAACCGAGTCCATGAACAAGGCCTGTGCCGAGATCGGCGAAGTGGAAGAGCGGTTTGTTTCCTCCGCCGCCCGCCGCATTCTAGAGCGAGTCGAGTGGTAATCTCACAGGGCGAGATCTGGTGGGCGGATTTACCCGCTCCGGCGGGCTCCGGTCCCGGGTTCCGAAGACCCGTGGTTGTAGTCCAGTGTGACGCGTTGAACCGCAGCCGCATCGCCACGGTCGTCTGCGTTCCCTTGACCAGTAACCTCAAATGGGGCTTAGCCGCCGGGAATGTCCGTCTCTCGGCGCGTCTTACGGGGCTTCCGAAAGATTCCGTGGCTAACGTGTCGCAAATCGTCACACTGGACAAAGATCTTCTTACCGCGCGCGTCGGCAAACTGCCACGCCCCAAACTGGAATTGCTGCTCTCGGGGATCGACGTGGTCCTCGGCAAGTAGTCCCGCGAACCGCGGCACCGATTCCCTCCGCGCCCTTGCCGCCTCCTAGCCCAGCGCGGAGCAAGGGTAGCCATGTATAGGTTTAGTCTCCGGTAATCAGAATGTACCTGCGCAGCTGATGCTTGACAGTATGTCTGCTCTCGGGTAGTTTCCTCGCTGGTCCCAGCGTTCTTCATCCCCCCGTCATTTTACGTCCCTTCGAAATTCAAGAGGTTTGCACCCATGAACAAACTCAGCCGTTTTCTATTGGGATTGTCTCTCGCGGCTACGTGTGTTTGCATGACCGCGGCGCAGGAGATGTCGCCGGGAAGCATGTCCGTGCCGAAGGTGTTGCAGATCACGCGTGAATTTACCAAACCAGGGAAGGTGGGCATGGTCCACGAAAAGGCCGAGAGCGCTTTTGTCCAAGCCATGGCCCGTGCCAAGTGGCCGACGCGCTACTTGGGCATGACGTCGCTCTCGGGCAAGAAAAGACCTCGCGGCAATCGCGAAGAACACCGCCCTCTCCGCCGCGCTGGATCGCGCCGGCATGGCCGATGGAGAACTGCTCGATTCCATGGACCAGGGTGTCTTCGTCTTCCGCGACGAAATGAGCCTCCGGCCGAAGGCCGACCTCGCGCCTATGCGCTACTTGGAAATCTCGGCGTTCCATGTTCGCCCGGGCCACGGCAGGGAATGGCGCGAGCTGGTCAAGATGGTTAAAGCTGCCTATGAGAAGGCTCTGCCCGAAGCGCACTGGGGCGTCTTCGAGCAGATGTACGGCGGTGATGGCGGCACCTATCTCGTCCTCACCGCGCGCAAAACCCTGGCGGAAGTCGACCGCGCCTCCCAGAACCACGAACAATTCGCTGTGGCCATGGGCGAAGACGGCATGAAGAAGCTCGACGAACTCTTCGCTGCGTCCGTCGAGTCTTCCCAACATCAAGTGTTCGCATTCAACCCGCGCATGAGCTATGTCGCGGACGAATGGATCAAAGCCGACCCGGATTTCTGGAAGCCGAAGGCGGCTGCTCCTGCGGCAAAGCCCGCCGCGGAGGATAAGAAAGCCAAGCCATAGCTTTCCGCCCCGCGCTTTAGCAGCGCATTTCGGGAGCGGCTCCGGGAACGTCGGAGCCGCTCCCTTCACTTTTGGCTGACGAGGAAAACACCGGCGCGCTGCATCGCCGCCATCTTCACCGAGCGCGGCGTGGCCCGCGTTCCGTACACCGATTCCCTCCGCGCCCTCCCCGCCTCCTAAAGCG
>JAIQGC010000148.1:2657-3467 GCA_020072805.1 Terriglobia bacterium
GCCGCCGCAGCTGCTACGAAGGACTCTTGTGAGCAGGGCGCGTTAAGCTGCTATCGGGGGAGAAAGAAAGTCACTTTCCGCTCTGCGTTGTTTATACTGAACTCTGTAAATTTTTTCGCTGGGGAGCATTGGTGTCCCTGCAAGTCCAGCCAAATCCCAACTCTGTCAGGGAAAGATTCCATGCGCTCCTGCTTCGGCTGACGCCAACGGAACGCCAGAGGCTCTTGATGCTCACGATCTTGAGCGGATGCCTCTGTGGACTGGCCGCGGTATCTTTTCACATAGGCATAGACAAGGCCGAAACGCTCCTGATCAACCGTGCGCTGGTGGCACCCCGCTTTACTTGGATCTTCTGGAGCATTCTGACGCCGGCGCTGGGCGGGTTGGCGATTGGCCTTGCGCTGCATTACTGGGTTCCCGGCGCTGTGGGTAGCGGCATTCCCCAGGTTAAGTTCGCATACGCGCGGCACTCCGGATACGTCCCTTTGCGCGATGCGGCAGGCAAGTTCATTCTTGGGATCGTCCAAATCGGGAGCGGCGCCTCTCTGGGGCGAGAGGGCCCGACGGTCCAGATTTGCGCGGGAATTACCAGTTTACTGGCCCGAGTTTCGTTTCTTTCGCGGCAGAGCCAACGGCGCATGACGTCCATCGGGGTTGCGGCGGGCATCGCCGCGGCATTTAACGCCCCGATTGCCGCCGTGACATTTACCCTCGAGGAGATTATCGGCGACCTCGATCAAACGATGCTCTCGGGTGTAATCGTTGCCGCCGCCATCGCTGCCGTGGTGGAGCGCGGCATCCTGGGACAAC
>JAIQGC010000015.1 GCA_020072805.1 Terriglobia bacterium
CTGGTGGTGGCGGCGACGGACGGACCCATGCCGCAGACGCGCGAGCACATTCTGCTGGCGCGGCAGGTGGGCGTTCCGGCCATCGTGGTCTTCCTGAACAAGTGCGACATGGTCGAGGACCCCGAACTGCTCGAACTGGTCGAACTGGAAGTGCGCGAGCTGCTGAAGACCTATCAGTTCCCCGGGGACACCATTCCGGTGGTGCGCGGGTCGGCGCTGGGAGCGCTGAACGGGGACGCCAAGTGGGAGAAGTCGATTGATGATCTGATGGCCGCGGTGGACGCCAACGTGCCGCTGCCGGTGCGCGAAGTGGATAAGCCGTTCGCCATGCCCATCGAGGACATTTTTTCGATTTCCGGGCGCGGCACGGTGGTCACCGGGAGAATCGAACGCGGCAAGGTGAAGGTGGGCGAGGAAGTGGAGATTGTGGGCTTCCGTCCGACGATGACCAAGACGGTGACGGGCATCGAGATGTTCCGCAAGTTGCTGGACGAAGGCATGGCGGGCGATAACGTGGGCCTGCTGCTGCGCGGCACGGAAAAGGACGAAGTGGAGCGCGGGCAGGTGCTGTGCAAGCCGAAATCGATCACGCCGCATACGAAGTTCAAGGCGGAAGCGTACGTGTTGACGAAGGAAGAAGGCGGGCGGCACACGCCGTTTTTCACGGGTTACCGGCCGCAGTTCTATTTCCGCACCACGGACGTGACCGGAGACGTGAAGCTGCCGGACGGAGTGGAGATGGTGATGCCGGGAGACAATATTTCTTCGGAGATCACCCTGATCACGCCGGTGGCCCTGGAGAAGGGGCTGCGCTTCGCCATCCGCGAAGGCGGCCACACCGTGGGCGCCGGAGCCGTCACGGAGATTATCGAGTATCGGAGATCACCCTGATCACGCCGGTGGCCCTGGAGAAGGGGCTGCGCTTCGCCATCCGCGAAGGCGGCCACACCGTGGGCGCCGGAGCCGTCACGGAGATTATCGAGTAACTTTATGATGAGACAGGGCGACAAGATTCGAATTCGTTTGAAGGCGTACGACCACCGCATTCTGGACCAGTCCACGCGCGATATCGTGGAGACGGCCAAGCGCACCGGCGCGGATGTTGCCGGGCCGATTCCTTTGCCGACCACCATCAACCGCTGGACCGTGCTGCGGTCGCCGCACGTGGACAAGAAATCGCGCGAGCAGTTTGAAATGCGCACCCACAAGCGGCTGATCGATATTCTCGAGCCCACTCCGGACACGGTGGATGCGCTTATGAAGCTGGATCTGCCCCCGGGCGTGGACGTGGAGATCAAGGCCTTCGGGCACGCCGCCAAGTAAATGGCCGGCGCTGGTGCAGAAATGAAAATCGCAGTGACAGCGGAGCAGAGAGAGACAAGACATGTCGGTTAACGGAATCATCGGAATCAAGCTGGGCAGCACGCAGGTCTTCGAAAAAGACGGCACGCTGGTCCCATGCACCGTGCTGCAGGCCGGGCCGTGCGTGGTAGTGGACCGCCGCACCAAGCTGCGCGACGGTTACGACGCGGCGCAACTGGGCTTGGTCGAATTCGTCAAGCCGCAGCGGGTCAGCAAGGCCATGACCGGGCATTTCAAAAAAGCCGGCGCGGCTCCCATGAAAGTTCTGCGCGAAGTGCGCCTCGAGGAATCGGCCGACGAAACCAAGGTCGGCGACCGCGTGCTGGTGGACCGCTTTCAGCCCGGCGAATTAGTCGACGTCACCGGGGTGAGCAAGGGCAAGGGTTTTGCCGGCGGCGTCAAGCGCTGGCACTACGCCGGCGGCGATGCCAGCCACGGCTCGATGCATCACCGCGCGCCGGGCGGCATCGGCGGCAGCTCCTTCCCCTCGCGCGTGTGGAAGAACCAGCATTTTCCCGGACACATGGGCCATGCCCAGGTGACCGCGAAAAATTTGAAAGTGGTGCAAGTGGATACGGACGAAAACCTGCTCTTGGTGCGTGGATCGGTTCCCGGGCCGAGCGGGGCGTACATCATGATTCGCAAGGTCAGGAAGAACAAGTAAGCAACGAATCAGCGCAAAGGAAAGCGAAACGTTATGCCGGTCGTGGATGTAGTGAATTTGAGCGGGAAAAAGGTCGGCCAGGTCGAACTGGCGGACAGCGTCTTTGGCGCCAAGGTCAACCCGCACCTGGTGCATGAAGCCTCGCGCTGGTATCTGGCGGGGGAGCGCGCAGGCACGCACAAAACCAAGGTGCGTTCCGACGTCAGCGGCTCGGGCAAGAAATTGTGGCGGCAGAAGGGCACCGGGCGCGCCCGCATGGGCTCGATCCGTTCCTCCATCTGGCGCAAGGGCGGCACGGTGCACGGCCCGCAGCCGCGCGATTACAGCTATGCGCTGCCCAAGAAGATGGTGCTGGGCGCGCTGCGCTCGGCGCTGTCGGCCAAGCTGGCCGCCTCCAAGCTGACCGTGGTGGACTCTTGGGCGCTCGAAACGCACAAGACCGGAGCCTTCCGCGAGACTCTGGACAAGCTGGACAGCAAGAAAAAGACTCTGCTGGTGGCCCTGGGCGAGAATCGCAACCTGGTCCTGGCCAGCCGTAACATGGCCGGCGTGACGCTGGTGGCTCCCAACGTATTGCAGGCTTACGACCTGCTGCGCCATGACCGCCTGATCTGCTCGAAGGATGCGGCCACGCGCTTGAGCCAGTCGCTCGATCCCGATCGCGTGGAACCGGTGGCTCCCGTGGTGCTGGAAAGCATCGCTCCGGCGCCTGCGGCCAGCAAAGCGGCGGCAGCTAAGCCGGCGGCCAAGAAAGAGGCCAAGTCCGCGGCGAAACCCGCGGCCAAGAAGGCGGCCAAGCCCGCGGGTAAGAAGAAGGGCAAGGAATAAGCCATGGCCATCATCTCTCAATTTCAGATCATTCGCCGGCCCATCATCACCGAAAAAGGGCTGGGCGTGAAGGAAACGCAGCACACCGTGGTCTTCGAAGTGGCCGCCGGGGCCACCAAGACGCAGATCAAGGAAGCCGTGCAGCAGATCTTCAAGGTCAAGGTGGACGCCGTGCGCACCTCGAATTTCAACGGCAAGATGCGCCGCCGCGGCCAGTTTGAAGGCTATCGGCGGGATTGGAAGAAGGCTTACGTCAAGCTCGCCGAAGGCGAGAAGATGATCGAATACGCGGAGAACCTGTAGTCGTTCGGGCAGGGGCGGGCGAAGGGAAGACAAGAGGCAACGATGGGACTGAAGAGTTTTAACCCGTACACAGCGTCGAGGCGGTTCATCACCGTCCTGGACAAGAGCGCCATTACCAAGGAGCAGCCGGAAAAGGCGCTGCTCGAACCCAAGAAGCGCACCGGCGGACGCAACAGCCACGGGGAAATCACTTCCTGGCACCGCGGTGGCGGGCACAAGCAGCAGTATCGCAAGATCGATTTCAAGCGCGACAAGGCCGGCATTCCGGCCAAGGTTGCCGCCATTGAATACGATCCCAACCGTTCGGCGCAGCTCGCGCTGCTGCATTATGCCGACGGCGACAAGCGCTACATCCTCCATCCCATCGGGCTGGAAGTGGGCATGACCGTTTCCACCGGCGAAGGCGCGGACATTCTGCCGGGCAATGCCATGGCTTTCCGGCACATTCCCCCGGGCACCATGGTGCATAACATCGAGTTGTATCCCGGCCGCGGCGCGCAAGTGGTGCGCTCGGCGGGCGGCGCGGCGCAACTGCTCAGCAAGGAAGGCGATCTCGCGCTGATCAAGCTGCCTTCCGGCGAAGTGCGCAAGTTTTCCGTGGACTGCATGGCCACCATTGGTCAGGTCGGCAATCTGGACCACGAAAACGTGACCTACGGCAAGGCCGGCAGAACCCGCTGGCACGGCAAACGTCCCACCGTGCGCGGCGTGGCCATGAACCCCGTGGATCACCCGCACGGCGGCGGTGAAGGCCGCGTCAAGGGCAACCACCCGCAGACCCCGTGGGGTTTCCCCACGCTGGGCGCGAAGACCCGGCACAACAAGCGCACGGACAAGATGATCGTGCAGCGGCGAAAGAGTTAGTTGAAGAGGTAAGGGATCGGGCGGGCGGAGTTGGTCATCACCGCCCGGCGAGAGAGAAGCGATGCGAGCGACACGCACAAACCGGACGGCAGTTCGCCGGGCAGGCCGCACCAGCAAGAAAGCGGCGGCCAAGCGCGCGGTGAAGCCGGCAGTCAAGCCGGTGCTGAAGCCGGTGCTCAAGCCGGCCGAGCCGGCGCTGTATAAGTTGTGCAAGCCGGGCTGGACGGTGGTGGTTGAGCGCGCGCCCAACGCGCAGGGCACGCGGTTTGTTTGTCCGTTTTGCCCGCAGTCGCACCGTGTTCCCGGGCCGGTGCGGGGATTTAAGAAGATTCGGCGGGCGCAGTGGGGGCGGTTGCGCCGCGTGGAGGAATAGAGGAAAGATGCCGCGTTCATTGAAAAAAGGGCCGTTTGTGGACGGCCACCTGCGCGATAAGGTCGAAGGACTCAACGCGCGGAACGAGAAAAAAGTGGTCAAGACCTGGTCGCGCCGTTCGACGATCGTGCCGGAGATGATTGGGCACACCATCGCGGTGCACAACGGCAGGAAATTCATTCCCGTGTACGTGACCGAACAGATGGTCGGCCACAAACTCGGGGAGTTTGCCCCTACGCGCACCTTCAAGGGCCATGCCGTAAAGGCGGCGCTCGAGAGGGCTGCCGGAGCGGCACCAGCGGGAGGCGGCGCGCCGGCAGCGGCAGCGCCGAAGGCATAAGACATGGCTGAAGAAAAAATACTGCATGCTTCGATTGAAGCCCAGGCTCTCGCGCGGCACCAGCGGATGTCTCCGCAGAAGGCCCGCCTGGTCATTGACCTGATTCGCGGGCGCAGCGTGAACGACGCCAAGCGCATTCTGCGCTTCACGCCCAAGCGCGCGGCCAAGCACATCGAAAAGCTGCTCGATAGCGCCGTGGCCAACGCCCACGTCAAGGCCGAGAACGCCGGGATGCCCCTGGATACCGACGAGCTCTACGTCAGCGGCGCCTATGTGAACGAAGGCGCGCGCTGGAAGCGTCTGCGGCCCGCGCCGATGGGCCGCGCCTTCCGCTACCAGAAGCGCACCGCGCATCTCTGCGTCAGCGTCAGCGAACGTCACATGGCCGCCCAGCAGCGCGGAGCGGCTGCCGCGGCGGAAGCCGAAGCGGATAAGGGCGTGCGCGGAACGGCGCGCCGGGTCCGCAAGGCCCTGACCGGGAAGAAATCGCCGTCGAAGAAAAAAGGCAAGAAGTAAGGAGAGCCAGAGTGGGACAGAAGACACATCCATACGGGTTCCGGCTGGGCTATAACAAGCCCTGGAAATCGCGGTGGTACGCCGACCGCGACTACGCGGATCTTCTTTTCGAAGATACCCAGCTGCGCAAGGAACTGAAGGAACGGCTGAAGTCCGCCGGCATCAGCAGCATCGACATCGAGCGGGCGGCCAACAAGCTGGTGGTCCGCATCCACACTGCACGTCCCGGCATCATCATCGGGCGCAAGGGCGCGGAAATCGATAAGCTCAAGCAGGAAGTGCAGAAGCGCACCAAGCGCGAAGTGCACATTGATATCCAGGAAGTGCACCGCCCCGAATTGGACGCCCAGCTGGTGGCGGAATCCATCGCCCTGCAACTGGAAAAGCGCGTCGCGTTTCGCCGGGCCATGCGCAAGGCCGTGGATTCGGCGCTGCGTTTCGGCTGCAAGGGCATCAAGGTGCGCGTGGCCGGGCGCCTGAACGGAGCCGAAATCGCCCGCAAGGAATGGTATCTGCAGGGGCGTCTGCCGCTGCAGACCCTGCGCGCCGACATTGATTTCGGTTTTGCGCAGGCCTACACCACCTACGGCGTCATTGGCGTGAAGTGCTGGGTCTACCAGGGTGAAAACGTCCCGCAGCGCGGATTGCGCACGCGGGAGCGCGCGGCGGCTCCAGCGCCCGCGGCGGTTTAGCAAATCGAGCGTAAGAACGGCTGAGGGAGCGAGAGAACAGCGATGTTGATGCCCAAGAAAGTAAAGTACCGCAAGCAGCAGCGCGGGCGGCGCAGCGGAAAGGCCTGGCGCGGCGGAAGCTTGGCGTTCGGCGAATTCGGGCTCAAGGCCATGGAAGCGGCCTGGATCACCGACCGGCAGATCGAAGCTTCGCGCGTGGCCATTACCCGCTTCATCAAGCGCGGCGGCAAGCTGTGGATCCGCATCTTTCCGGATAAGCCGTACACCAAGAAGCCGGCCGAAACGCGTATGGGCAAAGGCAAAGGCGCTCCGGAAAAGTGGGTGGCGGTGGTCAAGCCCGGGCGCATCATGTTTGAAATGGCGGGAATTGACGAAGCGACGGCGAAGCAGGCTCTGGGACTGGCTTCTCACAAGCTGCCCATCCCCACGAAGTTCGTTAGCCGCACGGGAGGATTCTGACGATGCCGCGGCGAATTGAAAAACTCCGTGAAGCGGACCCCAAGGAACTCGCGGTTCGCCAGCGCGAACTGGCCGAACAGGTCTTCCGCCTGAAGTTTCAGATGTCCACCGGACAGGGCGAAGCGCTCAAGCGCCTGCGGGAAGCCAAGAAGGACCTGGCGCGGGTGCAGACTCTGCTGCGCGAGCAGGAGATCGGAAAATCGAGGAATTCGAAATGACAAGCGAAACACAGGCGGCGCCGGTTAGCAACCAGCAGGAACTGGTGGGCAAAGTAACCAGCGCGAAAATGGAAAAGACGATCGTGGTGGAAGTGACCCGGCTGGTGAAGCACCCCAAGTATCACCGGGTAATCCGCCTGTCGAAAAAGTTCTACGCTCATGACGAGCGCCGGACGGCCAAGCTGGGCGACACGGTGCGCATCATCGCCTCGCGCCCGCTGTCCCGGCTGAAGCGCTGGCGGCTGGCCGAAGTGATCGCCAGCAAGACAGCGGCGAAGTAAGGAAAGGCAGCGGAGCGACCTATGATTCAGATGCGAACATGGCTGACGGTGGCCGATAATTCCGGCGCGCGGAAGCTGACGTGCATTCTCCCGGTGGGCGGCGATGTGGGCTTGAAGGCCGGCCTGGGAGATATCGTCACCGCGGCGGTGAAGGAAGCCACCCCGGAAAGCCAGATCAAGAAGGGCACGGTGGTGAAAGCCGTCATCGTGCGCATGCGCAAGGAACGCCGGCGCAAGGACGGAACCTATATCCGCTTTGACGATAATGCCGCGGTGCTGATCAACGACGCCAACGAGCCTCTGGGCACGCGCGTTTTCGGCCCGGTGGCGCGCGAGCTGCGCGACAAGAAGTTCACCAAGATTGTCTCGCTGGCTCCGGAGGTCTGGTAAGCGATCATGGCCATGAAAAACCAGGAAGTGGTGCGGCATACTTTAAGCATTCGCAAGGGCGACCAGGTGAAGGTCATCAGCGGGCGCGACAGCGGCAAGACCGGGCGGGTGCTCTCCGTGCATGCGCGCAAGAATCGCGTGGTGGTCGAGCACGCCAATATCATCAAGCGGCACACGCGGCCCAATCCCGCCAAGAATATCAAGGGCGGAATCGTGGAGCGCGAGGCGCCCATGAACGTTTCCAATGTGATGGTCATCTGCCCGTCGTGCGGCAAAGGCACGCGGGTGGGCCACACGCAGCTTCCCGACGGCTCGCGCGCGCGCTCTTGCCGCCGCTGCGAAGCGACGCTGGACAAGTAAGGACGAGGCGGAAGAACTTATGATGAGTCGAATGCAGGAAAAATACCGCAAGGAAGCGATGCCCGCGCTGATGAAGCGCTTCGGGTGGAAAAACCCGATGGCCGTGCCCAAGCTTCGCAAGATCACCCTGAACATCGGCTTGGGCGAGGCCAGCCAGAACGTCAAGCTGCTGGATACCGCCGCCGTCGAACTGGGCCAGATCACCGGGCAGAAGGCCGTGCTCACGCGCGCCAAGAAGTCCATCGCCAATTTCAAGATCCGCAAGGGCATGCCCATCGGCTGCGCGGTGACCCTGCGCGGCGACCGCATGTACGAATTTCTCGACCGCCTGTGCAACGTGGTGCTGCCCCGCGTACGCGACTTCAAGGGCCTGCCCTCGAACGCTTTCGACGGCCGCGGAAATTACACCCTGGGCCTCAAGGATCAGCTGGTCTTCCCGGAAATCGATTACACCCGGGTGGACAAGATCAAGGGCATGAACATCACCCTGACCACTTCGGCCCGCAACGATGAAGAAGGCCGCGAACTCTTGAAACTGCTGGGCGTGCCTCTGCGCGTGGCCAGCACCGTGAAGGAAGGATAAGGAATGGCGCGTACAGCCAAGATTGCCAAGACCAAGAAGAAGCCCAAGTTCAAGGTGCGCGTGCGCAACCGCTGCCGTCTGTGCGGCCGCGCCCGCGGGTTCATCCGTAAGTTCGAGCTGTGCCGTATCTGCTTCCGCGGCATGGCGCTCCGGGGCGAAATTCCCGGGGTCACCAAGGCGAGCTGGTAAGGAAAAGAGACGATGCAGACTGATCCCATTGCTGACTTTTTGACCCGCATCCGCAACGCCGTTTCGGCCAAGCATGCGCGGCTGGATATCCCGGCCTCCAAGCTGAAGATCGAAATCGCGCGGATTCTCAAGGACGAAGGCTATATCTCCACCTATAAAATGGTGGACGAAAACAAGGTTCGCAAAACTTTGCGCATCTTTCTGAAGTACACGGCCGACCGTCGCAGCGTCATCACCGGGCTGCGCCGCATCTCCAAGCCCGGCGCGCGCCGCTATACCGGCGCCTCCGAGATCCGCTCCGTGGTGGGCGGCTTGGGCATCAGCATCTTGACCACTCCGCAGGGGCTGATGAGCGGACGCTCCGCCCGGCGCGCGCGGGTGGGCGGCGAAATTCTCTGCGAAGTCTGGTAAGCACAGCGCAGGACGAGGACAAAGACGATGTCACGGATTGGAAGAAAACCGATTGCGCTGCCCAGCGGGGTGAAAGTTTCCCTGACGGCCAGCCGCGTCGAAGTGCAGGGCCCCAAGGGCAAACTGGCGGTGGCCATTCCCGCGGGCATTCAGTTTCAGCAGAAGGACGGCGTGCTCACCGCGCTGCGCGCCACCGATGACCATAGCGCGCTGCACGGCCTGGCCCGCGCCTTGGTGGCCAATGCGGTGCATGGCGTCACCGAGGGTTTTAAAAAAGAACTGGATATCGTCGGCGTCGGTTACCGCGCGGAACTCAAGGGCAAGGTCATCAATTTCGCCCTCGGCTATTCCCACCCCGTCGAGTTTCCGATTCCCGAAGGGATCACCATCACGGTCGAAAAACAGACCCGCATGGTGGTGACCGGCGCGGACAAGGGACAGGTCGGACAGGTGGCCGCGGATCTCCGCGCCCTCCGTCCGCCGGACCCCTACAAGCAGAAGGGCGTGCGCATCAGCGGTCAGCGTTTGAAGAAGAAGGCCGGTAAGGCTGGGGCCAAGGCCGGAGCGTAAGGAGAAGCGACAGTGGCAAGGGTATCGGTTCGCAGAATTTCGCGTGATGAGCACCGCCTCCGTATTCATGAGCGCGTGCGCATGAAGGTCGAAGGAACGCCGGAGCGTCCGCGCCTGTGTGTCTACCGCTCGCTGGGACACATCTACGCGCAGGTCATCGACGACCGTTCCGGAAAAACTTTGGTTTCCGCCAGCTCTCTCGACAAGGAAACCAAGAAGTCTATCAAGGGCGGCGGCAACATCGCCTCGGCCAAGGTCGTCGGCAAAGCCATTGCCGAACGTTCCAAGGCTGCCGGCATCGCCAAGGTGGTTTTTGACCGGGGTGGCTATAAATACCACGGCCGCGTAAAAGCGCTGGCCGACGCGGCAAGGGAAGCGGGGTTACAGTTCTAAATGTCCAAGCAAATTTTGCGTGACAGCCTGGCAGTACGGCGCTCGCTCGATGTCAATCTTTCCGATCTCAAGGACGATGTGGTGGCCATCAACCGCGTCACCAAGGTCGTCAAGGGCGGCAAGAACATGAGCTTTTCGGCACTGGTCGTGGTCGGTGATCATCACGGCCATGCCGGCTTCGGCATGGGCAAGGCCCGCGAAGTTCCCATGGCCATCAAAAAGGGCATCGAGCAGGCCAAGAAGAACCTCATCAAGCTCAACATGAAGGGCTCGACCATTCCTCACCAGGTCATCGGCCGTTACGGCTCCGCTCAGGTCCTTCTCAAGCCCGCCCCCGAGGGCACCGGCGTGATCGCCGGCGGCCCCGTGCGCAAGGTCATGCAGGTGGCCGGCATTCATAACGTGCTCACCAAGTCCCTGGGCACGTCCAACCCGCACAACGTCATCAAGGCGACCTTCGCGGCCCTGCTGGGCTTGAAGGATGCCGCCCAGGTGGCCGAAACCCGCTCCAAGACCGTCGAGGAGATGATGGGCCGGCCCCGGGAAAAAGCGGCAGGGGAAAGTAAATGACCAGCCAGAAAAAAGCATCCGCCAAGAAGCCGGCCGGAACCGTGAAAATCAAGTGGGTGGTGAGCTTCATCGGCAGCACCGATGACATCCGCCAGACCGTTCGCGGACTGGGCCTGCGCAAATTGAACCGCGTCGTCGAACGCGAAGACACTCCGGAGGTGCGCGGCATGATTCACAAGGTCCGCCATCTCGTGAAGGTGGTGGAGTAAGACCATGGCCATCAATCTATCCAATTTGAAGCCGCCCAAGGGCTCCCGCAAGCGCAAAGTCCGCGTGGGCCGCGGCATGGGTTCCAAGCTCGGCCGCACGGCCGGCAAGGGCAACAAGGGACAGAAGTCCCGCACCGGCTATTCCCGCCGCCGCGGTTTCGAGGGCGGCCAGATGCCCCTGCATCGCCGCATGCCCAAGCGCGGCTTCCACAATCCCTTCGAGAAGTCCTTCTCGATCGTCAACGTGGAAAGCCTCAACGTCTTCCCGGCCGGCGAAACGATTACCCCGGAACTGCTCCGCGCGCATGGCTTCGTGCGCAGCGCCACCGACCTGGTCAAAATCCTCGGCGACGGGGAATTGAAGTCCAAACTTTCCGTGCACGCGCACGCTTTCAGCGCCTCGGCTAAACAGAAGATCGTTGCCGCCGGCGGAACCGCCGAGGTCCTGAGCTAAGGTAATTATGAACCGCTTCCTGCAAGCATTGGCGAACCTCTTCCGCATCGAAGATCTGCGGAAGCGGGTCCTCTTTACCCTGGCTCTGCTGGCGGTCTATCGCATCGGCGCGCACATCCCCACGCCGGGAATCAACACCGCCCTCCTGCAGCAGATGTTCGAACAGGGCAAGGGTTCCATGCTGGGCATCTTCGACCTCTTCAGCGGCGGCAATTTCCGCCGCCTCACTATTTTCGCCCTGGGCATCATGCCCTATATCACCTCGTCCATCATTCTGCAGCTGCTCACCGTGGTTTTTCCCTACCTTGAGCGCCTGCAGAAGGAAGGCGAGCTGGGCCGCCGCAAGATTACCCAGTACACCCGCTACCTGACCATCGTCTTGAGCGTTATCCAGTCCATGACCATCGCCGGAACCCTGCAGCGCGCCACCGGCGCCGGCGGCCAGTCCATGGTCTATAACCCCGGCTGGGGCTTCACCGTAATGACCGTGATCACCCTGACCACCGGCTCGGCCTTCATCATGTGGCTCGGCGAGCAGATCAGCGAACGCGGCATCGGCAATGGCATGTCCCTGATCATCTTCGTCGGCATCGTCGTGGGCCTGCCCCGCGCCGCCGCGGACCTCTATGACAAGGCCAAGACTCAGGCCTGGGGGCAGTTCACGTTCCCCGCGCTGCTTCTTCTCATCGGCATGATGGTTGCCGTGGTGGCCTTCATCGTCTTTGTTGAAGGCGGCCAGCGCCGCATCCCCGTGCAGTACGCCAAGCGCATGGTCGGCCGCAAGATGCTTGGCGGGCAGATGACCTACTTGCCCCTGCGCGTGAATTCCGGCGGCGTTATCCCTCCCATTTTCGCCAGTTCCTTGCTGGCCCTTCCGGCCACGGTAGCCATGGTCTTCTCCCAGTACAAGTTCCTGACCACTTTTGCCGACGCCCTGCGTTGGGGAGAACCCCTTTACACCGTGGTCTATGTCACCATGATTCTGCTGTTCGCGTTCTTCTACATCGGGATCGTCTTCAATCCGACCGAGCTCGCGGACAACATGCGCAAGAACGGCGGCTTCATCCCGGGCATCCGCCCGGGCCGCAACACCTCCGAACACGTCAGCCGCATCCTGAAGCACCTGACGTTCATCGGCGCGGTATACCTGGCTCTGGTCTGCTTGATCCCCGAATGGATGATTGCCGGCATCAAGCTGCATCACATCTGGGGAGTCGGGCCGTGGTTTGACGCGCACTTCCCGCGCTGGATTCTGGAAGGTTTGGGCGTGCAGTTTTATTTCGGCGGCACTTCGCTGCTGATCGTTGTTGGTGTGGCCATGGATACCGTGCAGCAGCTCGAAGCACAGCTGGTCATGCGCAATTACGAAGGTTTTGCGCGGAAGGGCCGGATTCGCGGCCGGCGTTAAACGGAGGGCTGTGGCTTGGCGCCGGCCAGACAATCCAGTCCGCGAACGAAGGACCAGTTGCACCGCGCGGTGATTTTTCTCGGGCCTCCGGGCGCGGGAAAAGGTACGCAGGCCAAGGAACTCGCGCGGCACTATGGAGTGCCGCACCTTTCGACGGGCGATCTGTTTCGCGAGCACGTCGTGCAGGGAACGCCGCTGGGGCTGGCTGCCAAGCCCATTATGGAGCGGGGCGAGCTGGTGCCGGACTCGATCGTCCTGAAAATGGTCGAGACGCGCATTACCCAGCCGGATTGCGCCAAAGGTTTTGTCTTTGACGGCTTTCCGCGGACCGTGGCCCAGGCCCAGTGGCTGGGCGAGCTGCTCAAGCAGCAGGGCTACAAACGGCCCGTGGTGGTGCACTTCGCCATCGAGCCGGCCCTGCTCATCCGCCGCCTGACCGGCCGGCGCATGTGCAAGGTGGGCGGAGAGATTTACAACGTTTTCGAGCGTCCCACGAAAGTCGCGGGGCGCTGCGATAACGACGGCGGGGAACTGGAGCAGCGCCCCGACGACCGGGAAGAAGTTATCGGTCCCCGGCTGGCGGCCTACGAGAAGCAGACCGCGCCTCTGGTGGCTTATTACCGGCGGCTGGGTCTGCTGCACGACGTGGATGCGGCCAGGGCGGTGACGGAAGTTTTCGAGCGGGTGCTGGAAGTCGTCGGCGGAGCGCGATAACGCAATGGCCATTCATCTGCGCAGCGCCGAGGAACTCGAGAAGATGCACCGGGCCGGGTTGATCGTCTGGGATGTGCTGAACGCCTTGCGCCAGTTGGTCAAGCCGGGGCTCTCGACGATGGACCTGGAAAAGTTCGCCGAGCAGAAGATCGCCGGCTTACCCGGGCAGCCCGCTTTTAAGGGTTATCGCGGTTATCCGTGCGTGCTTTGCACCTCGGTGAACAGCGAGATTGTCCACGGGATTCCGTCGCCCAAGTGCACGTTGCGCGCGGGCGATATCGTCTCGGTGGATTTTGGGATGGTGGTGGACGGCTATTACGCGGATTCGGCCGTGACCATCCCGGTGGGTTCCATCGCTCCGGAGCTGCAAAAGCTCCTCGATGTGACCCGCGAAGGGCTCGACCGCGCCATCGATAAGATGCGCGTCGGCAACCGCCTCGGCGATGTCGGCCATGCGGTGCAGAGTTGGGTCGAGCAGAACGGTTTTTCGGTGGTGCGGGAGTTTGTCGGGCACGGCATCGGTACCAAGATGCATGACGAGCCCAATCTCCCCAACTACGGCGAACCCGGGCGCGGCGCGCGATTGCAGGAAGGCATGGTCATCGCCGTCGAGCCTATGGTTAACGCGGGCAAACCGGCGGTGCGCATGCGGGACGAGTGGACGGCGGAAACCGCCGACGGCAGCCCCTCGGCTCACTTCGAGCACACTGTGGCGGTGACCGCCAGCGGGCCTTGGATTTTGACCAGGCCCCGGGATGTCACCGGGCCGTCGTGGTAAGCCGAACAGGAGCGTATGGCCAGACATCGCGAGGACGATAAGAAAAAGGGCGACTCGGGCAATCCCAAAGAGGATGCCATTGAAGTCATGGCCACGGTCATCGAGCCGCTGCCCAACGCCATGTTTCGGGTGGAGCTGGAGAATAAACACCAGGTCCTGGCGCATGTTTCCGGCAAGATGCGCAAGAACTTCATCCGCATCCTGGCCGGGGACAAGGTTGCCGTGGAGCTGTCGCCGTACGATCTGACCCGCGGCCGGATCGTGTATCGGTACAAGTAAGGCCGGGCGAGGAGCGAGAAGCATGAAAGTGCGGTCATCGGTTAAGAAAATTTGCGACAAGTGCAAGGTGATTCACCGGCGCGGAGTTGTGCGCGTCATTTGCATCAACCCGAAGCATAAGCAGCGTCAAGGGTAAGGAGAAGGCATGGCACGTATTGCAGGTGTTGATCTACCGCCACAGAAGCGAATTTGGGTCGGGCTGACCTCCATTTATGGAATCGGGCAGCACCGCGCCAAGGAACTTTGCGCCAAGGCCGGCGTGGACCATACGAAAAAGGTCCGCGATCTCACCGAGGAGGAGACCAACCATCTCCGCCAGGAGATCGAAAAGGAAGGCCGCGTGGAAGGCGATCTCCGCAAGGAGATCCAGATGAATATCCGCCGCCTCATTGAAATTCAGTGCTACCGCGGCATCCGTCACCGGCGCAACCTGCCCGTGCGCGGACAGCGCACCCACACCAACGCCCGCACCCGCAAGGGTCCGCGCCGCGGCGCCGTGGCGGCCAAGAAGAAGGTCACCGGTAAGAAGGGCTAAGGGTTAAGAATTCCGGCGGCTCCGGCCGCCGCGATACACGCTAGAAACGGAGTTACACGTGGCCAAGGAACAACAGAGCGCGGCGCCGGAAACAGCGGCAACAGGCAAAGCGGCCGCCGCCAAGCGCAAGAAGGAATTTAAAAAGAAGCGGGAACGCCGCGTCGTGCCCCACGGTCTGGTGCATATTCAGGCGACGTTCAACAACACGCAGATCACCATCACCGACCCCGATGGCCGGGTTCTGTGCTGGTCCTCCGCGGGCGCCATCGGCTTCAAGGGTTCCCGCAAGGGCACGCCCTATGCCGCGCAGCAGGCTTCGCTGGGCGCCGCCGGCACCGCTCGCGATCAGTACGGCATGAAGAGCGTGGAAGTCCGCGTGAAGGGCCCTGGCTCCGGGCGCGAATCCGCCGTCCGCGCTCTCGCCGCCGCCGGGCTGCACATCGTGGTCATTCGCGATGTCACCCCCATCCCGCACAACGGCTGCCGTCCGCCCAAGCGCCGCCGTGTATAAGAGTTTGAGTTCGAACAGGACGGGCCAGCAGGCCTGTTCCTCCCGAGAAATTCGGGGAAGGAGATAAGAAGTTGGCAAGACACCGAGATGCAGTCTGTCGCCTGTGCCGCCGGGAAGCGCAAAAGCTGTTCCTAAAAGGCTTGCGCTGCTTTACCGAGAAGTGCGCGATCGAGAAGCGCAACTTCGTTCCGGGCCAGCACGGGCAGTCGCGGCGGCCCAAGGTCGCCGGTTATGGCCTCCAGTTGCGCGAAAAGCAGAAGGTCAAGCGCACCTATGGCCTGCTGGAACGCCAGTTCCGCAACTATTTTGAAAAGGCGGAACGCGGCAAGGGCCCCACGGGCGAAAACCTGATCGTCATGCTCGAACGCCGCCTGGACAACGCCGTCTGGCGCTCCGGCTTGGCCTCTTCGCGCTCCCAGGCCCGCCAGCTGGTGCTCCACGGCCACGTTCAGATCAACGGGAAGAAGGTCAATATCCCTTCCTACCTGGTCAGCGTTGGCGAGGAGATCGCCCTCAAGGAAAAGATGCACCAGAACGCCATGGTGCTCGAAGCCCGCAACGTGGCCCAGAGTCAGGGCGCCGTTCCCTGGCTCGAACAGGACCGCGAGCACTGCAAGGCGCGCGTCGTGGCCCTGCCCAAGCGCGATGACGTTCAGACGCCGCCGATCACCGAGCAGCTTATCGTCGAGCTCTATTCGAAGTAAGGCCCTCTGGAAACGGCGCTGTGCGCCGCAACGCATGGATGTCCGGCCTCGCCGGACAGAAGGAAGGCAACGATGTGGAAGGGATTTCAGAAGCCAAAGCGTCTGGCGGCCGAACTTGAGTCGCTGACCGAAAAGTACGGGCGCTTTTCCGCGCAGCCGTTCGAGCGCGGATGGGGCACCACCGTCGGCAATACGCTGCGCCGCGCCCTGCTCAGTTCCATTGAGGGCGCCGCCATCACCGCCGTCAAGATCGAGGGCGTGCTGCACGAATTCTCCTCGATCCCCGGCGTCGTCGAGGATGCCACCGACATCATCCTCAATCTCAAGCAGGTGCCCATCAAGCTCAATACCGACCTGCCCAAGACCATCTATTTCAACGTCGAAAATCCCGGCCCGGTGACCTCCGCCATGATCGAAGAAGACGCCGACTTCGCCATCCTCGACAAGTCCGTCTATATCGCCACGGTCAGCGAGGGCGGCAAGATGCAGGTCGAAATGCGCGTCAAGAACGGCCGCGGCTATATGGCCGCCGACCGCAACTTTGACGAAGACCTGCCCATCGGCTACATCCCCGTGGACTCCATCCACTCGCCCGTCCGCAAGGTCAACTATTCCGTGGAAGCCGCCCGTCTCGGCCAGATGACCGATTACGAAAAGCTGCTTCTCGAAGTCTGGACCAACGGCGCCATCACTCCCCAGGATGCCATCGGCCTTGCCGCCAAGCTGGTCAAGGACCACATGAGCATCTTCATCAACTTTGAAGAGCAGCCCGAAATGGTCGAAGCCCCCACCGAGATGTCCCACGATCCCCGCCTCGAGCATCTGGACCGCTCCGTCGAGGAACTGGAACTCTCCGTGCGCTCCTACAACTGCCTCAAGAACGCCAACATCCAGAGCATTCGCGAACTCGTGCAGAAAAGCGAAAACGAAATGCTCAAGACCAAGAACTTTGGCCGCAAATCGCTCAATGAAATTAAGGAAATTCTCCACAAGATGGGCCTGAGCCTGGGCATGAAGTTCGATGAGCACGGCCGCATCATCTGGCCGCCGCTCCCCAGCCAGACCGCGCCTCCGGCGTCGGAAGACTCGGTGGGACTCTAAAGGCGGCAAGGGACTAAACCATGAGACATCTTAAATCGGGATCGAAACTCGGACGCAACCCCGCGCATCGCCGCGCAACTCTGCGCAATCTCGTCACCAATCTCCTCGAACACGGGCGCATCACCACCACGCTCACGCGCGCCAAGGCCACGCGCCCCGTCGCCGAGAAGATCATCACCCTCGGCAAGCGCGACACTCTCCAGTCCCGGCGCCAGGCGGCGGCTTACCTTCAGACGCCCCAGGTCACCCAGAAACTGTTCAGTGAAATCGCGCCTAAATTCGCCGACCGCTCCGGCGGCTATACCCGCATCATTCCCGGCGGCATCCGCGTCGGGGACGGCGCCAAAGTCGCCATCCTCGAACTGGTCACCTACGAATTCAAGCGCAAGGAAAAGAAGGCGGCGCCCAAGAAAGAAGAGCCCGCCGAGAAGGCCGCCAGCTAAACTTGGCCTTTCCTCCGCAAAATCCCCGGCCCGCGATGCTTCACCGTCGCGGGCTTTTCTTTTTTCTGTGCTGAGTTTTGCCGAATAAAAATAGGCCCGAATACCGAAATTGGGCAGATGCCAGCAAACTTATTTTTCTTTCTTTCAGTCCCTTACCCCTTGAAAATCCAACCTCGGCGAAGTTGTATTTTTCCCGGTCATCTCCAAATAGATCTGTCATTCCGACCGGAGGGACGGCGCTTTTGCCGTCCCGAAGCGGAGGAATCTCTCTTTAGCTTCGGAATTCAGGATAAACCAAAGGCGGTGATCGTGAGACCCCGAAGTTTTTTCGGGGCCGATCGAAGATTCCGACCCGGTCGGAAAGGATCTCCCCTGTTTGTGTTTGCAGACGGACGTTTACCCCTGCCGCTCACCCCGCCACCGGTACCACGCCCAGCAGCACACCATCGCCACCAGCGCCCCCGTCGAATCCAGCAGCGAATCCCATCCGCTGGCCGTCCGGCTGGCCACAAACGACTGGTGCACCTCGTCCAGCACCGCATAACCCGCGGCCAGACTCAGCGCCATGCCTGCCCACGCCCATCGCCAGCCCTTTTCTTCCCCGCGCAACCCGCGGTAGAGCAGCAGCCCGAACACAAAATATTCAATGAAATGCCCCGATTTGCGCACCAGAAAGTGAATCGCGCGCACATGTTCGCGGCTGATCCCCGGAAAAATCCACCGCAGCAGCGGCTCCAGAATCCGCCCGGTGTGCTGCGCCGAAAATGCATCGGTGGAAAAGCTCCAGATTACCGCCGCCCAGCACAGCGCCGGGAGCCACGGCCGAATCCAGCGGAGCCTGTTCATTTCAGCAGGGAACCGCGAAAGAAATTGATTGCTGTGCAGAAGTCCGTGGAATGGGGTGCACCTTACTCCATCCGGTAATTGGGCGCTTCGCGCGTGATGGTCACGTCGTGCACGTGGCTCTCGCGCAGTCCCGCCGCGGAGATGCGCACGAAGCGCGCTTTCTCCGTCAGTTCCTTCAGCGTGGCCGCTCCGCAATACCCCATCCCGCTCTTCAGCCCGCCCACCAGTTGATCGGCCAGCGCCTGCAGCGGCCCCTTGTAGGCCACCCGTCCTTCCACGCCCTCCGGCACGGTCTTGCCCCGCTCCACGCCTTCCTGCGCATAGCGGTCCGCCGAACCCGCCTCCATCGCTCCCGTCGAGCCCATCCCGCGGTAGGACTTGAACGTCCGCCCCTGATACAGAATCGTTTCTCCGGGAGATTCTTCCGTTCCCGCAAACAGGCTCCCGATCATCACGCAGGAAGCCCCCGCGGCGATGGCCTTCGATACGTCTCCGGAAAACTTGATGCCCCCGTCAGCAATCACCGGCACATCCGTGCCCTTGGCCGCCCGCGCCGCCTCCATGATCGCCGTCAATTGCGGCACGCCCGCTCCCGTCACGATCCGCGTCGTGCAGATCGATCCCGGCCCGATCCCCACCTTCAGCCCGTCAATCCCCAGCGCGATCAGATCCTTCGCGCCCTCGTAGGTGGCCACGTTTCCGGCCACGATCTGCATCTCCGGCAGTCTTTTGCGAATCTCCCGGATCGCCTCCATCACCCGCTCGGAGTGCCCGTGCGCCGTGTCAATCGCCAGCACGTCCGCCTTGGCCCGGGCCATTTCCACGGCCCGCTCCAGGTAGTCTCCCGTCGCTCCCACCGCCGCTCCCACCCGCAGCCGCCCTTGCTCGTCCTTGGCCGCGCTGGGAAACTCCAGCTTCTTCTGGATGTCCTTGACCGTGATCAGCCCCTTCAGGTTGTAATCCTTGTCCACCACCAGCAGCTTCTCGATGCGGTGCTTCTGCAAGAGCCGCTCCGCTTCCTCCAGCGTCGTTCCCACCGACACCGTCACCAGATTTTCCTTGGTCATCACCGCGCTCACCGGCAGCGTCAGATTCTTCTCGAACCGCAAATCCCGGTTCGTCAGAATTCCCGCCAGCCGCGTTCCCCGCGTCACCGGCAGCCCCGAAATCCGGTACTTGGTCATGATCTCCAGCGCCTGCCGCAGCGTGATGTCCGGCGAGATCGTCACCGGGTCCACGATCATCCCGCTCTCCGACCTCTTCACCCGGTCCACTTCCTCGTACTGCCGGTCCACCGGCATGTTCCGGTGAATCAGCCCCAGCCCGCCCTGCCGCGCGATGGCGATGGCCAGCCGCGATTCCGTCACCGTATCCATCGCCGCTGAGACCAGCGGCACGTTTAGCGGAATTTTCCGCGTGAACCGCGTCCGCGTGTCCACCTCCCCCGGCAGCACCGACGATTTCCCCGGCAGCAGCAGCACGTCGTCAAACGTCAATCCCTCGGCAATCGGTCCTTCAATCATTCCTGTCTCTTTTCTCTCCGGATTTGCCCTCTAAAACGACAACGCCCAGCGGAGCTCCGCCGGGCCTCGATATCTGCTCAATTTGGCAATCAAGCTTCACTGTTCTCCGTTCATTGTAGTGGCCCGGCAATATCCGGTCAAGCCAGCCCCGCTTTGCGGCACAGGCGTTTCCGGACCTGCGCCGCGGAGCTCTTTACACCCGTTCTGAGCAACATTATAGTACCGGATACATGAAGATTACCCCTTCAGCCCTGTGTCTCCGCATGGCACGGTTTGCGCGGAGGATGATTTTTCTTCTCCTGCTCCTCTCCAGTTTTCTCCCCGTTGGTTATCCCGAAGACATTCAAAACATTCATCCTTCCGGCTATGTGACCGACCTTGCCGGCGTGCTCTCCGACGCGACGCGTGTCCGCCTGGAAAACCTCGCGACCGAGCTGCAGCAAAAGACCGGAGCGCAGTTGGCTATTGTTACGGTCCATTCGCTCGAAGGCCGCCCCGTCGAAGATTACGCTGTCGATCTCTACAAACATCTCGGCGTCGGCCTCAAGAGCGACAACCGCGGCGTATTGCTCCTGCTCTGCCCGGGTGAGCGGAAATACCGGATCGAAGTCGGATACGGGCTTGAGCCGGTCATTAACGACGCCCGCGCCGGCGACGCTGGACGCTCCATGATCCCCGCTCTCCGCGCGGGGGATTATGACAACGCGCTGCAAACGGCGGCCTCGCAATTGGCGATCTACGTTGCCGAGGACCGCGGCGTTAGACTTTCCGGCATCCCGGTGCAAGCTCGACGCAGCCCACCGGACGAGCCTGTCCCGATGTGGATTCCGCTGCTCGTGCTGCTTGTGTTTATCTTTCTCATTAACTGGTTTGTCAAACCGCAGTCAGGGCGATTTGCCAGGCATGGAGGCTGGGGCGGCGGCTGGATTGGCGGCGGCTTCGGCGGAAGTTCCGGAGGCTGGGGTGGTGGCGGTGGAGGTGGCGGAGGCTTCGGAGGTTTCGGCGGCGGAATGAGCGGCGGAGGCGGAGCCTCCGGCGGCTGGTAAGCGGGGAAGGAGGGGCAAAATCATGACAACAACGGACCAGAAGCTGGCCGAACTGGTAAAGCGGCTCAAGGAAGCCGCCGGCGACAATCTCGAATCGGTGATTCTCTACGGCTCGGCGGGCCGCGGCGAAATTCGCGGCAAGCATGACGACCTCAATGTCTTGTGCACGATGCGCTCCACCGCTGTCGCCGATCTGGCCCCTCTGGCGCCCACGGTGAAATGGTGGTGCAATCGGCAGGAAGAGCGCGCGCCGGTCTTCTTCACCGCCGAGGAACTGCGCCAGTCCGCCGACGTTTTTGCCATCGAGATTCTGGACATGCAGAAGGGCCATCGCGTCGTCTACGGCTCCGACCCTGTCGCGGCCATTCCCGTGCCCATGAATCTGCACCGCGTCCAGGTGGAGCACGACCTTCGCACTCTTGTCCTCAAGCTTCGCCATCATTTTCTGCATGCCTGCGGCGAGGATCGCGAATTGCGCGGCGTAATCGCCAAATCCTTTTCGAGCGTTCTTACGCTCCTTCGCCATTTGTTGATCGATTTCGGCGAAGAGCCCCCCGCCGCGCCGCTGGACGTTTTCGCGCGGATTGCCGCCCGCACCGGCGCCGACGCCGGAGCGTTCGCCGCCGCGCTCGAAATACGAGACAATGGGGAGCATCGGGAAGAGCTCTCCCGGGTTTACGGGCGCTATCTCGAAGCGCTCGAAAAGGCGACCGCTGCCCTCGACCGGATCCTTCCCAAGAGGGAATGGCGGCGTCATCCGGACAATTCCGGCACCCATTCCCATACCTGACGGAGGCGAATACAGCCATGAAAGCAGCTTTGATCGTTCTGGGGGTTCTTCTCGTGATCGCATTGATTCTCGGCGGGTCGTTTGTTTCGCGGAGAAATGAGATGGTCGTCAAGCGCGAAGCCGTCAACGCCGCCTGGGCGCAGGTGGACGTCGTGCTCCAGCGCCGCGCCGACCTCATCCCCAATCTCGTCGAGACCGTCAAGGGCTTCGCGCAGCACGAAGATGCCGTCTTCGGCGAAATCGCCAAGGCCCGCGCTTCCTATCTCAGCGCCGCGTCTCCGTCGGAGAAAATCGCCGCCAATAGCCAGCTGGATGCTTCGCTGGCCAAGGTGCTGATGCTGACCGAAAACTATCCGCAGCTGAAATCCAACGAAAACTTCCTGCGACTGCAGGACGAACTGGCCGGTACCGAAAATCGCATCGCCATCGAGCGCCGCCGTTACAACGCAACGGTGCAGGACTACAACACCTTCATCGCCCTTTTCCCCAATAGTCTTGTGGCCGGCTTCGGCGGATTCTCGCGGAATGACGCCTACTTCAAGACCGAGCCCGGCTCGCGCCAGGCCCCCAAGGTCAATTTCAATCTCGGCCCCGCTCCGGCGCCCGCTCCGGCGCCCGCCAGGCCCTAGCGCGGTCCGGCGCGCTCGCGCCCCGCTTCTCCACATGCTGCCGCCCTTTGAACCTCATCCGCTCCTCCGCAACGGCCATCTCATGACCGTGGCCTCCAACTTCTGGCCGCGTTCCTTCGCCCTTCCGCCCCCCGAAGAGCGCCTCTTCCTCGTCGCCGAAGAGAGCCGCATCTTGGGCCATTGCCACTGGCAACCGGGCCCGCGCGCCAACTCTCCCGCACTGGTCATTGTTCATGGGTTGGAGGGTTCTTCGGACTCCGGCTACATGCGGGGCATTGCGGAAAAAGCTTTCGCGCTCGGCTTCCACGCCGTGCGCCTCAACCAGCGCAATTGCGGCGGCACCGAGCGCCTCACTCCCACTCTCTATAACTCAGGCCTCAGCGGCGATTACCGCGCCGTCCTCGATGACCTCATCCAGCGCGACGGCATCTCCAAAATATTCTTCGCCGGCTATTCCATGGGCGGCAATCTCGTCCTCAAGATGGCCGGCGAACTCTCCTCCTCCGCCCCGCCCGCCCTGCGCGGCGTCGCCGCCGTCTGCCCCTCGCTCAATCTCGCTGCCTGCGCCGACGCCCTCGAAAAACCAGAAAATTTTTTCTACCAGCGCCACTTCGTTCGCAAACTCCTCCAGCGCTACGCCGTCAAAGCCGCTCTCTTTCCCGCTCTCTATTCCTCCAACGGCTTCGGCCCCATCCGCACCGTTCGCCGCTTCGACGACAAAATCACCGCCCCCCACTTCGGCTTCCGCGACGCCCAGGACTACTACGAACACTCCAGCGCCGGCAATGTCGTCCCCGCCATCCGCGTCCCCACTCTTATCCTCACCGCCCAGGACGACCCCCTCGTCCCCTACGCCCCGTTCCTTTCCTGCGGCGTCCCCCAAAATCCCGCCATCACCTTCGAAGCGCCCGCCCACGGCGGCCACTGCGGTTTCCTCTCCTCCCACCCCGGCCCCCGCCGCTTCTGGGCCGAAAACCGCATCCTCTCCTTCTTCCAATCCCTCGTTTCGTAGGGGCCGGGCTTGCCCGGCCCGCTGCTTCCAAAGCTACGCGGTCTCCCGTATCCTCCTCCTCACCCCAGCGGCTTCTCGAGCGACACCGCAAACCCCGGCGTCAGCAATTTCGCCGGGCCGTCGGCAGTGACCACCATGTCGTCTTCGCACCTCACCCCATACTCCCCCGGCACATAAATCCCCGGCTCATTCGAAAACGTCATCCCCGCCTCCAGCACCGTCTTGCTCCCCCGCACCAGATACGGATGCTCGTGCCCGTCCAGCCCAATCCCGTGCCCCAGCCGGTGCGTGAAATACTTGTACCCCGGTCCGAACCCCGCCCCCGTCACCACCCCGCGCGCCGCGTCGTCCACGGTCCCAGAAAACCGCCCCGCCCGCGCCGCCTCCAGCGCCACATCTTGCGCCCGCCGCAGGATCTCGAACGCTGCCTGCACTTTGGCTCCCGGCTTGCCCAGCACTCCCGTCCGCGTTACGTCCGAGGCGTAATGCTCCACTGTCGTTCCCCCGTCAATCAGCACCGCATCCCCCTCGCGCAGCCTCCCGGGCTTCACCGACCCGTGCGGCAGCGCCGCCGACGCCCCAATCAGCACCAGCGCCTCCCCGTGCAGCCCCATCCGCGCGTAGCCGCTCTCCACCATCTCCACGATCTCCCCCTGCGTCATCCCCTCCCGCAGCGATGCAAACACCGCCCGGAACACGTCGCACGTCGCCTCGCACGACAGCCGCATCAACTCCAATTCGTGCTCCGACTTCCTCGCCCGGCAGCCAATCGTCACCGCGTCCGCCGAGACGCACTCATATCCCGGCGCCTCCCGCCGGAAATGCTCCAGAAACGTAAACGCGGTCGTCTCCTCGAACCCGATCCTCCCGCACTTCACCCCGCGGTCGGCGAACGCCTGCGCCGCCAGCCGCGCCGCGCTCTCGTCCTCCTGCCACACGCGCACCTCGACCGGCAGCCGCAACTGCTCCCGCAGCCGCCCCTCCTCGAACGCCGGACACACCACCACCGCCTCGCCCGTCCTCGGCACCAGCAGCGCCGCCAGCCTCTCGCTCGGCCACCACCGCACCCCCGTGAAGTAATACAACGAACTCCCAAACGGGATAAACAATCCGTCCAGCCGCCCCTCCGCTGGCTGGTTCATCAACTGCTGCGCCTGCGCCAGCCGTCCGCGGTACTCCGCAACCTCAATCGGCCGCACCCGCTCCCCCAGAGGCTTTAACCCCGCAAACGCAGGGGGCAACTCCGCTCCGGCGCTTGCTCTCAAGGCCTGCCCCGATCCAATCGGGGCCAGCGCCGCCAGCGCCGATGCTCCGGCTCCAGCCTGCAAGAAATTCCTGCGCGAAAGGGAAGACCACGAAATCGTTTTTGTCATAATGCAGCCACGTTACCCCGCCAGGGGTCCGTCCTGTCAAGAAAATCCGCTCCGCGCTTCTCCGCAAGCGCAAACCAAGACGCGTCGAGCAGAATCTATAAAAGTCCAGAAGTGCTGCCAGCAGGGAACAATCCGCTGCCAAATCCCCCTCTACCAGTCTGCGGAAGAACTCACTTTATGTGTTATTCCGAGGAGCTCAGCGACGAGGAATCTCTCTTTATTGCTGGCTTTTTTCAAAGAGAGATTTCTCGCTTTGGTCGAAATGACAGAGCTGGGGCTTTTTCCAGCAACCTGCTAAGTCGTGGTTCTAGTACCAAATATAAAAAAATACGTAATTTCATATAAAATACGCTTATTTAGATGAAATGCTCCAATTCAACTTGCGCAGGAATTGCCATCCAAACTAACGCACACAAAACAAATGAATTATTTCTTTATACCAAATTTATATTTAATTCATATTTTGGAAATCCGATTGCACCTAAAGAGTCAACAGTGCGGACTATAGGTGTGTTACTAGTATCGAGATTTTTCAATTTTGAGGAGGGTTCTGTGAGACACGCTTCTACCAAGCTCTTGGCGTTCTTCAGTTTTGCGATCTTGCTGGTGGGTCTGCTCCTGTCCAGCACTGCCAGCGCGCAGGGCATCGCCACGGGATCGATGTCAGGCACAGTCGCCGACCCTTCGGGTGCGGTTATCCCCGGAGTTAAGATTACTGCCTCAGAAATTACAACGAACAGGACGTCTACCGTGGAATCGAACGAAGTTGGCCTCTTCGCCATTCGCTCTCTTCCTCCCGGCATTTATAAAGTGACGATCGAAGCCAAGGGCTTCCGCACCGCTGTTTTGGAGAACATTGAGATCACGGTTGCTCGCGAAACCACGCTCGGAACCATCAAAATGGAGCTCGGTCAGGTTGGCGAAACCGTTCAGGTGGAAGGTGCAAGTCCTATAATGGAGAGCACTACCTCTCAAGTGACCTCCAGTTTTGGCAGCCAAATGACCACCGATCTCCCGCTTCAGGGTGGTTTCGACATGCTGACGCTATTCATCCCGGGTGTAGCGGACACCGGTAGCAGTAATTTTAGCAATACCAACGGCGTGGGTTTCTCCTCCAATGGCCTCCGTGGCCGGTCCAATAATTTCCAGATTGACGGCCAGTCCAACAACGACAACTCCGTGGCCGGTCCTTCCATCTTTTTGGGAAACCAGGATGCTTTGGACGAAGTGAGCGTCATCACCAACGAATTCGGCGTAGAGTACGGGCGTGCTTCGGGTGCCGTGGTCAACTACGTCACCAAGAGCGGCGGCAACAACTTTCATGGCAGCGCTTTCGAGTATTTTACCGGCTCCCACTGGGACTCTCACGACAACTTGGAGACGGCCACGGACGCTATCCCGCGCTATGTGGAAAACCGCTTCGGCGGCTCGTTAGGTGGCCCGGTCAAGCGCGACAAGGCTTGGTTCTTCTTCTCTCCTTATTGGGACCGGGTCCGTTCTGCCGGCAGCCCATCGAGTTCCGGCACTAACTTGACACCCACACCTGCCGGATTAACCCAACTCGCTACGGCTTTCCCCGGCAACCCGGCTGTTGCAGTAATCACCGCTATCGGACCTTATGCGGTGACCGCAGGCAGCCCCCATACCATCGGCACTCCTGTAAACCTTACCGTTTCGGACGGGGTCACTTTGGCTCCTATCGAGTTTGCCCCGGTGGAGCGGAACGTTCCCTCTCTTTATAACGACCGCGAGTTCACGGGTCGCGTCGATGTGCAACTCACCAGCAAGGACCGCGTGAGTGTGCGCTACATCTTCCAGCAAAATATTCTGACCGGTGCCACCGGCCGCTTTGCGGCGGGCGCATGGGTTGACATCCCGGCCCGCGACCAGCAGATCGCCCTCGACTGGTCAAGATCCTTCAACAACGGGATCGTAAATCAGGCGCGGTATAGTTTTTCTCGTGCCGGGTTTGGATTTGAAGGCGGATCTTTCCCCAATTGCACCAGAGCAACGATTGACGCTTGTCCTACCAGCATCACACTTAATGGCGGCGTAACCTTTGGGATAGCGAATAACCTTCCCCAAGGCCGCACCATCAATAATACCCAGATCCAAGACAACGCCTCGTGGACGCGCGGGCACCACTCTTTTAAATTCGGTGGTGAATTCTACAAGCAGCGCTCTCCGAATACCTTTCTCCCAAGCATCAATGGGTCCTACACATTTTCGAGCGCGGGCGCTTCGGCTGCAGGTTCCTGCGGCGTGCAATTCCCCAGCTTGCCTGTATATACCGGCAATATCTGCAGTTTCTCGCGCTTCCTTGCCGACAATATTTCAAGCATGTCCCTTACGGACGGTCCCCCGAAATTCAATTTCAAAGAGTATGATTTGGCCGCTTATGTTGGAGACGATTGGCGGCTTAAAGATAATCTGACCGTAAATCTCGGCCTGCGCTGGGAGTTTACGAGCCAGGCGATCAACCTCCTGCATGATCTTTCGATAGCTAACCAGGCGGGTGCCACGCCGTTCTGGGATCCTGCCCTGCCGGCCTCGGTAACAAGCGTGCCGCAGATTCCCAACGACTACAAATATTTCGGCCCGAGCATTGGGTTTGCCTGGAAGCCCCGGATCCACGGGATGACCGGGGATAAAACCGTCCTTCGCGGCGGCTTCCGCATTACCTATGACCCGGCCTACTACAACATTTTCCTGAACGTGGCCACTTCCGCTCCCGTCGTTAACGCGGGCACACTCACTGCCGCTACTTGTACGGCGCCCTGCTTGCCGATTTCCGGTGCCCTCGGCAGTGACGTGCGCACGGCTCACCTCAGCGATATCCCCACGGGAGTCAATCCCGGGGCGCGCAACCAAACTCGCGTTGCTGCTGATTTCCGCGAGCCCTACACGATGGGTTGGTCCTTGGGGGTCCAGCAGGAGTTGACCTCTCGCTTTGCCTTGGAACTTCGCTATGCCGGCAACCGCGTGAACGGAAACTTCCAGACCGTCAATGCCAATCCCGCCCTTGCGGGGTTGGTTGCCAATGGTTTCGGTTCCTTCCTCCCGGCGGGAGTTGCTCCCTGCGCTACTGCCGGAACCCCGGGCTTTGCCTCTGGTCGCGCCGATTGCAATTTCACCAATTTGCGCGTCCGTGAAAATACCGCTTGGTCCACCTATCACGGGCTGCAGAGCCAATTGCGCATTCGCGGCTGGCGTGGGCTGAACGGTGCTTTCTCCTTTACCTGGAGCAAGACCATGGATAACGCCAGTGAAATCTTCTCAACCTTCTCGGGCGGGAATACGATAGCCGGTGCACAAGACCCCTATGACCTTTCCAGGGGAGAAAAGGCGCTGAGCGGCCTTGATTTCCCAAAGGTCGCTTCCATCTACCTCGTTTACGACTTGCCCTTCTTCAAGAATCGGCAGGATCTCCGCGGACGCTTACTTGGTGGCTTCCAGTTTAATACCACTTGGCGCTACTCCAGCGGTCAACTGTGGACTCCATCGGCCTTTGCTGGTGGCAGCAGTTCCTGCCAGAATAGCTTTGACAATGCCTTCTTTAGCGGCGGCTCCACTTGCCGGCTGTTCAACGGGAACCCCACAGCTGCCCTTGACACTGTTGGCCAGTGCATGAACGCGGCCTTGTCCGATTGCGGGCTGGTCGATTTCTACACTGGGAGCCCCGTGACTCAGAGTGCGGTGCGATGGATCTACAATGACGACACCGCTGCTACCTTCTTCGGGACTCCTTACGGCAATGCGGCCCGCAATCCAGGCTATCGGGGCGATGCGGTGAATACCGTAAACTTCAGCGCCTTTAAAACCACCAAGCTCACCGAGAAAATCTCGATGCGCATCGAGGCTCAGGTCTATAACTTGTTGAACCATCGCTTCCTCGGCGTCCCGGATCCGTTCGTCGATGACGCTAACCTTGCCAACGGCGGAACCTTCGCAAACAATTACTCGAACTCGAGCGGTGGGGACTACACCAACGTTGGGCCCGCCGGATTGGGCCGTCGCCGTCTGGTACTAGGTGCGAAGTTCACCTTCTAAATCCAGCCCATCCCACAACCCTTCCCGGGGAGCCTCTTCCAGGCTCCCCGGTTTTTTTTCCTATATCCCTTTTGGTGAACTTCTCCCCACTCCCCCGCTTTTCCCCCCGCCCTTTCTGTTATCCTCAGAGCTAGACAAGCAGAGCCCGCCCCGGGGGGATGTGTCGGTTCTCTTTTCCGGCGCAACGACGGGCGTAAAATGCTCCCGCGGTCTGAACGTCATATGAGCGCAGACACACGCACAGCGGCGCGCGCCTTTTTGCGCAGCCTCAACGTACTTCTGAAGTTCGCGCGGCTCTATTAATTCGGCCACGCTCGCACTTCCGCGCAATTTGAAACCACCTGGAAGGAGCTTCACGCCGCCATCCAGCAAGGCGGCAGCGGCCTCCTCCTTGGCGCCACCGGTACGCAGATCCTCATTGACGGCGAAGCCATCGCCGGCGCCGCCGCCGAGCGCAGCTTCGCACAGCTGCTCTCCTCCGCCGGCATCGCCAGCATCCATTTCGCTCCCACGCTCACCCAGGCCCAGTTCGCCCGCTTCGTCCGCGCCTTTCCCACCGGCAACGCCAAAGTCAAAAACCTCGGCGAACAATTAAAAACCGCCCTCGCCGGTGACCCCTCCATCAAAATCAACGAAATCCGTTTCGTCGCCGAAGACTCCTCCGTCGCCGGCGTAAAGGTGGCCGCCCAGCTCACCGCCAAAGTCCTTGGCGCGCAGGGCGAAAAGTTCAAGGATTTCCTCGAAGACCCCCAGAAGATGCTCCAACTGCTCCTCTCCGCCGAAGGCAGCCGGGGTTCCGGCGGAGGTCCTGGAGGCCCGGGCGGTCCCGGAGGCGGTTCCGGTAGCGGCACAGGTGGTAGTGGCTGGGGTCCCGGCACAGGCGGCGGAGGCGACCTCTGGAGCACCGGCCCCGGCTCTGGCGGTGGCTCGTCTGCTCCCGGTTCTGGCGCAGCCCTAGGCGGCTCGGGTGGTGGCGGAACGGGCACAGGCAGCGGCTGGGGTGGCGGCAGCGGTGCTCCCGGCTCCACGGGCGGGCCTTCCGGCGGTGGCCCCGGTGGAGCACCTGGTCAGATCCCCGGCAAGTGGCTCACCGCCAAATCCGTCCTCGGCCTCGGCTCGCCGGCAGGCGCGCCGCCCAGCGCTGCCCCCGGCTACAACGTCGCCGAAGAAGATGTACGCCAGATGCTCAGCCTTTTTTCCCAATTGGGCCGCGCCCAGCGCGATCCCGCCGGCAAGCTCGACGTTCCCACTTTCCAATCCCGCCTTTCCACCATTCCCGCCAACGCTCAGTTCACTCTCCAGCAGGCTCTTGCCGGTCTCGCCGCGCAGGCCCCCACGGACAAGCCCGATAAGCCCATGCTCCTCCAGTTGGCCGAGCATGTGGCCATCCGCTTCGCCCTCAACAGCTACGAGCGCGGCGAACTCAAAGTGAACGCCGTCAAGCAGATGATGGACCGCATGAACCAGGAGATCGAGGCCCTCCGCAAGATCCTCGGCCATCACGAGGAAGTCATGGCTGGCGCGGGCATTTCCGTCGAGTCCCATACCGACCTTCTCGACCAGGAGTTCTGGGAGCAGGTTCCCGATGAGAACAAGACCGAAGTACTCAAGTCCGAAGAAGCCTGGTGCGTTCCTCCCCGCAATGTCCGCGTCCACCTCGATGACCTCCTGCGCCGCGGCGAATTGAAGATCGTCAACGAAATCCTTCTGCGCTACTGCTCCTGCGTGGCCCTGGAACAGCCCGAAGCCCGCCGCACCACCGCCATCGGCATCGCCGACCTCGCCGAGCTTTACAGCTCCGTCGACGGCAGCGCCCTCATTGACGCCATCCGCCGCCTCGGTGCGCAGTTGGCCATCGAGCCCGATTCCGAGCTGCAAACCCTCATCGGCGCCGCCTTCGTCCGCCTCTGCCAGCAAGCCGCCTCCAAACGCAGCTATCCCGCCATGCAGCAGGCTCTTGCTTCCCTTGACGTCGTGGAAAAGCAGCGCCCCGGAATGGCCCAGAGCCTCCGCCCGCGCATCGGCGCCGAAGAGCGCATCCCCGAATTCATCGAGGAAGCCATCCGCGCCGGCGAAATCGCCGACGGCCTGATTGACATCCTCATGCTCATGCCCAAGGCCACCGTTCGCTTCATCACCCAGCGCTTCGGCAGTTGCGGCTTCCGCCAGGATTGCGAACTCCTCGCCGGCATCGTTCGCGAACTCGGCCTCGAAAGCATCAACGGCCTGGCGGAAACCCTCGATAAGGCTCCCGCGCTCGAAGCCGTCGAAACCGTCGGCCTGCTCACCCAGTTGGACCCCGAGGGTGTCGAAAAGTCTCTCCCGCTGCGCCTGGCCCAGTGGCCCCGCACCTCCCACGACCGCGTCATTCGCCAGTTGTCCGCCGCGCCTCCCCTGTTGCGCGCCCGCCAATTGATCACTCTCTTTGATTCCCTCGACCCGCTCATCAAGCCCCTCGCCGTGGACGAAATAGGCATGACCGGCGCACCCGATGGCATCACCCTGCTCCTCGGATTGGCCTCCGATGAAAAAACCGACGGCTACTTGCGCATCAAGGCCATCGAGGCCCTCGGCCGCCTTCGCGCGCAGTCCGCCAACGGCATCCTCCAGCAGATCCTCGAAACCCGCCACATGTGGAAGTTCCACCATCCTCACGAACTGCGTATCGCCGCCGCTCAGGCCCTGACGCGCATCGACCCGCAGACCGCCCTGCAGCGCCTGGACGCCCTCGGTATCGAGCGCAAGGATCTCGGTTTTGAGCCTGTGGATCTCGATCTCGCCAGCCCCGTCATTCGCCAGCGCCGCTACGCCCGATGGAGGCTCAGCCAGCCCATCTCCGCGGTTACCATCAATCTTCGCGAAAACTTCAGAATCCAGCTGCTCGAACTCAATCTCGGTGGCGGCCTCGGTACCTGCGACCGCCATCTGGCTCCCGGCACCCTCCTCAACATCAGAATTCCCTCCGGCGTTCGCCCCATCCGCTCTCAAGTTCTCGTTCGCGGCGCCAGGCCCCAGGCCATGGCTTTTGAATTCGTCGAAATGGAACTCGATGACCGCTCCCGCCTCCGCAAACAGCTCCTCGACGTCGGCGGCCAGACCCTTTCTGCCAGCATCGCCAGCCGTTCTCACCGCCGCGGCCGCGTCCCCACGGCCAAGCCTTAATTTTTCTCTCGTTTGCGAATTCCACCGCTTGGCGCGGCGCCTTCCAACCAGATAGAATGAATGTTCACCCAACCGGCGGCCGGCCTGGCCGTGCGCCGCGCGCGGGTTCCGGCACTTTCCGCCGCAAGCGGATCACCGGCCCGCTCGGAAACTAGCGTCAGGGAACGGCAAAACGAATCCATGGAAGTAGCCCAGATACTCGACAAGTTCCTCGCGCGCTTCATCGGCACCAAGCACGAGCGCGACGTCAAGCGCCTCCTGCCCGCCATCGCCGCCATCAACGTTCTCGAACCGGAAATGCACTCCCTTTCCGACGCGGCCCTCAAGCTCCGTTTCATCGAGCTTCGCTCCCATGTCCAGGCCCGTCTCCGGGACGCCGACCCCGCCGATACCGCCGCCTTCCGCGAACGTCTCCGCGAGGCCCTCGCTCCCTCCATCGTTCCCGCCTTTGCCCTCGCCCGCGAAGCCGGCCGCCGCTTCCTGCACATGCGCCATTTCGATGTCCAACTCATCGGCGGCATGGTCCTCCACGACGGCAAAATCGCCGAAATGAAAACCGGGGAAGGGAAGACCCTCGTCGCCACTCTTCCCGCCGTCCTCAACTCCCTCGCCGGCCTCGGCGTGCATATCGTCACCGTCAACGATTACCTCGCCCGCCGCGACGCCGAATGGATGGGCCCGCTCTACCGCTCCCTCGGCCTTTCCGTCGGCATCATCGTCCACGACCTCGATGACGCCGACCGCCGCGCCGCCTACGCCGCCGACATCACTTACGGCACCAACAACGAATTCGGCTTCGACTACCTCCGCGACAACATGAAGTACGAACTCGCCGGTTGCGTCCAGCGCGGCCACCACTTCGCCATCGTCGACGAAGTGGACTCCATCCTCATCGACGAAGCCCGCACCCCCCTCATCATCTCCGGCCCCTCCGAGGAGTCCACCGACAAGTACTACAAAATTGACAAGATCATTCCCAAGCTCATTCAGGAAATCGATTACGTCCTCGACGAAAAACACCGCACCGCCACCCTCACCGAAGAAGGCGTCAGCAAATGCGAGCGCCTCCTCGGCCTCAGCAATCTCTACGACCCCGCCCACATGGAGACCATCCACCACGTCTATCAGGCTCTCCGCGCCCATACCCTCTACAAGCGCGACGTCGATTACGTCGTCAAGGACGGCGAAGTCATCATCGTCGACGAATTCACCGGGCGCCAGATGCCCGGCCGCCGCTGGTCCGACGGCCTGCACCAGGCCATCGAAGCCCACGAAGGCGTCAAGATCGAACGCGAGACCCAGACCCTCGCCACCGTCACCTTCCAGAACTATTTCCGCATGTACAAGAAACTCTCCGGCATGACCGGCACCGCCTCCACCGAAGCCGCTGAATTCGCCAAAATCTACAACCTCGACGTCGTCATGGTTCCCACCAACCGCAACCTCATCCGCATCGAACACCCCGACATCGTCTACCGCACCGAACGCGAAAAATTCGTCGCCGTCGTCAACGGCATCCTCCAGGAAGACGAATCCTACGCCCACGGCATCCGCCAGTATCACGAGCGCGGCCAGCCCGTCCTGGTCGGTTCCATCTCCATCGAAAAATCCGAAGCCATCGCCGAGCTGCTCAAGCAAGCCGGCATTCCCCATCAGGTCCTCAACGCCAAGCAGCACGAGCGCGAAGCTAAGGTCGTCGCCCAAGCCGGACGCAAGGGCGCCGTCACCGTTTCCACCAACATGGCTGGCCGCGGCACCGACATCCTCCTCGGCGGCAATCCCGAGCAGATGACCCGCGAGCACTTCCTCAAGAACAAACTGGCCATGCCTTCCGCCGAAGCTCCCACCGTCATCTCTCCCGATGACCCCGGCGCCGAATCCCCCGCTGCCGTCCGCATGGTTCTCTTTCAGCACGAAGGAAAAATCTTCCAGGTTCCCGAGGACCAGTGGAAGCCCGTCTACGATCAGTTCGTCCTCCAGTGCAAAGCCGAACACGATGAAGTCATCGCTCTCGGCGGCCTGCATATCCTCGGCACCGAGCGCCACGAAGCACGCCGCATCGATAACCAACTCCGCGGACGCGCCGGCCGCCAGGGCGACCCCGGCTCCTCGCGCTTCTTCCTCTCCCTCGAAGACGACCTCATGCGTATCTTCGGCGGCGAGCGCGTCAAGCAGCTCATGTTCCGCCTGGGCATGACCGAAGGCGTGCCCATCGAATCCAAGCTCATCTCCCGGCGCATCGAAAACGCCCAGAAGACCGTGGAAGCCCAGAACTTCGACGCCCGCAAACACCTCCTCGAATACGACGACGTGATGAACAAGCAGCGCGAAACCATCTACGCCATCCGCCGCTCCGCCCTCGAAGGAAAAGACCAGCGCGACTACGTCCTGGGCATCGCTGAAGATATCGCCCGCGAAACCGTGGACACCTATTGCCCCCGCGATCAGCATCCCGATCAGTGGAACTCCACGCAATTCCTCGCCGAAGTCCTCGCCCAGTTCGGCATGGACGCCAAGGCAGCCGGCGCCGACCCCGCCGCGCATAATCACGATCAGCTCGCCGAAGCCCTCGTCCAGGCCGTCACCGCTCGTTACGCGGAAAAGGAAAAATCCTTCGGCGAAAAAGTTCTCCGCTGGCTCGAACGCCGCATCATCCTCGATGTCGTCGATTCTCAGTGGAAGGACCATCTCCTCTCTCTCGACCACCTCAAGGAAGGCATCGGCCTCCGCGGCTACGGCCAGAAAGACCCGCTCGTCGAGTTCAAAAAGGAAGCCTTCGTCCTCTTCGAAGAGATGATGGCCCGCATCGACAACGAAACCCTGCGCTACCTCTTCCACGTCCAGGTTCAGCAGGGCGAAGGCGCCGCCGAAGCAGCGCCGGAATCCGCCGCGCCGCGCGCCGCTTCTTCCCACGCTCTCGCCGCAGCCGCGGCCGCCAGCGCACGCGCCGATGAGCCCGAACGTCTCCCCGCCTTCGCCCGAGAAATTGAGCGTCGCCAGCAGCGCCAGCAAAAAGATTTGCAGTACCAGACCGGCCCCGCCCAGGCCGAAGCTCCCAAGCCCGTCCGCACCGGCGCCAAAGTCGGCCGCAACGACCCCTGCCCTTGCGGCTCCGGCAAGAAATATAAGAAATGCCACGGCACCGGCGCTTGAGTTTTTTCATGCCGCACCGCCAGACCGTCGTCTTTCGATTTAATTTGCAAAGGGGAACATCCGAATGCCGCCATCGCCGTCGCAACAGCAACAACCCGAAAAACTCCCCATCCCCGGCGTAAAACATCTCGTCGCCGTCGCCAGCGGCAAAGGCGGCGTCGGCAAAACCACCGTCGCCGTCAACCTGGCCCTCGCTCTCACCCAGCTCGGCTTCAAAGTCGGCCTCATGGACGCCGACGTCTACGGCCCCAACGTCCCCATCATGCTCGGCTCCACCGCCGAACCTCGCGCCACCGAAGACCGCAAAATTTTCCCCGTTGACGCCCAGGGCGTAAAAATGATCTCCATGGGACTGCTCAATCCCGGCGACCGCCCCATGATCTGGCGCGGCCCCATGCTCCACAGCGTCATGCAACAATTCCTCCGCAGCGTCCAGTGGGGCGAACTCGACTATCTCCTCATCGACCTTCCCCCCGGCACCGGCGACGTGCAGCTCTCCCTCATCCAGACGGTTCCGCTCACAGGCGCCGTCGTCGTCACCACTCCCTCCACCGTAGCCCTCGCCGACGTCCGCAAAGCCATCGAAATGTTCCGCCAGGTCCACGTCGAAGTCCTCGGCGTCGTCGAAAACATGGGCACCTTTCGTTGCCCCCATTGCGAAAAATCCGTGGACATCTTCGGCCACGGCGAAGGCGCCAAAACCGCCCTCGAATACGGCGTCCCGCTCCTCGGCGAAATCGAAATCGATCCCCGCATCCGCATCGGCGGTGACACGGGAAAGCCCGTCGCCGCCTCCGGCGAATCCGCTCCCGGCGCAGGAAACCTCTTCGCCCTGGCCCGCGCCGTCGTCGCCCGCATCGACTCGCTCGCTTCCACCGCCCCCAAAATCCAGATCGATTGACCCTCCGCGCTTTGCCCCCGCACTCCGCCGCCGCGAAGACCAATCGCGGCGGCATCTTTTTTTCAAATTCCAAAATCACCATCCCCCGCGACCTTCCCCGCCGTCCCTCTTTACTCTGCGACCTCTGCGTCTCTGCGTTTCCCTCTTTCTATTTCTCCCCATCGCCACCCCTATGGCCATCCCCGCCCACCCCGCTTTCCGCCACCCCGCTTTCTTGCGGCTTGCCCACCACTATGTTAATTTTTAGCAGGCTGCGGCTAACCCCAAAGTTGTCATCCTGAGCGCAGTGCGTTCTTTGCGCTCCGGATGGGTTTACGGAGCGAAGGATCTCAACTCCAAGTGTTTCCAGGCCGTAGCCAATCGCGCAAGAGTCAGCCCAGAGTGGCTGTATGCCAATGAAACTAAACGCATTACGAAACGCCAACCCATGATCCGCTCCTACCAGGGCATGCGCCCCAAAATCGCCCCCTCCGCCTTTATCGACCCCTCCGCGGTCGTCATCGGCGACGTGGTCATCGGCGAAGAGTCCAGCGTCTGGCCCGCCACGGTCATCCGCGGCGATGTCGACTCCATCCGCATCGGCGCACGCACCAGCATTCAGGACGGCACCATCTGCCACGTCATGCGCGACGAATTCGAATTGCACGTCGGCGACGAAGTCACCGTCGGCCACAGCGTCACCCTCCACGGCTGTACCGTCGAATCCCGCTGCCTCATCGGCATGGGCGCCATCATCTTGAACGGCGCGCGCATCGGCACGGGCAGCATCATCGCCGCGGGAACCCTCATCCCCGAACGCACCGTCATTCCCCCCGGCAGCCTGGTCATGGGCTCTCCCGGCAAAGTGAAGCGCCCGCTCACCCCGGACGAATCCGCCTCCATCGCCGAATACGCCCGCCGCTACGTCGAATACAGCCGCATCTATCTCGCGGAGCAGACCAGCGGTGACTCGTGACTCGTGTTTCGTGACTCGTGATTTGTCACGCGTGTTTTGTGCCTTATGGTGGGAGCATTGCCTTATAATTCACACGGCAACCCATCACGTCTGTCATCCTGAGCGGAGGGCCGGCGGTTTTTGCCGGCCCGCAGTCGAAGGATCTCTCTTCGACCTCAGACTATACATTCTGTTTTGTGCGCCAGAGAGAGCGAGCTAACGCTTCATGTCCGAAAAACAAAAATTCCAGGCCATCAAAGGCACGCGCGACCTGCTGCCGCCTGAAACCGCGCTCTGGAATCACGTTGAGCACACTGCCCACGCCGTCTTCTCCACCTTCGGCTTCGGCGAAATCCGCCTCCCTATCTTTGAACCCACCGAACTCTTCGCGCGAGCCGTTGGTGGCGAAACCGACATCGTTTCAAAAGAGATGTACTCGTTTCCGGACCCATTTGATCTCGGTGAACTGTATGCGCGATTTCGGTCGCTCGAAAGCATATCTCCAGGAGCAGGCCATTTCGCATCAATTGCCGGACTCTCGCCCGACAACCAGATGATCAGCCTCCGCCCCGAAGCCACCGCCTCCGTCTGCCGCGCCTACATCCAGCACGGCATGCACTCCCTCCCCCAGCCCGTGAAGCTCTACTACACCGGCCCCATGTTCCGCCGCGAACGCCCCCAAAAAGGCCGCTACCGCCAGTTCTACCAGATCGGCGCCGAAGTGCTCGGAGGCACGGACGCCCCCGCCATCGACGCCGAAGTCATCGAAATGGTCATGACCTTCTTCGCCCGCCTCGGCCTCGCAGGCGTTAAGCTCGACATCAACTCCATCGGTTGCCGCGAATGCCGCCCCGAATACGTGAAGCTGCTGAAGGCTGAGCTCTCCAAGCCGGAAATAAAGGAAAAGCTCGGTGCCGATAGCCAGCGCCGCATCGAAACCAACCCCTTGCGCGTCCTCGACTCCAAGCTCGAGTCCGAGCAACCCATCATCGAAAAACTCCCGCGCATCGCCGAGCATCTCTGCGCCGCCTGCGCCGCCCACTACGCCTCCGTAAAACACAATCTCGTCCTGCGCAACGTCGCTTATCACGAAAACTGGCGCCTCGTCCGCGGCCTGGACTACTACATGCGCACCACTTTCGAAATCACCGCCCCCGGCCTCGGCTCCCAGAACGCCGTCTGCGGCGGCGGCCGCTACGACGGCCTTATCGAAATCCTGGGCGGCCTGCCCACCAAGGGTATCGGCTTCGCCATCGGCGAGGACCGCCTCATCCTCTCCCTCCAGGAAGCCGGCAAAGCTCCGGCCCCGCGCCGCCTCGACGTCTACGTCGCCTGGATGGGCGAAAAAGCCTACGACACCGCCGTGCGCGCCGCCCGCGCCCTCCGCGGCGCCGGCTTTGCCGTCGAACTCCCCGCCACCGCCCAGAAATTCGGCAAAGCCCTCGGCCACGCCGATAAACTCGGCGCACGCTACGCCCTCATCCTCGGCGAAGACGAAGTCGCCTCCGGCCAGTGGACCCTGAAAACCCTGTCCGACGGCTCCCAATCCAAATTCACCGAGCCCGAACTTCTCGCGCACTTGAAGTTGTAGGGGCGCCCCTTTAGGGGCGCTGGGCCTGCTAAAATAAACACTATTCCCGGCTAACGATCTGCCCGGACCAAAGGTGAAACGAACGTGCTCGACTTCCTCGGCAATCTCCAACGCACCCACTATTGCGGCGCTCTCCGCTCCTCCGACGACTCTCGCGAGGTCATCCTCATGGGCTGGGTCGCCCGCCGCCGCGACCTGGGAAACCTCCTCTTCCTCGACCTCCGCGACCGCTCCGGCATCGTCCAGGTCGTCTTCAACAAGGAAACCCAGCCGCAAGCCCACGCCAAAGCCGAACAGCTCCGCTCCGAATTCGTCGTCGCCGTCGAAGGCAAAGTCATCAAGCGCCAGAAGTCCAACCCCGAACTGGCCACCGGCGAAATCGAAGTCATCGCTCAAAAACTCCACCTCCTCAACACCGCCAAAACCCCGCCCTTCCAGATCGAGGACGACACCAACGCCGCCGAGGAAACCCGCCTGCGTTACCGCTATCTCGACCTGCGCCGCCCCAAATCCCACGCCAATCTCGCCCTGCGCCATAAAATTATTTTCGAAATCCGCAAGGTCATGGACGAAATGGGTTTCCTCGAAATCGAAACCCCCATGCTTACCCGCTCCACTCCCGAAGGCGCGCGCGACTATCTCGTTCCCAGCCGCGTCCATCACGGAAAATTCTACGCCCTCCCGCAATCGCCCCAGATCTTCAAGCAGATCCTGATGATCGGCGGCCTCGACCGCTATTTCCAGATCGTCAAATGCTTCCGCGACGAAGACCTCCGCGCCGACCGCCAGCCCGAATTCACCCAGCTCGACGTCGAAATGTCCTTTCCCCGCCAGGAAGATATTTTTCACGTCATCGAAAGCGTCATGGTCCGCGCCTGCGCCGTCGCCGGCATCAAAGCCGAAGCCCCCTTCCCGCACATGCTTTATAAAGACGCCGTCCGCAAATACGGCAGCGACAAACCCGACATGCGTTTCGGCATGGAGCTCCACGAAGTCACCGATTGCTTTCCGCAGGAAGCCAAAGACAAGCTGCAGATTGCCGGCAGCGTCTTCGCCCTCGCCGCTCCCGGCGCGGCAAGCTATTCCCGCAAGCAGCTCGACGAGCTGACCGAAAAAGCCAAGTCCGCCGGCGCCCGCGGCGCTTATTTCGTCAAGCTCTCGCCCGAAGGCCCCACCTCCACCGTCGAAAAACTCATCGGCGCTGAAAACGTCAAAAAACTCGCCGAAGCCTGCGGCGCTAAAACCGGCGACCTCGTCGTCGCCGTCTCCGCCAAACAGGAAATCAAAGGCACCGAAGCCGCCGCCCTCGTCGCCGGCCAGTTGCGCCTGCAGCTGGGCGAAGCCCTTAACCTCATCGACAAATCCCAGTGGAAATTCCTCTGGCTCACCGGCTTCCCCCTTTTCGAATGGAGCGAATCGGACAAATCCTGGGTCAGCGCCCAGCATCCCTTCACCGGCATCGTGGACGAAGACCTCGAAAAACTCGAATCCGCTCCCTGGGAAGTCCGCTCTAAGGGCTATGACCTGGTCCTCAACGGCGTCGAGCTCGGCTCCGGCAGCATTCGAATTCACCGCCAGGATGTTCAGGAGCGCCTCTTCAAAGCCTTGGGCCTCTCCGAAGAACTCCTCCGCCGCCGCTTCGGCTTCTTCCTCGACGCCCTCACCTACGGCACCCCGCCCCACGGCGGCATCGCCCTCGGCATGGACCGCGTCGTCATGCTCCTCGCCGGCGAAAAATCCATCCGCGAAGTCGTGGCCTTCGCCAAAACCACCGCCGCCGTCGACCTCATGGCCGAATCCCCGTCGGAAGTGGACAACGACCAGCTCGACCAATTGGGCATCGCGATAAAGGACGAATGAACAGAATCCGCATATTACCGGAGGCAGTAGCTAACCGCATCGCCGCGGGCGAGGTCGTCGAGCGCCCCGCCTCCGTCGTCAAGGAGCTGCTGGAAAACGCCCTCGACGCCGGCGCAAAAACCATCCGCATCGAAGTCGAATCCGGCGGCAAGCGCATGATCCGCGTCATTGACGACGGCCACGGCATGATTCACGACGACGCCCTGCTCGCTTTCGAACGCCACGCTACCAGCAAACTGCGCACTTCCGACGATCTCGTTTCCATCTCCACCCTCGGCTTTCGCGGCGAAGCCCTCCCCTCCATCGCTTCCGTCTCCCGACTGCTTCTCGAAACCCGCGACGAATCCGAACCCGAAGGCACCCGCATCGAATTCGCCGGAGGCAAACTCGTCGGCGTGAAACCCGCTGGCCTGCCTCCCGGCACCACCCTCAGCGTCGCCGATCTTTTCTACTGCATCCCCGCGCGCCGCAAATTCCTCAAATCCGATTCCACCGAACTCGGCCACATCGCCTCTCTCGTCACCCACTACGCCCTGGCCAATCCCGCCCGCCAGTTCGTCCTCAAAACGCCCACGCAGGTCATCGTCGACTGCCCCCCGGTGGAAAAACTCTCCGACCGCGTCTATCAGCTCTTCGGCCGCCAGTCCCTCGACGAACTTGTCGAACTTCCCGCCTCATCCGCGCCCTTCCGCGCCGCCATCACCGAACCCTCGCTCGAATCCGACGAGGAAACCGCTCTGCTTACCGTCACCGGCTTCGCCTCCCGCCCCGAAGTGCAGCGCCCCAACCGCAACGGCATCTACGTCTTCGTCAACCGCCGCCTCGTCCGCGACCGCCTCATCCTCCACGCCATTCACGAAGCCTATCGCAATATTCTTCCGCACTCCGTTTTTCCCGCCGTGCTCCTTTTCCTCGAAATGCCCTACGACGAAGTGGACGTCAACGTGCATCCCGCCAAAGTCGAAGTCCGCTTCCGCCATCCGCAATTTGTCCACGATTTCGTCCGCGACTCCATCCGCCAGGCGCTCACCAAAGCGCGCTCCATCGCCAGCTTCACCTTCGCCATATCTTGGTAGCCGGTGACGACCTTCCCGTCCAGCCCCAGAGCGTGGAGCATAATTGCATCAGCCACCGCAAGGTATCCTTTGGCAGAAGAGGCGCCTGCTTTTAATCCTTTGGCTTTGCCTACAGCGCCATATTTTTCTGAAAGCCTTGGGAAGATTATAATCCCAAATGACACCGGAAATAAAATTAGAAAGCCACTTATCGACATCTCTTTTGAAAATCTTGCGTTTCCATACGATCTCGCTCGTTAGCATGATCACTTTGAACAAATCATCCTCAGAGGGTAGCTCGTTAATGAAGGGTCGAACTCCCGATGCTAATTCTCTTTCTAATGGTTCCATCTATCCCTTAAGTCACTCTATGATCTGTCCAAAATCTATGTTGTCTATATGAGTCATGTGAAAGAAAAGAAGGGGCGGCTGTATTTAATTTCATGTCTTTCAAGGTTTTTCTGAATCGATCTCGCACGGTTGCCTCTGTTTTATTTGTGAGGAAAGTTAACTCAT
>JAIQGC010000090.1 GCA_020072805.1 Terriglobia bacterium
TCTGGACTCCGGCCACAGCAAGGCGGTGGCTCACATACCCTGCCATCTCTTTTCTTGTCAACGGCCCAAGATGATGCCGGGCGGTGATGCGCTGGGCAAGCTGCCGCAGAAAAAGAGCGTCATCTATTTCAGCAACGGCATCAGCCAGTCCGGCGCGGACAATCAATCGGCCCTGCGCGCCGCCACGGCCGCCGCGGTCAAAGCCAACGTTTCCATCTACTCGCTGGACATCGGCGGGCTGCAGGCGTTTCCTCCGGGCGGAGAAGCGCAGTCGGCCAGCTTGCGCGGGCAATCGGCCTACTCCGGCGCCGCCGTGCTGGGCGATCTCAACGGCAGCGCCGCCGCGCAGGACACCCTCGCCACGCTTTCCTCGGATACCGGCGGCAAAGCGTTTTTCGATTCCAACGATTTCAGCGGCGTCTTTTCCCAGGTGCAAAAAGACAGCTCCGCTTATTACGTTCTGGGATTCAGCAGCGGCAACCGGCTCAAGGACGGCCGCTTCCGCCGCCTGAAAGTTCAGGTCAGCCGCCCCGGCCTGAAGCTCGATTTCCGTTCCGGCTATTATGCCGGGCGCGATTTCGAACATTTGAACCGCGCCGGGCGCGAGCAACAATTGGAAGACGAACTAGCCACGCCATCGCCGCGCGTGGACGTCCCGCTCTATGCCGGGTTCGCGCACTTCCGCCAGGACGATGCGCATTACTATCTGGCCGTCTCGCTGGTGATTCCCGGCTCGCAGATTCCCTTCGTCACGGAAAAGGAGAAGGACAACGCGACGATTGACATCATCGGGGAGGTTCTGGAGAGCGGAAAATTTCCCGCCGGGCGCCTGCGCGACACCGTCAAGCTGGCGGTGGAAAGCAGCCGCCAGGTGCGCAGCAAGAACGTGCAGTACAACTCGGGTTTTGTGCTGGCTCCCGGCAGCTACCATCTTAAATTCGTGGTCCGGGAAAATCAGAGCGGGCGCATGGGAACGTTCGAGAGCGACGTGCGCATTCCCGACCTGCGCAAGGCGCCGCTGAAGATGAGCTCAATCGTGCTGGGCAGCCTGCGTGCTCCCGCGGTTGCGAAGAAATCCAGCAGCAACCCGCTGGTGCGCGACCAGATGGAACTCGTCCCCAACATCACCCACGTCTTCGCATCCGACCAGCATCTCTACCTGCAATACGAAGTCTACGACGCCGCCAGGGAAAAACATTCCGCCGCGGACCCGGCGGCCGCCGCGCCGCGCCGCGACAGCGTCCGCGTCCTCAGCAGTATCGAATTTTTGCAGGGAGCAGCGAAGGTCTATGAATCGAAGCCCGTGGTGGCCAGCGAGGTCACCGCGCCCGAACGCAAAGCCGTCGTCTTCCAGATGGATCTGCCGCTACAGGCGCTCAAGCCGGGGCTGTACCTCTGCCAGGTCAACGTCATTGACGATGTCGCCGGGACTTTTTCCTTCCCGCGTTTTCCGCTGCTGATCCGCGCACCAGCGCCGGCGCTCCCGACGCCCGCCACGGGTGCAGGCACCGGCAACTGACGGCTCTTGCAGGATTATTCTTTCAGGAATATTGAGCGCGACTTCTTCTTTTCGCGCTCTACTCGTCGAGCACCGGATTGCGCAGCGTGCCCACGCCCTCGACGGTCACTTCCACGACATCGCCGGACACCACGGCTCCCACCCCCTGCGGCGTGCCGGTGGCAATCAGGTCGCCGGGAAGCAGGGTCATCACTTCAGCGGCAAAGCGGATGATGGCATCAAGCGGAAAGATCAGGTCACGGGTATTACCGTCCTGGCGCAGCTCGCCATTCACGCGGGTCTGCACGCCCACGCCGGCCCAGGGATCGAGCTGCTCGGTGACCAGCGGCCCCACCGGGCAGAAGGTATCGAAGCCTTTGGCGCGGGCCCACTGCCCGTCGACGTCCTGCAAGTCCCGCGCGCTGAAATCATTCAGCGCGGTGTAGCCCAGAATATAGGGACGCACATCCTCGTCCACGGCCAGTTTGCGGCAGCGCTTGCCGATCACCACGCCCAGTTCCCCTTCGTAATGCGTGCGCTGGGAGCTCCTGGGGCGCAGAATCGTGCCGCCCTGCGCCAGCAGCGAGGAGGGCGGCTTAAAGAAAATCAGCGGCTGTTTGGGAACTTCCTGGTTCATCTCCGCGGCATGCCCGCGATAGTTCCGCCCCACGCAGACAATTTTCGAGGGACGCACCGGAACGAGCAGCTTCGCTTCCCCGAGCGGCAGCGCGGTCATCGTCTTCGAGGGGATGTCTGCCACGCCACCGTGTTCCTCCGGAGCCGCCAGCAGCAGGCGCGTGATGACTTCCCGGCCCGCGACCGATTCCACCAGCCCGTACTGCTCCCGCCCTTCGAATTCAAACCGGCAATATTTCATCTTTCTTCCTCATTTGGTTTAAAGAGCCAGCCGCAAAACACAAATTCGGGCGGCGCCCGCTTGGCCACCGCCCGAATTTGTCCGAAACAAGCGCTCTAGGCGCTCTGGTACAGCTTGGTCATCACGAACTCGCGATGCCCCAGAGCTTCGGCGCAGGTGAGCCGCCCGTTGCAGGTGCGGATCATGACTTCGATGAGCCGGTCGCCGGCCTCATCGAGGGTCATCTCCCGCCGCAGAATTCCCGAAACGTCCAGATCAATGTGCTCGCTCATGGTGCGTGCGGTCATGGGATTCGCCGTCAGCTTGATGACCGGCTCGATGGGGTTGCCGATGACGTTGCCCTGCCCGGTGGGGAACAGATGCACCACGAAGCCGGCCGCCGCCTGCAGCGTGACGCACTCCGCCGCCGCCGACGAGGTGTCCATGTAATACAGCCCGTGGCCCTTGGCGGGCGCCTCGGCCGGTTTCAGCACGTCGATGTACTTCGTCTTCCGGCCGATTTTTTGCAGGTTGCCGAAGGCCTTTTCTTCGATGGTGGTCAGCCCGCCGGCGATGTTTCCCCTGGTTGGCTGCGAATCGGACAAATCGCTGGTCTTGTGCCGGTTGATCACTTCCTGGTAGGCGTCGAAGACCTGCATGAAGCGCTTGCCCACTTCCGGCGTGGCCGCGCGGCTGGCGCAGACCTTCTCGGCGCCGGTCAGTTCGGAAGTTTCCCCGAAGCAGGTGGTCGCGCCCAGCGGGTCCAGCTTATCAATCAGGCTTCCCACGGTCGGGCAGGAGGCCAGACCCGAAGTGGTGTCGCTTTCTCCGCACTTCACCGAAATAAAAAGCTCCTCGATGGCGCAGACTTCGCGCTGCTTCTCCGAAGCCCAGTGCATGAACTCCTTGGCCTTGCGCGAAGCGGAAGCGATGGTGCTTATGTCCCCGTTGCCTTCGATCGCAAATCCCGCCACCGGCTTGCCGGTCTTGGCAATGCCATCGACGATGCGGCCTGTCCAGCTGGGCTCGATGCCGATGACCACGCAAGCTGCGACGTTCGGGTTGGAACCCATCCCGATCAGCGTGCGAAAAAACAGATCGAGGTCCTCCCCGAACTGCAGGCGCCCGTAGGCGTGGGGAAGGGCCAGCGTTCCCTTGATGTTGTTGGCCACCGCTTCCGCGGCGGCATTGGAAAGATCGTCCAGCGGAAGAATGACCACATGATTGCGAATCCCTACACGTCCGTTTTCACGGCGATACCCAAAGAATTGATAGCGGCTCATCGTTACCACCTTTTCGTCTTGAGATTATGTACGTGCACGTGCCGTCCCTTGCCTACCTGCGCCACGATCTTGCCCACGTCATGCCCGTATTTCAGGACGGTGTCTCCCGCCTTGAGATCCTGGAGGGCGATTTTGTGGCCCAGGGGCACGGCATCGAGAGCCTTCATGGTGATGGTCTCGTTGGTCTCCATGATCCAGCCGGTGACTTCCTTGCCCGGCTGCACATCTTCCACAACCACGACTCCGACCGTATCGGCCTTGTCATGGACAATAAAGTGAGTGCTCATCCTTTTCTCCTCGGTACTCCACGAAAATTCACCGCTTCCCTCCGGCTACTGCACTTCGCCAGACCCGCCCACAAGCCGCATCACTTCCGCCGCGGCGCGGGTCACTTCCTCCCGCGTGGTCTTCTCGGCCAGCGTGGCGTCGCGCTTCTTCATCGCATCCAGCATGGCCCGCAAACCCCGGATGCTCTCCTTCCAGCGGTCCTCCGAACGATTCGGATGCCCCAATCCCAGGGCCCGCCAGCGCCAGATGCGCACGTGCAGCATGCCGATCATCGAAGAGAGCGTCTCGCTTCCCGCCCCCTCGAACAAAACATCATAAAACCGGTTCTTACTCTTCAAGATCCGTTCCGCATCCCCGCCCCGGTAGGCTTCCTCGGTCCCATTCAGAGCCGCTTCCAGCTCCGCGATCTGCGCATCCGCCGCGTTCTCCGCAAACAGCCGCGCCGCCAGCCCCTCCAGCACCGCCCGGATCGAATAAAGATCCTTGGCTTCGCCCAGCGTCAGCTCACGCACCACGGGTCCCTTATTCGGAATAATAGTGATCAGCCCCTCGGATTCCAGCTGCCGCAGCGCTTCGCGGATCACCGTGCGCGACACGCCTGTCATGCTGATCAGTTCGCGCTCCACCAGGCGCGAACCCGGCGCCAAGCGCCCGGCAATGATAGACTGGCGCAACTCCTCCAGAACTTGACGGCGCAGAGGTGCGGCAAACTTGCGAATAGTAAGCATATTGGCTTCTACCCCTCGGTTAGCGCTTGACTGTGGCGTCATACGGTATTATCGTATGATGAGTCGCGCTGATTTGCAACTATTATGTGCGACATCTTAATATGCTTCCGGACTCCGGGAAAGAGGCGGTATGAGCAATAGTTCCGTAAAGGTTGGCATCATTGGACTCGGCCGCTGGGCCAAAGTTTTGACCCGCGCGGCCAGTAAGTCCCAGCAATTGAAGATTGTCGCTGGTTTCAGCCGCTCGGAGGAAAAGCGCCTGGCCTTCCAGCAGGAAATGGGCGTGCCCGCGGCTCCGGACATGAAGACACTGCTCGCCGATCCGGAGATCAAAGGCGTGATTCTTACCGTCCCCAACGAGCAGCACCTCCCTGTTGCAACGGAGGTCGCTAAGGCCGGCAAGCACGTCTACACCGAAAAGCCCATTGCCAGCACGCTCGAAGATGGGCTGGCCATCGAGGCGCTCGAAAAGCAATACGGAGTCACCGTGACCGTTGGGCATAGCGCGCGGCTCATGGCCGGCATGCGCAAGATCCGCGAAGCCATTGACAGCGGCGAACTCGGCCGGCTGGCCTTCCTCGAAGCCAATTTTTCGAACGAGCGCGCGCTGGAACTCACGCCCAAGACCTGGCGCTGGTATAAGGATCGCGCGCCCGGGGGCCCGCTCTCCCAGCTGGCCATCCATATGTTCGACGTGATGCACTATCTCGGCGGGGAAATTGCCGAAGCCAGCTCGATGGCCTCCAAGCTTTCTCCGGTGGGCGCCGAGGTGGACGACCAGTCCATGACTCTGCTCAAGTTCGCGGACGGGAAGGTCGGCTATGTGGGCTCCTGCTGGACCTCGCCCGGCGTTTTCGCCGTGCGCGCTTTCGGCTCCAAGGGCATGATGCACTACGAAATCGATTTCGGAACCTGGGACACGCCGGACAAGCTGCACGAAACCTCGACGTTGTATATTCAGCGCGGCAAGGACGGCTACGCCAAGCGCGAGGTGCTCAAAGTCCCCGAAAGCGATATGTTCCGCACGGAACTGGAAATGTTCGCGGAATGCTGCCGCACCGGGAAGCAGGGCGAACTGACCGCGCACAACGGCAATGTCGCCGTCGCCGTGGTCAACGCCGCTTTGCGCTCGATCGAGAAGAACGGCCAGGCCGTGCGCATTGCCGACGTCATCGCCGAAGCGCGCAAGAGCCGCTAAGAGGAGTGATTCCCATGCCGAGCCGCTACTTTATCGACCTGACACAGCCGGAAATCGCCGCGCAGTTCAAGCGCCACCCGCTGGTGATTCTCCCCGCGGGCAGCGTGGAACAGCACGGCCCGCACCTGCCCACCGGCACGGACACCTATGCCGCGCAGGTGATCGGCCACGCCGTCGCCGAACGCATGGATGGAGTGGTGCTGCCCGGCACTCCCCTGGGCGTCACCCCCATGCACATGCCCTACGAGGGCACCATCACGCTCTCGCCGGATACTTACATGCGCGTGGTCACCGAAACCTGCGTCTCCACCGCCAAACACGGCGCCAAATACCTCCTCATTCTTAACTGGCACGAGGGCAACATCTCCTCGCTGGGCATCGCCGCCGAAGCCCTGCACCGCGAACACGGCATGACCGTGCTCACCGTGCAGGCCTGCTACGTGGCCGCGGAACTCTTTGGCCCCACGTGCAACGGCTTGACCCACGGCGGCGAAATCGAAGCCCTGGCCGTCCTAGCCTGCCGCCCCGAACTTGTGCATCTCGACCGCATCGATTATTCCTCCGACGCCCGGCAGGGCAGCAAGATGGACAAACTGCGCCGCACCATCTCCTATCAGCCCGTACTGACCGACATTCGCTCCATCGCACCAACCGGCTGGTATGGCAGTCCGCAGCACGCCACAGCGGAGAAGGGCCTCCGCATGCTAAATTCCATTGCCGACGCCATCGCCAAGGAAGCCACAGAGATCTTCCGGCAGCTCGATCAGGTTCAGGGCGGCGTCGCTGAACTCATGAAACTGCGGTAAGGACAATCATGGCGCGCGTCTTCACCCAAGCGGAGGCAAAAAAGCTGGGCCTTCCCGGCCGTAAGTCGCTCGAAATCGTATCGAGCGAGACCGGCGCGCGCTCCGTGACCCTGCGCCTGGCGGAGATTCCCGTTCCGCAGCCCGGCGAGATCTCCCGCGGCTGGCATCACCATTCCGACTTCGAGGAATGCATCTTCGTTTTGTCCGGCCAGGGCGTCACCAGCGCCGAAAGCGGCGAGTTTCCTCTGCAGAGCGGCGACACCATACTGATTCCCCCCGGCGAAAAGCACATGACCCGCAATACCGGCAATATGCCTCTCCTGCTTTTGTGTTTCTTTCCGGTTGCCGATATTCTCGGCGGCACCCACGAACCTCCCATCCCTCCCCCGGCGCCGAAAAAACCATGACCAACGCGAAAATTGACGTCCTCTGTTTGCGCCCCAAAGCCGATTTCGAACGTGCCGGAGCCTTGCCCCCGGCCTCGCTCCACGTCGCCTACCGCGCCCTCACCGACGAAGATGTTCCTGATGAAGTCCGCCCGCGCACTGGTCATTCCCGCCGTCGGCGCGCCCATCCCCCCGGCTCTTTTCGAAGGCGCGTCGCTGAAGCTCGTGCAAGTCACCGGCGCGGGGCTCGACCGCCTCGACCAGCCCACGCTTAAGCGCCTGGGCATTCCCGTGGCCAACGTTCCCGGCGGCAGCAATGGCGCCGTCGCGGAATACGCCGTCACCACCGCTTCCCTGCTCTCGCGCCGTTTCTCCTGGTCCGACGCGGAAATCCGCAACGGAAACTACGTCCCTTCCCGCGCGCAACTTCTCGCCGCCAACGTGGCCGGACTCGACGGCCTTCTCGTCGGCGTCATTGGCTTTGGCATGATCGGGCTGGCCGTGGCCCGCCGCTTTCACGCCATGGGCTGCCGCATCTGCTATTTCGATCCCGCGCCGCGCGATCCGCAGGCCGCCCGCGAACTTTCCGCCGAGTCGCTCTCCCTCGATGACCTGCTGAAGACCGCCGACGTCGTCACCCTGCACGTCCCGCTGCTGCCCGCCACCAAGGGCCTCCTCGGCGACAGCCAGCTAGCTTCGATGAAACCCGGCGCCGAAAAAACCATGACCAACGCGAAAATTGACGTCCTCTGTTTGCGCCCCAAAGCCGATTTCGAACGTGCCGGAGCCTTGCCCCCGGCCTCGCTCCACGTCGCCTACCGCGCCCTCACCGACGAAGATGTTC
>JAIQGC010000111.1 GCA_020072805.1 Terriglobia bacterium
GTAGGCGCCCTCCTCATACAGGACAGAAGCGGCCCATGCCTTGTAAACCGTAACCTCGTCCGCAAAAACGTCCGTCACGCCGTTGTTTTGGTTGATTATCCGGAATTCAAGACCAGCCGTCAACGGATCCGGAGCAACAAACGGCAACTGAAAATCTTGCCAAACATTAGGCAAAGCAAAATTGTTTGCCTTAATCGTCATTAATTGAATAGGAATGCCTCCGTTGTAGGAAACATCTATGTAAACGACATTTCCGAGGCTTGCATTAGAAGTCACCTTAAGCCTGAAAACTGCAACGAAAGGCTTGCCCGCCAAAGGTAGCTCATCGGATCCATTCAACAAGTAGGGTCCAAAAAGGCGTCCACCGTTCGCTGAAGAGTTCGCGGCTTCCATAGCTAAACCAGAACTGGAAGATCCGTCGACCACGGCAGCCCACGAACCGCCAAACTGAAGCTTGTCTTGTGCGTCCTCCTGGAAGACGATGTCAGAAGCCTGACCACCAGTTAAGCTGTTGACGATATTTGAGTTTGACTGAACAGATCCATGAACGTCGAAAACAAAAATTGACAACACCAGCAATAGGAACAACGACAAACACACTAACCTTTTCAACCTGATTCCCCTCCTAAGTAAACCACGAATTACCTTCGGCAACTATGTAAAAGGAACTTGTATTTAGGTTTTCCACTCTTACTCTAGCGCGCTCATATCTCTTTTCCAATTGAGAATGCATGCCCTGTGCTTTTCCCGACCTTATGATATGTCATCCCTGCGGGATTCCAGAGGATCGGTTTCAATTTTTCAATGTCTGGAAGGTTCTTTTCGCCAAGCACAAGAGAATCTGCCTTGACATCTACAATTTCGCCTATGAACTCTGTGTGAAGCCCAATTTCAACTATTTTGATAACCTTGCATTCTATGACAAGAGGAAATTCTTTCACATAAGGTGCATCAACAAGATCGCTTTTCACAGGAGTCAGCCCGGTTGCCGAGAATTTATCCACCGTCTTCCCTGAAGTAATGCCAAAATAATCAGCTTCTTTGGTATAGGTTTCGGATGGAATGCTAACTGTAAACGCTTTCCGTTCCATAATATTGCTGCAGGTATACGTAGCTTTCCTCAGAGAAACATAGAGACATGGCGGTTGGGAACAACAAATTCCCCCCCAAGCAGCAGTCATAACATTCGGTTTTCCCTCACGATTATAAGTTCCTACAGCCCAGACAGGTGTCGTGGGAACGATAGTCTTTGCACCCAAAGATTTTTTCATAGATAACATCCTTAACATTTTGTCTTGTCAACCAACCTTTTCGGATATAGAAACCTTTCTGCCTGTGCTGCGAAACCAAGAGAACGTAACTGCGCTTAGCCTCAAAAAGCAAGGTTAATTGAAATTTCCTTCTACCACTCGTCACGTCTACTGATAACTTCTTTTTTCATCTCGTCTTCCAAGGCTCGGTAAATATTTCGTTCAGAGTCAGAAACTATAGCCAAATCTTCGCCTGCCACGCTTTTGACGATTGGGACATTTATCAGCCTGTCTTCCCTTTTCAACGGAATATACTCTATGGTTAACTCTTCAGATGCAGGAGTGAGTTTTTCGCTCGAATCCCAAGGCTCGTAAATTTCAATTTTCAGCTTGTGCTGCCCTTGGCTTATTCCCGTCATGTCCAGCACAGATGAAAACTCTGAATCGTTCGTTGCTAGTGGCCCCTGAAGAATACGAAGGCGCAGGGAGTCAATTTTCTGACCATTAAAATACAGGTCTGATGTCACCCTTGAAAAGGAAGTTCTGGAAGGAGCAAGTTTGAACCCAACTTTGAGAACTAACTCATTTTCACGTGCAGAATTTTTTCTCTCAAACGCTGAGTCTTAGTTGACTTGCCCATCGCTATCTCGCAGCTTTTGCTATTGATTATTTGATCTGTCAACTTTTAAGCAGTTTCCAAGATGCTGTTCGCAATATAGAGGCGGAAAAGGTGACATGAGGATTAATGTGAAAAATATTAAAGTAGTTTATCCTAAAACGCTTTGCTGTTTCAACAGATATGTTCCACATTAAGGACGTTCTTAGTTTTTTTTGGTCTAAATAGAAAGGCAGTTTAATGCCTGGTAGAGGAATCGATGAGCAAAACAAGAGCGCATATTAATTAGTCAAATCTGATTGATTGGGGATCAAGAAAGACATGCTTTTTCGAGGCGATAAAATGACTAAATCAGTTGGTGACGATTTCCAAAAAGAGACAAAATACTTCCGTAATAAGCGTTTAGGCGGCTCTTTAGACTGGGAAAACAAGCCAAATATCTACAAAGAATATCTAGAAAGAAGAACGATTCAATTGCCCGTTGAGTTCCAAAGCAACCCATTTTCTTTGATGGAAGCTCTAAGAAAGAGAAAATCCACTCGCTCTTTTGCCCCAAAACCGGTTAGTATTGGGGATTTGTCTTTTCTGTTATGGGCTTGCACCGGCATTCAAAGAAAGAACGTCAACTACGAATTTCGAACAGCCCCATCTGCAGGAGCTCTCTACCCGATCGAGACATACGTTGTTGTAAACAGCGTGGAAGATGTAGACGAAGGTTTGTACCATTACAACATAAGGATGCATGCATTGGAGGAATTAAGAAACAAGAGCCCTGCCGAAGCCGTGGCCTATGCCGCTCTTGAGCAGGAAATGATCGCCAAAGCGCCTGTTGTTTTTGTCTGGACTGCCGTTTTTGAGAGGTCAAAATGGAAATATGGCCAAAGGGCTTACCGGTATGTTTACTTGGATGCTGGGCATATAGCCGAGAACCTTGCATTGTCCGCGGTTAGTCTTGGCTTGGGGTCTTGCCAGATTGGAGCTTTTTTTGATGAT
>JAIQGC010000016.1 GCA_020072805.1 Terriglobia bacterium
AACCCGGCGCCGTGCTCATCCAAGCCTCCCGCGGCGGCATCGTGGACGAAGCCGCCCTCGCGAAGCATCTGCAAACCGGCCACATCGGCGGCGCCGCCATCGACGTCTACTCGAACGAGCCGCCTGCCTCCGACAATCCTTTGCTGGCCCTGCAGGGCGATGCCGCGCGCAGGCTCCTGTTCACGCCGCACATTGCCGGCGTCACGCGCCAGGCCACCACTTTCCTGTGCCGCTCCGCCTGGCGCAACGTCGAGCGCGTGCTCATCGAAAACGAGCCGCCCCTCGACCGCGCCTACTGACCGCGGCAGCGGAACGATTTTAGTTTTCAGAGTGCCCCACAGATCCGTGGGAGAAGAAGGAATCATGCCACAGCGCCGCCCCTGGTATGCAGCTCTCTATGCGCAGGTACTCATTGCCATTGTCATCGGCATTCTCATCGGCTGCTTTTTTCCGAAGACCGGCGTCGCCCTCAAGCCCCTCGGCGACGGCTTCGTCGCCCTCATCCGCATGATGATTGCCCCGGTGATCTTCTGCGTGGTGGTGCAGGGCATCGCCTCGATGAGCGACCTGAAAAAAGTCGGCACGGTTGGCGTCAAGGCGCTCATCTATTTCGAAATCGTTTCCACGCTCGCGCTTATCGCCGGCATTGTCGTCGCCAAGGTTCTGCACCCCGGCAGCGGGCTCAACATTGACCCAGCCACGCTCGATCCCAAGGCCACTTCGGCCTTTGCCATCCACGCCGGTGAATCCAGCTTCATCGCCTTCCTCCTCGGCTTCATCCCCCGAACGTTCGTGGACGCTCTCGCCGGCGGCGCCGTTCCCCAGGTTCTCCTGATTTCCATCCTCACGGGCTTTGCCATCTCCCGCATGGGCGAAGCCGGGCAGCGCGCCACGCGCGCCATCGAAGTCGCCAACAAGGTCGTCTTCGGCATCATCCGCATCATCGTCAAGGCCGCTCCGCTCGGCGCTCTGGGCGGCATGGCCTTCACCGTGGGCAGCTACGGCTTCAGCTCCCTCTCCAGCCTGCTCAAGCTCATCGGCACTTTTTATCTCACCAGCATCCTGTTTATCGTCATCGTCTTCGGAGCCATCGCCTGGTGGGTCGGCTTTTCCATCTTCCGCTTTCTCGCCTATATCAAAGACGAGTTGCTCATCGTCCTGGGCACCAGCTCTTCCGAAACCGTTCTCCCGGACATGATGCGCAAGCTCGAACGCCTGGGGGCCTCGCGCTCCGTCGTCGGCCTGGTCTTTCCCACCGGCTACGTCTTCAACACCGACGGCACCAACATCTATCTCACGCTCTCGGTCCTGTTCCTCGCTCAGGCCACCAACATTCATCTCTCTCTCAGCCAGGAACTGACCATCCTGCTCTTCGCCCTGATCGCCTCGAAAGGCGGCTCCGGCGTCACCGGAACCGGCTTTGTCACCCTCGCCGCAATTCTCGCCGCCGTCCCTTCGGTCCCCGTGCAGTCGCTGGCCATCCTGCTGGGCGTCGAAAAATTCATGAGCGAATGCCGCGCCATCACCAACGTCGTGGGCAACGGAGTCGCTACTCTGGTGGTGAGCCGCTGGGAGGGTGAATTGGACGTGCCTAAACTGCGCGAAATCATGGCCCGGCCCGAGTCCAATAACGACAAGCAGGACGCGCCCGGCCAATAGCTTGCGGAACTTCAGCTAATCTTCAATCCATTGGGAATCAGCGGCAGCCCGCGCAGGCGCACGCCCGTCGCATCAAATATCGCATTGCCAATCGCCGGGGCCACGCCCATCAGCGGCGTCTCTCCCGCGCCCATCGAGGGAAGGTCCTTGCGTTCGAGCATCACGCTTTCGATGGGCGGAATATCGCGGAAGCGCGGCACGCGGTAGAGCGACATCAGCCCGTTCAAAATCCGCCCGTTTTCGAATTCCACGGCCTCGAACAGCGCCCCGCCCAGCGCCATGATGTTCGCGCCCTCGATCTGATTGCGCAGCCCGTCAGGATTCACGATGGCCCCGCATTCGAAGACCGTTACCACGCGCGCGATCTTCACTTCGCCCGTGCCGCGGTCCACCGCCACTTCCACGCACGTGGCCACATATCCGCCCTTCTCGTATCCCCCGGCCACGCCGAAGCCCTGCCCCGCCGCGCTCTTGGCCCGGCCCCAGCCGAACTTTTTCGCCGCCGCCTGGTACACCGCGCGCAGCCGCTCGTCCTTCAAATTTTTCATCCGGAATTCCAGCGGCTCCATCTTCACCACATGGGCCAGCTCATCCATGTGCGTTTCCCGCGCAAAATGATTGGCCGTGGCCGCCAGCCCGCGGTAGGAGCCCTGCCGCAGCGGCGCCTTCGTCGCATGAAACGCGATCCGCTGATTGGCTACGTCGTAAGGCGTCTCGAATCCCGAAGCCCCCGAGTTGTAGTTGTGAAACTCCCACGCCGTGATCGTGCCGTCCTTCAGCATCCCGCTGGCCACTTCGATCACTCCGGCCGGACGGAAATAGGCCCACGTAAACTCTTCTTCGCGCGTCCACGTCACCTTGACCGGCTTCTTCGCCGCCCGCGCCAGCCGCGCCGCCTCGATCGCCGTTTCTCCCGTGTGCTTTCCTCCGTATCCCGAACCCGTGTCCGGCATCAGCACGCGCACGTGGTCTTCCGGCATGTGGAACGCCGCCGCCAGTTCGCTGCGCACGCCAAACGGCCGCTGCGTTCCCGTCCAGACGGTCAGATGGTCCCCGTTCCATTCCGCCAGTGCCGCGCGCGGCTCCAGCGGCGTATGCGCGATGTATTGCACCGTGTAGGTCTGCGCGAGGCGGTGGTCCGCCGCAGCCATTGCCGGCTCCACCGACCCCGCATCATGATGCGTGGCCAGCCCCACCGGCTCGCCGGCATTGGTCACGTTCTTCTTCAAATACTCGAATACTTCTTTCTGCCCCGGCTGCGGCTCCGCCTTCCATTCCGCCTTAATCAGCGCTGCCGCGCGCGCCGCCAGCACGCTGCTCGCCGCCGCCACGCCGATAAAATTTCCGTCATGCACCACGGTCACGCCCGGCATCTTTTCCGCTTCGCTCGTGTCCACGGACACCAGCGTGGCGTTGAACGCGCTCGGGCGCACAATCTTTCCGTAGAGCATCTCCGGCAGTTTCTGGTCGCTGGGATATTTGTGCTTCCCGGTGACAAAGTCCCGCCCGTCCACCTTGGGCAGAGGCTGACCAGCCACCTTCCACTGCGCCGCCGGCGCCAGCGTCTCATCCGCCGGAACCGCCTGCGTCAACTGCTGTCCCTTCACCAGCGCCGCGTACTCCACCGAGCGCTTGCCCGCCGCATCGCTGACCCGCCCGTCCGCGGCTACCAAATCCTTCCGTTCCACTTTCCACTGCGTCGCCGCCAGTTCGACCAGGAGATTCCGCGCCGCCGCGGCCACTTTCCTCAACTGCCGGTTCATCGTCGGCGTGGTCAGGCTGCCAAACGTTCCCCGGTCGAACGGCGTCAGTTGCGTGTCGCCCATCACCATGCGGATTTTGCCCATGGCCACGTGCAACTCTTCCGCCACGGCCTGGCTCAGCGACGTTCGGATGTTCTGTCCCATCTCCACTTTTCCCGTGTAAACCGTGACGATCCCGTCCTCGCCCAGATGCAGCCAGGCCCCGATCTCCTCGGGCAGCGCCTCGCCGGCGGGCTTCTTCGCTCCGCCCGTTTCCTGCGCCGCTTTCACGTTCTTCATCACGCAAACGACGAGCAGGCCTGCGCCCAAAAACTTGAACCAATCGCGGCGGTCGAGTTCAAAGTGATACGCCGGCGGCGCCGTCAACTCATACCGTTCCGGTTCCAGCGGCATTTCAAATTCGTATCTCTCGCTCATCGCCCGCTCTCCTTCGCCGCATTGGCCGCTCTGCGAATCGCCGCCACAATCCGCGGGTGCGTTCCGCAGCGGCAGATGTTTCCGTCCATGTGCCGCACAATCTCCGCTTCCGAGGGATTGGCGTTGCTGCTCAGCAGCGACGCCGCCGACATGATCATCCCGGAGGTGCAGTAGGCGCACTGCATCGCGCCCTCCGCCAGAAAAGCCTCCTGCAGGGGGTGCAGATGCTCCCCTTGAGCCAGCCCTTCGATCGTCGTGATCTTCTTGTTTACCGCGGCCGATGCCGGCGTCTGGCAGGAGCGCCGCGCCCGGCCATCAATCAGCACCGTGCAGGCGCCGCACTGCCCCTCGCCGCAGCCGTACTTCGTTCCCGTCAGCTCCAGTTGCTCGCGCAGGACGCTGAGCAGGGTCGCTTCCGCCTCCACCGTGATGCTGCTTCCATTTACCTGCAATTGAATTTTGGCCATTGCGAAACCTCGCTCGGGGAGATAAACATAGCATCCTGCGCGCCGCCGGGAAACTTTATTTTAGCGTTTTATTTTAGCGCGCGACTGGAAAAACTCCTTGACGAATATTCATACAACTGTATCATTAACTCAGCCGCGCCCCACGCGCGGCCGCTGGACGCGCCGCCGGGTGCCGCGGGGACCCTGCCGGCCTTTCTTCCCCTCTCCGCAAAGGCCCAACGAATGAGCCCTGAGAAAACCGTCGCACAAGTCATTGCCGCCGCCCTCGCCCGCCACGGCGTTAAAACCATCTTCTCCCAGAGCCTGCCTTCCGCCGTCCTTCTCGCCGCGGAAGACCTGGGCATTCGCCAGTTCACCTATCGCACCGAAAACGCCGGCAGCTACATGGCCGACGCCTGCGCGCGCCTCACCGGCCAGATTTCCGTGGTCACCGCGCAGAACGGCCCCGCGGCCACCCTGCTCGTTCCCGGCCTGGCCGAAGCCATCAAGTCCTCCATTCCCATCGTGGCCCTCGTCCAAGACGTCAATCTCCCCACCACCGACCGCAACGCCTTTCAGGAGTTCGACCACTTCGGCCTCTTCCAGTCCTGCGCCAAATGGATTCGCCGCGTCACCGAACCCGAGCGCATCGAAGACTACGTGGACATGGCCTTCGCCGCCGCCACCTCCGGCCGCCCCGGCCCTGCCGTTCTGCTGCTCCCCGCGGATGTTCTGAACGAGCGCGTCACCGTTCCCCTCCGCCGCCATGCCAATCTCGGAAGCTTTCCGCTCGACCGCTCGCTCGCCGACCCCGCGCTTCTCCGCGCCGCCGCCGATCTCATCGCTTCCGCCAAGATGCCTCTTCTCGTCGCCGGCGGCGGCATTCATCTCTCCAATGCCTCCGCCGAACTCGCCGCCCTGCAGGAAACCGCGCATCTCCCCGTGATGACCACGGTCATGGGCAAGGGCGCCGTGGACGAGCGCCATCCGCTTTCCCTGGGCGTCGGCGGCTACAATCTCGGGCGCATGTCCCCGGGCCGCCACTTGCGCCCGCTCATCGAACAGTCCGACCTCATTTTTTTCGTCGGCACGCGCACCGCGCAGAACGGCACCGACTCCTGGTCGCTTTTTCCTCCCTCCGCACGCTACGTCCATCTCGACATTGACCCGGTGGAAATTGGCCGCAACTACGAAGGCCTGCGCCTCGTTGGCGACGCCAAGCTCACGCTGCCCGCGCTGACCGAACTCCTCCGCGGACGCTGCAAGCCGCGGCCGGAATACGCCCAGGCCATCGCCGCGGCATTCGCGCGCGGCGCCGGAGACATCGCTCCGCTGCTCCAGTCCGACGCCAGCCCCATCCGCCCCGAACGCCTCATGGCCGATCTTCAGCAGGTTCTCACGCCCGACACGATCGTCGTCGCCGACGCCAGCTACTCCACCGTGTGGGTCGCCTGCTACCTCCGCGCGCTCGCTCCCGGCATGCGCTTCATCACTCCGCGCGGCATCGCCGGCCTCGGATGGGGCTTCCCCATGGCCCTCGGCGCGCGCGTGGCCCGGCCATCGAGCCCCATTCTCTGCATCAGCGGCGATGGCGGCTTCGCGCACGTCTGGTCCGAACTGGAAACTTCGCTGCGCATGCGCGCACCCGTCGTTCTCACCGTGCTCAATAACGGCGTCCTCGGCTACCAGAAAGACGCCGAAGACGTGAAATTCGGCCGCCACACCAGCGCCTGCTACTTCGCGCCCGTCGATCACGCGCAGATCGCCCGCGCCTGCGGATGCCGCGGCGTCACCATCACCCGCCCCGCCGATTATCTTCCCGCCGTTCGCGAGGCCCTCGCCGCCAAAGAGACCACCGTGATCGACGTCATCACCGATCCCGGCGCCTATCCTCCCGTCGCATTCTTCGATGAACGCCTCGAAACGGTTCGGAAATCTTCGGGAAGATGAAGTCGAGCCCGGCGCGCGCCACCACGCTCTTGCCGGCAAAAGGAACGCTTATGACCATCCGCGGTTTCCATCTCGGCCAGCGCTTCGCCGCCATTTTTCTCGCTTTGTTCGTGTTTGCCCTGTTGCCGCAGCGCTCCCATGCCCAAACCGAACTGGTCGTCACCGATTACGGCGGCTCCTTCGAGGACGGCTGGCGCAAGTCCGTCGTCGAACCCTTCGAGCGCGCTCATCCGGACATCAAGATCAAGCTCGTCCAGAAACTTGTTTTCGAAAGCATGGCCCTCATGCGCGCGCAGAAGGACGACGTCAAAATCGACGTCTTCATGATGGACGAAGTCGGCGCGGCGCAGGCCGCCGCCGAAGGACTCGTGCAGCCCATCTCCGTCAAGACCGTTCCGCACCTCGCCGAACTCTATCCCGCCTTCCGAGTCCCCGGCGATTCCTTCGCCAAGTTCATGTTCGACGCCTCGGTGATTGCCTACAACACCCAGCAGGTTTCGCCCGCGCCGCAGTCCTACAAGGATTTCTGGAACCCGAACTACAGCGGCCGAATCGCCATCAACAATCTCGATAGCGCCACTGGCCTCAGCTTCTTCCTCATGCTCCTTAAGACCGAAGGCGCCACCATGGACCACACTGACCCCGCCTTCGCCGCCATGAAAAAACTAAAGCCCGCCATCGTTACCTTCCCCGAACAGCATGCCCAGCTCGCCCAGCTCTTCACTCAGGGCGATATCGTCATGGCCCCGTGGACTTCCGACCGCACACTACTTCTTGCCAGCAAGGGCATCCCCATCGCTTTTGTAATACCCAAGGAAGGCGGAATCATTCAGGAGGGCGGGCTGGTCATCGCCAAGGGCACGCGCAAACTGCAAGCCGCCCAGCTCTACGTCAATTTCGCCTTGAGCGTCGAGGCCCAGGCCGCCAACGCCAAATTCACGTTCCTCTCCCCCACCAACTCGAAGGTCGTGCTCGATCCGCAAACCGCCGCCAAAATTCCCAACGGCCTGAATGCCATCAAAGCCCTGACCCACCCCGACTGGAAAAAAGCGAACGAGCTTCGCCCGCAGTGGATCGACCGCTGGAACCGCGAAGTCACTCAATAGCGCAATGGCAACTTCTTCCAGTGCGATGCAGTCCTGGTCCGCGAAGCCGCCCCGTTCGCTCGCTCCCTGGGCGCTGCTCGCTCCCAATCTTCTGCTGCTCCTTCTCTGCCTCGCGGGACCTCTTCTGCTCCTCGGCCGCATCAGCCTCATGGGCTATGAAGCCGGGCACGGTATGATTCCCATCTGGCAGCTCTCCAACTATTCCAAATTTTTCTTCGACCCCTTCTACCGCGCCATTCTCGGGGGCACTTTTCTTCTCGGCGCCGAAGTCACCGCTCTCTGCCTCCTGCTCGGCTTCCCTCTGGCCTTCGCTCTTTCCCGCGCCCGCGGCCTGCAGCGCGCCATCCTTTATTTCTGCATTCTCATGCCCCTTCTCACCAGCACCGTCGTGCGCACCTTCGGCTGGATGATCCTGCTCGGCAACAACGGCTTCATCAACCACACCCTCCTGCGCTTTCACCTCATCGCCTCTCCCCTGCATCTCATGTACAACGTCACCGGCGTCATCATCGCCCTCGGGGAAGTTCTCCTTCCCTTCATGGTCCTCTCCATCGACACCTCCCTCCTCAACATCAATCCCTCCTATTACGAAGCCGCCCGGAATCTGGGCGCGCGCGGCCCGCGCATTTTCTTCCGTATCACCCTGCCCCTGGCTCTTCCCGGCATCGTTTCCGGCTGCGTCCTGGTCTTCACCGGCACGCTCAGCGCCTTCGTCACTCCCACGCTCATCGCCGGCGCGCGCATCAAGGTCATGTCCACCATCATCTATCAGCAGGCCATGGCCCTGCTCGACTGGCCATTTGGCTCCGCCATCGCCTTCACCCTGCTCCTCGCCATCCTCATTCTCTTCGCCGCCACGCTGCGGTTCTCCGAACGGAGGCGCACATCCTGATGCGAATCCTTCTTCGTTTTCTCAACGGCGCGATTCTCCTCTATCTGGCGGCTCCCATTCTCGTCGTCGTCGCCACCGCTTTCGGCTCCAGCGCCTATCCCATATTTCCTCCGCAAAATTTCACTCTGCAATGGTTCCACCAGTTCTGGGGCAACCCCGAACTCCGCGACGCCCTGCGCATCAGCGCCCTGCTCAGCTCCGTCAGCACTATCCTGGCTACCTCCATCGGCACTCTCAGCGCACTGGCCCTCGTCCGCTATCGCCTCCCCGGCAAGACCGCCATCTCCGCTCTCCTGCTCTCTCCCATCCTTTTTCCCGCCATCGTTCTCGCCCTCGCTCTGCTCGTCGCCTTCCAGCGCGTTGGCCTCACCCAGACCTTCACCGGCCTCGTCGCCGCGCATACCCTGCTCATCACTCCCTTCGTCATCCGCCTGGTCATGGCCAGCCTCGCCGAATTCGACCCTTCCCTCGAAGAAGCCGCGCAAAATCTGGGCGCCACATGGTCGCGCACCTTTTTCCGCATCACCCTGCCCCTGGCTCTTCCCGGCATCCTCGCCGGCGCGGTCTTCGCCTTCATCATGTCCTTTGATGAACTGGTGGTCACCCTGCTGCTCGCCGGGCCCGAATTGCAGACCCTGCCCATTCGCATTTTTAATTACGTGCAATACTCGAGCGACCCGAGCATTTCGGCCATCTCCACCTGCCTCATCGTCGTCTGGCTGGCCATCGGCATCCCGGTTTACACCCGTTTCTTGTCCGTGAAGCACTTATAACGAGGATCGACTTTCGCATGGCGTATCTCACTCTTCGCAAACTCAACAAACGCTACGGCGCAACCGTGGCCGTCGAGGACATCGACCTCGATGTCGCCGCCGGCGAATTCGTCGCTCTCCTCGGCCCCTCCGGCTGCGGCAAGACCACCACCTTGCGCATGATCGCCGGTTTCGTCCCGCCCACCTCCGGCGAAATCCGCATCGGCGATGCCGACGTCACTCATCTCCCCGCCCACCGCCGCAACGTCGGCCTGGTCTTTCAGAATTACGCGCTCTTCCCGCACATGACCGTGCGCGCCAACATCGAATTCGGCCTGAAAGCTCATCACGTGGATTCCGCGCAAACGCGCGAGCGCGTTCGCTCCGTCCTCGCCCTCGTCGGGCTCTCCTCGCAGGAAGACCGCTACCCCCGCGAACTTTCCGGCGGCCAGCAGCAGCGCGTGGCCCTCGCCCGCGTCCTCGCTCTCAAGCCCGATCTCCTGCTCTTCGATGAACCGCTTTCGAATCTCGACGCCAAGCTCCGCGTGCAGATGCGCCAGGAAATCCGCCGCCTGCAGCGCGAGGTCGGCGTCACCGCCCTCTTCGTCACCCACGACCAGGAAGAGGCCATGACCATGGCCGACCGCATCGTGGTCCTCGACCGCGGGCGCATCGCGCAGATCGGTTCGCCCGCGGAAATCTACGATCGCCCGCGCACCCGCTTCGTCGCCAATTTCATCGGCATCTCCAATTTCTTCGAAGGTGCTCTTTTCCCCGGCTCCCCTTTTGGCCTCTTCCGCTGCTCGAGCGGCCTGGAAATCGCCATCCCTCCCGAAATCGCTGCCGCTGCATCCACTGCCGCTACCCTGGCCATCCGCCCGGAAAAAATCGAATTCGTCAGCGCCGAAACCCCCGGCTCTCTTCCCGGCGCCATCCGCCAGGCCACTCAGCTCGGCTCCACCATGGAATACCTCATCGATCTCGCCGGCGGGGACCGCGTCATCGTCCACGAGCAAAAGCGTCCCCGCGTCCCGGTTCGCGCGGCAGGCGAACACGTCCGCATCGCCTGGCATCCCGCCGACTGCGTTTTTCTACAATCTGAAAAGGAGCGTTCTGATGACCGCGTTTGACAATTATTCCAATAAATTCGAAACCATCCGTTTCCGCCGGGAGGACGGCATTCTGGAAATGTCCCTGCACACCGGCGGCGATTCCCTGCGCTGGGGCCCCACCGCGCACGCCGATCTCGAACAGGCCTTTCTGGACATTTCCCGCGACCCCGAAAACCAGGTCATCATCCTCACCGGCGTCGGCGAAGAGTTCTCCGGGCCCGCCGTCACTCCCGCCGTCAATCGCGCCGTTCCCCATCTCTCTCCCGTGCAATGGGGCAAACTCGGCGCCGAATCCAAGCGCTTCACCATGAACATGCTCAACATCGAAGTGCCCATGATCAGCGCCGTTAACGGCCCTGCGCTGCGCCATCCCGAGCTGCCTGTGCTCTGCGACATCGTTCTCGCCGCTCCGGAAGCCGCCTTCCAGGACTCCGCGCATTTTGCCGGCGGCCTCGTCCCCGGCGACGGTGTGCAGGTCATCTTCCCGCTGCTCATGGGCTTGAATCGCGGCCGCTATTTCCTGCTCACCGCGCAAAAGCTTTCCGCCAAGGAAGCGCTCGATCTCGGCCTGGTCAACGAAATCCTTCCGCGCCCCGCGCTTCTTCCCCGCGCCTGGGAACTGGCCCGCTTCCTCATGCAGCAGCCCGAACTCAACCGCCGCTACACGCGCATTCTTCTCACCGAGCAACTGCGCCGCCAGATGCACGATCTTCTCGGCTACGGCCTCGCTCTCGAAGGACTGGCCATCGGCCAGTAAGCGCGGAACACGTCTCATGAACGTAACTGCGGCAAAGCATCGCTGTCATTTCGAGCGAAGGGCCGGTGACTTTTACCGGCCCGCAGCCGAGAAATCTCTCTTTTCTTGTTTTGGAGATAACTTCTAGTCACAATTTCGTTTGGCCCGTTTGAAAGGGGTGTCGTCGTGGCAAAAATCGCTTTTCTCGGCGCGGGCAAGATGGCCCGCGGCATCATCCTGCGTTTCCTTTCCGCCGGCCATGCGGTGGCCGTCTATAACCGCACCACGGAGAAAACCGTTCCGCTGAAGGAAGCCGGCGCAACCGTCGCGCTCACGCCGCGCGCCGCCGCCGAAGGTGCCGATGCCGTCTTTTCCTCCGTCCTCGATGACGCGGCCTCTCGCCTCGTCTGGACCGGCCCCGACGGCGCCCTTTCCGCAAATCTTTCTCCCTCCACGTTCATCATCGAGTGTTCCACACTCTCCCACGATTGGGTTGTCGAACTCGCCCGGATCGTCGCCGCTCGCGGACTGCGCTATATCGATTGCCCCGTCGCCGGACGCCCCGACGCCGCGGCCGCCGGCCAGCTCAATCTCTTCATCGGCGCAAAGGGAACCGATCTCGAAGCCGCCCGCCCGCTCTTCGAGCCCATCCGCAAGAATATTTTCCATTTCGGCCCCGCCGGCACGGGCACAGCCTTCAAACTCATCTATAACCTCATGGGCGCCACCCAAGTCGCCGCCCTTGCCGAAGCCATGCTAGCCGCCGAAGCCGTCGGAATCGATCTCCACGTCGCCGCGCAGGCCTTCTCCGGCGGCATGACCGGCAGTCCCCACGTCATCAGCCATTCCGCCGTCATGGCCGAAGGCAAACGCGGGCAGGCCATCGCCTTCGCTGGACGCAACCGCCTCAAGGACTCGCTCTACGGCGTTCGCCTCGCCGAGAAATTCCATCGCCAGTCCGTTCTCGGCAACGCCACCGTCCATGTTTTCGAGCAGATGGTCAATCAGGGCATGGGCGATTGCAACGACAGCGAACTCATCGACGCGCTTCGCGCCATCGCCGGCGTTCCGCGGCCTCCTGAACCATCTCAAAAATAGATTCGAATCCGGCGCAGGTCTCCTCGCCGGCCTACTTCACCATTCGCACAAAAATCACACCGTAGGGGCGGGGCTTGCCCCGCCCGCTGCGGCACCAACACGATTCTCTGTTACGCCACACGCCTTGCCCCGCAACCCGAAGCCCCGCAAAATAACCATCTCTGAACTTCCAACTCTTCTCCGCCCTCTCAATTCCCAATCTTCAACGGCTTATGACACGTCTCGCACGCCGCCTTGGCCCCGCGCTGTTCGTGGCAATCAATGCACCCGAACATCGCCGTCACACCCGTCACCCTCGCCATGACATCCAACTGATCCACCGCTCCGTGGCATGTTTCGCATTTCGTTCCCGCTTTCAAATGCGGCCGGTGGCTCCAGTTCACTCCCTTCAGCACCACGTACACCCGCACCCAGGGAATCGCCTGCTGCGTTTTGGCATAGTCCGCCAGCTTGCGGATCTCCGGCTTATTTTTGGCCACCGTCGCATGGCAGCTCATGCACTTGGCCGTTTCCGGAAACTTCATCAGCACGCCCGGATCGGGATTCGTGTGGCAGAAATCGCAGCTCAGCCCCATCGCCAGATGTTTCTTGTGGCTGTACGCAATCGGCTGCACCGGCCCCGGCGTCTCCAGCGCCTTCCGCAGCGCCTCCTGCTTGGTCGTCGATACCACCGGCGCTCCAGCCGGCGCCTGCTGCGCCGCGGCCCCGCAAACCGCCAGCGCCACCACCGCCGTCATCTGCGCAACCACCCGCACCGCCCATTCGCCTCTAATTCCTCTCACGATCCCACCTCCGCTCATCCGCTCGTAACACCAGCAGCAACATCCACTCCGGCCTCTTAGCTTTCAACTTTCAACTCTTAACTGCCTTCTTCACCACTTCCTCAAGACTTTTCCCAAAATCCTTCAGCATCACGATCGCCGCATTCCTGCCCGGCCCGCCCGAGACCGACCCGCCCGGATGCGTCGTCGCCCCCGTCTGATACAAGCCCGGAATGGGCATGCGGTGCTGCGCCCAGCCCGGCACCGGCCGCAACGGCCCGCTCTGCGCCGCATCCTGCGCCCCGCCGTGACAAGTCCCGTGCCAGTTGTGCGGATTCATGCGCTCCAGGTCCAGCGGACTTTCCACAATCCGCGCCAGAATCTTGTCGTCCGTCAGGTTCGGCGAAAACTTCCGCAGGTAATTCAGATTCGCGTCAGCCACCTGATTCTTGATCGTGTCCCAGTGCTCCGGCCCTTCCTTCAATTCGTACGGCTGGTTCCCGATCACCTTGATCGTATGAATTCCCTTGGGCGCGCGCGAAGGGTCCGCCACCGTGCTGCACACCACCAGCAGCGGCGGCTCCTCCACGTTCACCCTCTTGCAGGCGAAGTCATACGCCACCCGCAGCGCCCGCTCCGGCGTCACCATCGTCCCCGAAGCCACCGGCGAAATGGTGCCCCCGGCCACCGCAAACGTCGGCGGCTCCGTCGTGGTGTAGTGCGTCACGAACAGCGTGATTCCCGCCTGCCACGTTTCCACGCCTTGAATGAATTCCTGCCCAAACGCCTCCTTCGGCGCCATATCCACCAGGTGCTTGATATGAATCGTCGAAAGCACCGCCTTCTCCGCCCGGTAGGCGTTTCCGTCGTCGCATTCCACTCCGGTGCACTTTCCGTTTTCCACGATCAGCTTCCTCACCCATTTGTTCGTCAGGATCGTTCCGCCGTGCGCCTCGATCAGCCGCGCCAGCGCCTGCGTCAGCGCTCCCGACCCGCCCTTCGGCGTCGTCCAGCTCCACCGCTGCCGCCCGGACACCAGCGCATACGCCAGCCGCCCGGTCATCGCGTCTTCCGGCGGCACCACCGTCTGATAGGCCATCCAGGTCATGAACGCCCGGCAATGCTCGTCTTCGAAATTGTCGCGGATGATCTCCCACGCGGACATGGCCATGCGCCGCTGCCACAGCTTGCCCTTGGGGTGCGCCGCCAGCAGTTCGTTGATCGGCTTGCCCAGCCCGATCGGCGTGTACGCGCTGGCCCCGAAGACCGGCGCGATCTCCGCATACTCCGTCAGCATGCGCTTGTAAGCCGCCGCGTCCTTTTTCGAAAACCGCGCGAACTCCGCGCACGTTCTTTCCATATCCCGCCACTGCGTGATGTAGCTGCCGTCGGCGAAAGGAATATGCACCACGGGATCGGGCAAAATGTATTCGAGCCCGTACTCGGAAAGTCCCAGCTCGTCGTTGCGCATCATCGGGCTGTCCTGGATCAGCACGTGCGCCGACGAGCACACGTCATGCTTCACTCCCGGCAGCGTCAGCTCCGCTGTCTTCGCGCCACCGCCCACCACCGGCCGCCCCTCCAGCACCAGGCAGCGATACCCCGCCTTGGCCAGGTACGCTGCGGCCACCAGGCTGTTGTGCCCCGCTCCGGCCACCACCACGTCGTACTTCTCTCCGCCCGCCACGGCGGGCGTGCCCCCCTGCTCCATCGTCAGCGCTTTCGCCGCCAGCGGCGCCATCGCCGCTCCCTTCACAAATCCCCGCCGTGACATTGCGCTCATCGCATTCCTCCCAACGATTTCTTCTTCTCTGTCTTCCCTGCCGCTCAAACTCTTCCGCCTACGCCGGCGACCGGAAACCCGCCGTCAGAAACGGAATCACATATTTCAACGCCACTTCCGGCCTCGAGGTGTCGAATTCCTTCCCCGCAATCGTCTGAATCTTCCCCGGATCGGCCAGCACAAAGAGCATCACCCCGTAAAAACAGTTCAGCCGCCAGTAAAAAACGTCATCCGGCAATTCCGCGTTGACCTTGCGCAGTTCCTTCGGCACCACCATGAATTCCACGTTGTAAATCTCCGCCAGCAGTTTTTTCACTTCCGGCGTCGGGTCCATCGAGGCCCTCCCCAGCAACCGGCGAAACCATTCATTCTCCCGGCTGGCCCGGAACGCCGGCTCCAGCAGCGCCCACAGCACCTCCTCCAACCCGGGCTTCTTCCCCTTCTCCCGCAATTTCTTCAGCCGCTCCTCGCGCTCCTCGCGCAGCGGCTGCGCCCGCCGGTAAATCACCGCCTTGAACAACTCTTCCTTGGTCCCGAAGTGATACGGCACCGCTCCCAGGTTCACCTTGGCCGCGTGCACGATCTGCCTCACGGAGACTCCGTTGAACCCGTACAGCGCGAACAGTTTCTCCGCCGCATCCAGCAAGCGCTCCCGCGATGCCAGCCCCTGCCTCCTCTTCGCCACCGCCTGCACTTTCGCTTTCCGCCGTTTTCCCATTCCGCCTTTGCCCGCCACCCTCGTCGCCGTCATAAATACCACCGCAAGCTCCCGTTGGCCAGCATTTTCCTCATACGGGCGTATGAAATTTTCTCTTGACACTATTCATACAAATGTATGATAAGCGTTGCAGCACAATTTCGCGGCGCTCCGCCGCTGCCTGATTTTTGTGTGCTCCCCAGGAGGTCTGCTCCCATGAAAAAGAAATCCCCTCGTTCCACTCGCCGTGAATTCCTTAAGAATGCCGCCGGAGCCGCCGGCGCGGGCATCGTCCTCGCCGGCGCCGCCCCCGCCGTCTTTGCCAATAACCATCCTCACCCTTCCCCGCAGAGCATCAACTACCTCGACCGCCGCATGTACATCCACAACATGGAAGTCATCGCCCACATCCTTCCCGGCCAGGACCGCGGCGGCAAGATGCAGATCATGTCCGCCGGCTCAAAGCGCTACATCTTCCAGCAGGGCGACGTCATCGACGTCACCGACCCGCGCAATCCCAAAATGCACAACCACCGCGGCTTCGACGGCTATCAGGTCCAGCTCGCCTACAATAAAAACCTCAAAAAGTGGATCTTGATGACCGGCGCGGGCGCTCCCATCACCAGCTCCACTCCGTCCGCTCCCAACGGCAAATACGACGACCCTAAGCTCCTCGAACCCTGGCGCAACTACAAGGGTCTGCGCGGCGTGCGTTTCTGGGACGCCACCGACCCCTCCAAAATCGTCAAACTTTCCGAATTCAGCACCGGCGCCACCGGCTCCGGGACCCATCGCAACTATTACGACGGCGGCCGCTACGCCTACCTGGACACCGCTCCCGACGACAGCTTCATCCACCAGATCTCCTACTTTCGACCGCTGGTCAACGGCAACATGATTATCGACGTCTCCGACCCCTCCAATCCCAAGCAGGTCTCCATGTGGTGGGTTCCCGGCTCCCGCAAGGGCGAGGAAGCCGCCTACGATAAATGGCAATGGTCCCAGCTGACCTACGACCACAAGGACCAGACCCCCTTCGTCGGCCTGCACGGCCCCGTCTATGTCCCCAAGAAGCTGGAAGACGGCGGCAACCGCGGCTACGGCAGCTGGGGCGCTTTCGGCCTGATCATTCACGATCTCTCCGACCCCAAAAATCCCAAGGAAATCGGCCGCTTCGAGCCTCCTCCGCAATACGGCGCCGGCGGCATCCCCTTCCACACCATTTGGTGCGGCATGCTCGACCGCGGATTCGTCATCGGCAACGGGGAAACCACCAACCCCGACTGCAACATGATTTATCTGCCCATCTGGGTGATTGACGTGCGCGACGAAAAGCGTCCCGTCCCCGTCGCGCAATTTCCCCGCCCCGTTCCTCCTCCCGAAGCCCCCTACCGCGACTTCTGCTTCAAACGCGGACGCTTCGGCGCGCACAATCCGCCGCACCTCAAGGCCCCGGGAAAAATCTCCCAGAGCTTTATCGCCTATTCCTATTTCGACGCCGGCCTGCGCTGCTATGATGTTTCCAATCACTATCGCCCCGAGGAAGTCGCCTACTTCATCCCTCCCCAGGGTGGCGATTTCAAGGACCCCGGCAGCTGGAACCGCACCGTGGACAACGTGCTCATCGAATGGGACCGCAACGTCATCTACGTTGCCGCCGATACCGGCATCTACGTCCTGAGTTGTCCCAACCTCGGCAAGCCCATTCTCGACCCCATGCCCGTGGCCGAATGGTCGCTGGACAAACTGAACGAAGGCGCGCCGTAGTCCAATCGGGTGCAACCAACACGGCTTCCGGGCCGTCTATGACTATGATTGCCAACTGCTTCTATGAGGCGTGCTTCTGCCTGTCGGCATCGCCCGTTCTTGCTTCCTGTTACACCCTCGGAGGGTTATGAATTTTTCGCGCTTTCTCTTCTGCTCCGCCGCTGTGCTGTTCCTGTCCGCATCCGCGTCTGCGCAGGAGCCGGCCCTGCAAACCATTCGCGTCGTCAGCCTGCCGGGACGTCCCCTGGCCCTCGTGGTGGCGGAAAAGCAGGGCCTCTTCGCCCGCCACGGCCTCGCCGTGCAACTCGAAGCCATGCCCAATTCCAACGACCTGCGCGCCGCTCTCGCCGCGGGCAAATCTGATGTCGCCTATGCCGCCGTGGACAACGCCGTGGCCATGGTCGAACTCGCCCACGCCGACGTGCAGATCGTGATGGGCGGCGAAGGCTCGCTCAACGACCTCATCGTGCAGCCGGAAATCAAATCCATCGCCGATCTGCGCGGGAAAATCCTCATCGTGGACGCTCCCAACACCGCCTACGCCGTGCAGCTCAAAAAAATCCTGCTTTCGAAAGGTCTGCAAGCCGGCCGCGATTACGAAATCAAGCCCGTCGGCGCCACTCCGCAGCGCCTCGTGGCCATGCGCGAACATAAGGAATTCGCCGGCTCCATGCTCGCCCCGCCCACTTCCCTTCTCGCCCATCGCGACGGCTTCGCCGATCTCGGCTCCACGCTGGACCTCATCGGCCCCTATCAGGCTGGCGGCACGTTCGTTCTTCGTCCCTGGGCCCGCGCGCACTCCGATCTCCTCACCCACTATCTCGCTGCCTGCATCGAAGCGCAGCGCTGGCTGATGAATCCCTCCAACAAACAGCAGGTCATCGCGATGCTCATGCAGGAAGCGCATCTCCCCGCCGATATCGCCGCGGAAACCTATCAAATCGAAGTCTCCAGCCCCGGAGGATGGTCCCCGGATGCCCGCTTCGATCTCGACGGCTTTCGAAACGTCCTGAAACTCCGCGCCGAAATCGAGGGCTCATGGGGCGGCCAACCGCCCGCCGTGGAAAAATATTACGATCCGTCGTACTACCAGCAGGCCCTCGCGAATTTGCAGCAGCCAACGGCAAAATCCACACAATAAACGGAGGAACACTTGAAACATCGCATCGCACTTGCAGGAATTCTCCTCGGCTTGTTCGCCGCGGGAGCCGCCGCCGCGGGATACCACGTCGTAAAAAAAGTGGCCATCGGCGGCCCGGATAAATGGGATTACGTTCTGGTGGACGAAACCGCGCGGCGCGTCTACGTCACGCATCTTGATCAGGTCAACGTTCTGGACGCCGACACCGGCGCGGAAGTGGGCAAGATCGCCGACCTGCACGGCGCGCACGGCGTCGCTCTGGCGCCCAAAGCCGGGCGTGGCTTCATCACCAACGGCCTCGCCAATGCCGTCACCATGTTCGACCTGAAAACCCTCGCGAAACTCGGCGAAATTCCCGTGGGCGATAAACCCGATGCCATTGTGTATGACCCGGCCAGCGACCGCGTTTTCGCCATCAACGGCGAAGCCAACAGCGCCACCGCCATTGATCCCGCCACCGGCAAGGCCGTGGGCGCGTTCCCGCTGGGCGAAGGGCCGGAATTCGCCGTGTCCGACGGCGCGGGGCATCTCTTCGTGAATCTCGAAGATGAAAGCAAAACTCTGCGCGTGGATTCGAAAGCCATGAAAGTCACCGACCGCTGGCCGCTGGCGCCTTGCGCCAAGCCCACCAGCATCGCCATGGACGCCGCGCACGCCCGCGTCTTCGTCGGCTGCAGGAGCAAGGCCATGGCCGTGGTCAATGCCGAAACGGGCAAGGTCGTCACCACGCTGCCCATTGGCGAACGGGTGGACGCCACCTTCTTCGACGCCGCCACCAGCCTGGTCTATTTTTCGACCGGCGACGGCGCCGTATCCATTTTCCACGAAGACACGCCCGACAAGTACACGCTGGCCGAAACGGTGAAGACGCTGCCCGGCGGCCGCACCATGGCGCTGGATACGAAAACGCGCCGCATCTACGTTCCGGCGATGGACGAGGGCAAGTTCACCGTCCTGATTCTCGAACCGTAATTCCGGCTTCCCGCGATTCCCGGGTCATCCCGGGAATCGCGGGAACGAAGTGTACGCGCAGCAACGAATTTTTCAGCATGACAAGTAAAACCGAAAAGAGGCCACCCATGTTCACATTCACACCGCGCCAGCGCCGATTTTCCGCTCTGGCGTTTTTGCTGTTTCTTGCCGGAATGTTCGCCGGAGTTGCGCGCGCGCAGGAGCGTACCTTCGAGGAGGTCAAGACGGAAGCGCTGAAGCGCGCGGAAAACGGGATGTATCCGCTGATTGGGCTCGATCCTGCGGACGTGCGCGAGGCCTTCGCCGCCATTAAGTCCCTGAATGACGACGAGTGGGCCGCGGGCTTTGGCGGCGTGGCCGACCGCTACATGGCGCAGGGCAAGGCGCTCGAGGCGAGCGATCCGGTCAAGGCCAACGCGAACTATATCAAGGCCTGGCGGCTGTATTCGTTCGGACGCTGGCCGGTGCCGTCTTCGGAAGGCAAGAAGCGCAACTACGCCAAAGCGCTGGAAGCTTTTCTGGCGCATGCCAAATTCATGGACCCGCCGCTGGAGGTGGTGCGCATTCCGTTTGAAAACTCGGAGATCGTCGGCTATTTGCGCCTGCCGAAGAATGCCAAGGGGCCGGTGCCGGTGGTGATCGCCATCAGCGGACTGGACAGCCGCAAGGAAGATCTCTCCGAAAATTTCGGAGCGATTCTGCCTTCGGGCATCGGTTTTTTCGGGCTGGATTCGCCGGGCACGGGGCAAGCGCCGATCAAGGCCAGCGAAACCGCCGAGCGCATGTACTCGCGCGCGATTGATTACCTGCTGACGCGGCCGGAGGTGGACAAGACGCGCATCGGCGTGGATGGGCAGAGTTTCGGCGCGTACTGGGCCACGAAGCTGGCGATCATCGAGCACGCGCGCGTGAAGGCTGTGGTGGCGCAGTCGCCGCCAGCGGACATCACGTTCGAAAAAGAGTTCGTGCTGAAGAAGACGCTGGGCAACCGCGAGTATCTGTTCGGGCTGGCCCCGGCGCTCGCTTCCATCTACGAGAATGCCAAGACGGTCGAGGACCTGGGAGAGTTGCTGCCCAAGATGTCCCTGGTGCACCAGAAGCTGCTGGGCAAACCCACGGCGCCGATGCTGATCATCGCCGGGGCGCTGGATACGCAGGTGCCCATCGCGGACACGTATCTGCTGCTGAGCAACGGAGACGTGCCGAAGGAAGCGTGGATTAACCCGCAGGGCGGACATCTGGGGAGGCAAGTAAAAGTGTGGCCGGACCCGGTGATCTTCCGGCAGGTGATTATTCCGTGGCTGGTGAGGACGCTGGGAACGGAAGGAACGAAGTAAAGAGGTAAGGAAGTAAGGACGTAGAGAACAAAAAACGAGGGGTGGGGCGTTCCCGAAATGGGAAGAAGACCCCGCCCCTTTTGTTCTTTAAGCAATGGAAAATACAGAGCGTTTGCGGCGAAGCTCTCGCAAAGGTTCCTCCACTCCAGGGCAACAAGAACGCATTGCTTCTGCCGGAATGACAAGATGCTTGGGGGAGGAGCGGAGTCTTACTGGATTCTGGTGTTGAAGCTGAAGAGCATTTGCCAGCGGGCATCGCGGCGGACCCACATGCGAGAGTTGAAGTAGGGCTTGGCGCCGGGGCGCTGTTCGCGGGCGATCATTAGTACGGATTCCCCAAAATCAAACATACGGGCGGAGAGCAGGGCGGGTGGGGCAGAGGTTTCTCCGCTCTGTTTTTGTTTTTGGATCTGGGCGAGGCGGTCGGACTTGGTGTAGGGAACGTCGTGGTGGGTATCGGTGGCGGTGAACTCCTCGGCAATGAGCGGGGAGTATGCTGCGGAGTCATTGGAGGCCATGGCGGCCATGACAGATTGCCAGGAGACGATGGCTTCCCTTTCGTTTTGCGTTTCGGGCTGGAAGGGGATGGTTTTGCAGGGGTTATCGCAGGGGCTGGGGCTGGGTCTGGCGGCGGGCGCGGGAGACTGTGTCGGGCCGGACCCTGACAACGTGACCTCTTGATAGAGAACGGCTTGCCAGCCGGCTGCGCGCTGGGCCCAGATGCGCAGGACTTGCAGTTTTCCGCGGTTGGCGCGAACGACGGCGGATGTGCCATAGGTGCGCTGCTGCGGGGCCACATCGCCGTTGGTGGGCTTGGACGGGTTCTGGAGGACCTCGGCCCTGGTGAGGCTTTTTCCTTCGGAATCAATCCAGCTGAACTGGGGGTCGAGGAGGCGGTCGAGGGCAGGCTTGTCCGCTTTATCGAGGGATTGGAGCAGGGACTGGTCGGCCTGCAGAAGGGCCTGTTCGGAGGGGGCGGCTTGCGCCGGTCTACTGCTTGGAGCGGCTAGAAAGGTGGCACAGACGATCCCCGAGACGAGAAGAGCACTGGCGAAGCGTGTCATATATCCGCCTTGCGGCCCAGGGGCCTTACCATGAGCAAAAAAGAGAGATTTCTCGGCTGCGGGCCGATAAAAACTATCGGCCCTCCGCCCGGAATGACATCGTTTGTTCAGTCGCTCTGGCGTCCATGAGATGGCTTCCAGTCTTGGGCCAGGGGCCCTTCACTGCTTGCGCGCTAAGGCGTTTTGGGCGCGGGGACCTGGATGGCGGTCTGGTAGCTGATGGAGATGACCCACTGGCCATGCTGGAGGACCCAGAGGCGGGTGACGTGGACGGGTTTGCCGGTGTGGGGCTGGTGCAGGCAGGTCATGACCACGGCTTCAGCAAAATCGAACATGCGGGCGGAGACCAATGGGGGCGGCGCCGAGCCGACGCCGGAGAGTTTTTGCTTGTCGAGGGTGGCGATGCGGCCGGCTTTGTTGATGGGGTGGTCGCTGTTGGAGCTGACCTGGACGAACTCTTCGGCGATGTGCGGGGCCCAGGCGGCGGAGTCGTGGGCGGTGACGCCGGTCTCGAGCGCTTGCCAGGAGGCGATGATGGCGCGCTCGGCGTCGTTCTGGGGAGCGTAGGGGATGGTTTTACAAGGATTCTCGCAGTCCGTGACGCCCGTGCCGGCGGAGGTGGAGGGCTCGGCGAGCTGGGTGACTTCGTGATAGACGAGGGCGCGCCAGCCGTCGGGGCGTTTGACCCAGATGCGCAGAGCGTGGACTTTGCCGCGCTCAGCGGTGATGGCGGTGACGTCGCCGTAGGTGCGTTCCGTGGGCTGGAGGCCCGTTTCCTGGCCCAGGGGAGGCTGTGGGAGAGTTTGCAGGACTTCGGCGCGGGTCAGTGTCTTGCCCGCGGAGTCGGTCCAGGTGAAGTCGGCGTCGAGGAGTTTTTCGAGGGCAGGTTTGTCTGATTGGGCGAGGGCCTGTACGAGGGCACGGTCGGAGGGGAGGGCGGAAGAGTCGTTGGGTGGGGCGGCGAGAACTGTTGCGGGGAGAAGCAGAGCAAGAGCCAGCAGCGTGGAGATTGAGAGTTTCATGGGTTTTGTTCCTTCCTGGGAGGATGCGGTACAGGTGTCTGGTACTCGTGATTGAGATTCTTCGTCCCGGTAAAAGACACCGGGACTCAGAATGACAGGCGCTGCTCCTAATGCCGGGCTCCCGACCCGGTCGGGATATATGCCGCCCGGCCCCTACATAACCAAGAAAAAAACCACAGAAAAAAAGAGGGCCGGAGGTTAGTCCGGCCCCTGTTGAAGGTGTTGCTGCCAACCAAGAGGGCCTAGAAGATGAACTTCAGGCCCAACTGGATGGCGCGAGAGCCGCCCGAACCCAGCACGGGGTTAACGGCGGCGCTGTCCGGAGTCAGGCAGCCGCAGCCGAAGGTATCAGTCGCTGACGGATCAGAGGTGCCCCCGACGCCCCAGCCGCCGGTGCCGCCCGTGGGATTGGCGAAATGGGGGTGGTTGAAAATGTTAAAGGTCTCGATGCGGAATTGCGCCTTGACCTTCTCGCCGAATTTGAAGCTCTTGGAGATAGACAGGTCAACGTTACGGAAGCCGGTATCCCGGAAGATGTTGCGGCCCATGGTGCCCCAAGTGCCAGCAGCTGGGGGAGTCATAACCGAACTGCCGTTCGCATAGCAGCCATACTGCGCGAGCGTGCCGGTGAGGGGGGTAAGATCGGCCGCATGGGCTATGCACGCACCCCAAGCTGCCTGGGATTGTGCAGCGGACAGACTGACAGGGACGCTCGCACTTGTGTAACTGCACGATCCCGTGGCAGGGTCTGTAGGATCTCCAGTGCAGTAGGGGATCGAGCTCTGTCCGCCGGACTTGAAGTCCGCCGGATTGCCGAAGAAATCCCAGCGATCAGTGGCTTCGGCGGTTCCGCTGATATCATTCCCCTGGTCGTTCACATTCCATGGCTGTCCGGTCTGAACGGTGACGATGCTGTTGACCTGCCAACCTTCGAGCATCTGGCTCTTGGTCTTCTTCTCGGGGAGGCTATAGGTCATCGAGAGAGTCAGGCGATGACGGATGTCGTAGTCGCTGCTGGCATGTTCGGCGCGGGGATTCATGCTGTCCTGGGGAAGCATGGCCACCCAGTTGGAGGATTGGTAGTCCGTGCCATGAGAATAGGTGTAGCCAACCACGAAATCGAGGCCACGATAGTTACGAGCGGTCAAAGTGGACTGCAGTCCGTGGTAGGTGGAACCGTACAGATTAGAGAGGTAGTTGATATAGCCGAGGTAGGGGTATTGGGCAGCGTAGGGAAGCGGACCGCCACCCACTGGGCTCTGGTTAATGTCGCGAATACCGGTCAACTTCACGGCGTGATTGCCGACGTAGGAGAGGTCGAGGGAAAGCTTGCTGGAGAAGGAGTGCTGAACACCCATCATCCAGTTCTCGACGTAAGGAGTCTTGAAGTTGCGATCCATGGCGAATGTGTCGCAAGGATCGGGGTTGGCACCGCCGTCGCCGCATGACGGGATGAGCCCTGTCACGGCGGCTGGGTAGATGGCGGTAGCTTGATCCTGCCAGACAAGGCTCGAACCGGAAAGCGTGACACCGGTAGTGACGATATTGCCGATGCCGGCCGTGGTGGTGGGGCCAGGGCCGGTGATAATCGTGGCACCCGTGGGGACCGTGCCTAGACCCAGGGTAACGGTATTTTGGGTATTTTGCTGGGACATGAAAGTGTTCATGGACAAGAGGCTGTAAATGAGGCTGCCCCCGGCGCGGACGATGGTGGTGCCCTTTCCGGTCACATCCCAAGCGACGCCCAAGCGCGGGGAGAAGTTTTTGTGGTCGCCGTTGTAAACGGAAGAGATGTTCTTGCCAACCTGCTCGAGACCCACGGAAGGCTCGAAATTGCCGAGCAGGTTGTTGGCTTCCGTGGGAACGCCGCGGAACTCATAGCGCATGCCGAGGTTCAAAGTGACGTGGGGAGTGATGCGCCAGTCGTCCTGGAAAAAGCCCGCAAAGAGCTTCTGGGTAATGTTGCGTGTGGGGTCGCCGGCCAGGAAAGTGGTGTTGCCGGGAATGCCCAGGAGGAAGTTTTGCAAACTACTAAAGCGGATGCGGCCACGACCGCCGCGGAAGGTGGCCTGATGGACCATATCGTCGCGGAACTCGCCGCCAAACTTGAAGGCGTGCTTGCCGCGCAGATAAGAGACCTGATCAATGAAGTCAACGACCTTATCAGGCCCGACAATCTTGGGGAAGTTGTGGAAAGCGCCTAGTTGGGCAAAGCCAGAGAGGCGGATGTCCGGGATTCCGCTCAAGAGGGGGTTGTTGAGACCCGTGTTGATGGTGTAGGGGAAATTGATATCGTTGGGAAGGATCTGAAGCACGTAGTGGGTGAATCCTCCACGGAGTTCGTTGACCCAAGAGGAGCTGGGTGCCCAAGCCCAAGTGCCGGAAACGTCCTGGGCGCGGGAATGAACCTTGGTACGGAATTGGGGAAGCACTTCCTGTGGAAAGTCGACACCCACGATGGTGTCATTGCCGAAGAAATAGGAACCGCTCAGGGAGTTATGGTCGTTGAGGTGGTAATCCACTTTGCCGACGGCATTCTTGGAACTGTTTTCGTTGGGAGTGGTGATGAGCATAGCCTTCTGCGTGGTGTTATTGACGGGATAAAATGTGAGCAAATAGGCGCTGAGAGGATTCACGAAAGCCGGCCCACCGATGGCTGCAATGGCGTCGGGGATGCTGTTGGCCGCGTTGCCGGTTGAAATGGCGATCGGGACGTTTGCGTAGTTCGCATTACCGACGGTGTACATCTGGCCTTCATAGGCGCCGAAGTAGAAGAGCTTGTCCTTGATGATGCGGCCACCGACGGTAGCGCCGTACTGTTCGAGATTGAGAGGAGTCTTATCAGAGGGAAGGCCCGTGCTGGGGTCGGTGGGGGGGTTGAAGTAGTTGCGGGCATCCCACGAATCCTTGCGGCCGAAGGCATAAGCGGTGCCATGGACGTTGTTGGTGCCGGACTTGATGCCGACGCTGGTAACCGCGCCGGGCTTCCAGCCAAATTCAGCCTTAGGGTTGACCTGGGTGTTGAACTCCTGGATAGCGTCAATGGGGATGATGGTGGCGGCGTCGCCGATGACGGCGGCGGCGTTGGTGATGCTGAGGCCCATGAAAGCTTCGTCGTTGGTGACGCCGTCAACGATGTAGCTGGTGTCTTCGGGGCGGATGCCGTTGGTGCTCTGGGTCCAGGGGCCGCCTCCGGGATAGATGGTGGTGCCGGGACGGAGGGAGACCAGGTTCTGATAGTTGCGGCCATTCAGCGGCAGGTCATTGATGATTTCGTTGTTGATGGTGCCGCCGAGGGTGGTCGAAGAAGTGTCCACCATGGGGACATCCTCGGTGACGACGACCTTTTCGGATGTGGCGCCGGTCTGCAGGGTGACGTCCACGCGGACTTCCTTGCCGACTTCAACGAGGATGTTCTGGCGCTCAAAAGCCTTGAAGCCCTTGAACTCGGCATGAACCGAGTATGTACCTGGGACGAGGTTGGTGGCGAAGTAGGCGCCATCGGAATCGGTGATCAGGTTCTGCGTGACGCCACGATTGACGTCCTTGACGGCGACCGACGCGCCGGCGATGCCGCCGCCGGACTGGTCCGTGACGGTGCCGGAGATGCGGCCGGTGCTGCCTTGCGCGAACATCGGCACGCAGGCCAGCAACAGCGCAAGAGTTCCGGTCAGGATACGAACAGCAATTGCCATAGAAAAATGCCGCTTCATGGTCACCCCTCCAGTATTGGAACGCATGTAAAACCCAACTAACCCACAAAAATGGTACAACCGCTATACCGTCATATGGGAGGGTCTGTCAAGGACTTTCCGCAAATAAATGATTTCAGAGATTAGAAACATCCTTGCTCAACGAGCCACCCGGGGGGAATTTAGCTGAATTTGTTGGGGATTTCAAATGGAATTGGAGTTTATGCGAGGCCGGAATCGTGGTTTTGCTGCATTCGGGGAGGAGTGCCCAGGAGGCAGTAATGAGCGGCAGTGCTCCGGAGCGCATGGGCGGGGTTGGAGGGAGCGCTCGTGATTGGTTTCGGTTTGTGGCAGAGTAACAGGCCATGTTCGAGTCGAGAAAACCCCAACGGTCCTGGCGTGTGGCGCTGTCTTACGCGGACTTCCGGAATTATCAACTGGCGCGGCTGCTGACCGGGTTTTCGCAGGCGATGCAATCGGTGGCGGTGGGCTGGCAGGTGTATGAGATCACCAAGAGGCCGCTGGACCTGGGACTGGTGGGGCTGGCGCAGTTTCTGCCGGGGGTGGCGCTGTTCCTGATTTCGGGGCATGTGGCGGACCGATTCGATCGGCGCAGGCTATATGGGATGTGCTGCGGGGGGTTCGCGGTTTGCTCGGGGCTGCTATTGATGCTGATCTACCGGGGAAGCCATACGGTGTATCCCATCTACGTAGTGCTGCTATTGGTTGGGGTGGTGCGGTCATTCAGCTGGCCGGCGGGGCAGGCGCTGCTGCCACAACTGATTCCGGCAGAGGATTTTCCGAGCGGAGTGGCGCTGGGAGCGACGGTGACGCAGACGGCGATGATCCTGGGGCCGGCGGTCGGGGGCGTGATTTACGCGATATCGCGGGGGCCGGGGACGGTGTATGGGACGGCGGCGGCGGCTACGCTGGGCGCGATGATCGCGACGATGAAGATTCGGGCGCGGGTGAAGCCGCGGGAGCCGGAGCAGGTGAGCCTGAGGACGGTGCTGGCGGGGCTGCGCTACATCTGGACGCAGAGGGTAATCCTGGGGACGATCTCGCTGGACCTGTTCGCGGTGTTGCTGGGAGGGGCGGTGGCGTTGCTGCCGGTGTACGCGCGGGAGATATTGGCGACGGGGCCGTGGGGGCTGGGGCTGCTGCGCAGCGCGCCGGGCGTGGGAGCGGCGTCGATGGCGTTCCTGATGGCGCACCGGCCGCTGCGGGGGAGGGCCGGGGCGATGATGCTGTGGTGCGTGGCGGGATTCGGGGTGTTCACGATCCTGTTCGGGATATCGCGGAACTTTGCGCTGTCGCTCGTGGCGCTGCTGCTGGTGGGAGCGACGGACATGGTCAGCCTGATTATTAGAAGCACGATGGTGCAGCTGGCGACGCGGGACGAGATGCGCGGGCGGGTGGGCGCGGTGAACATGCTGTTCATCGGGGCGTCGAATGAGCTGGGGGAGTTTGAATCGGGAGTGACGGCGGCGTGGTTCGGGACGGTGCCGGCGGTTGTGCTGGGAGGAGTGGGGACGCTGTTGGTGGCGGCTGCGTGGGCGTGGAGGTTTCCGGAGATACGGCAGTCGGACCGGCTGAGCGGCCCGGCGGATTAGGCCGGGCCGCAGCACAGGCTGGGATCAGTCCTGGACGGAGTAAATCCACATTTCCGCGGCGCTGGCGGAGCGGGCGGGAACGGCGAGGAAGAAACGGTCGAAGCCCTTCTTGCCCTTGCCGAAATAGCCGGCGGTGCGTGCGCCGAGGGCCGAGGGGATTTTGGCGATAGGCTGGAAATGGTCTGGGTCTTTTTCCTGAAAGACGCTGATATAGGCTTCCGCGCCGGGGATGTAGATGCGCTTGCGGGCAGCGTCGAAATAGACTTCATCGGCTTCCTGGACGCAGGGGAGACTGGCGACGAGCTTGCCGGATTGGGTGTTGAAGACGGCGAGGCGGGCGGGCTGGTGGGTGACGACGAAGAGGCGGTGATCGGCCTCATCGAGGGCCATGGGGAAATTCTGCTCGATGGAGAGAGGCCAGCGGGTGATGGCCTGAGTGGAGCGATTGATGACGGCAATCTGCTTGAGGTCGGGAAGGTTCACGTAGATATTGGGGCCATTTTTTTCGATTTGAAAAGATTCAGGGTGCGCGCCGAGTTTGAATTCGCCGGAGATGCGCTCGTTGGTCGTGGTGTCCACGGCGGAGATGGCGCCGGATTCTTCTCCGCCGTACCCGGCGTAGACGCGCTTGGTGGGGGCGTCGTAGCGAAGATTGTCAACGTCGTCGCCGAAATCAAGGATCTTGACGAGGTCGTAGGAAGTTCCATCGTAGATGTAGAGTTTGCCCTCGCCGCTGCCGGCATAGAGTTTATTGGCTTCGGGAGCGAAAGCCAGACCCTGGGGTTCGGGGATGCCCGTGATGGTGTGGGTGCGGACGCGCGCGCTGACGTCAATCACCTCTACGGTGTTGCTTCCCACCGAGGAGACGAAGACGTGTCCCTTGCCGTCGGTGGCAAAATGATCGAAGCGGCCCTGCACGCCGGGCATGGGGATGGCTTCGGTGAGGACGAGAGGCTTGGTGGGCTCAGCGGGGGCGGACTCTTGCGCGGGGGCGAGTGGTGCGAATGCCGCAAGTAACGCAAATGCGATGCTCAGTTTGTTTAATTTTATCATTCCGGCCTCCAAGACCGATCGTGGGATGGATGCAGCGCTTTCGAAAACGCCTCAAGACGATACAGCGCAACGCTTGACGGGTCAACGCGCCGGTGATAGAAGCGGCGCAGGGATGCACTGGCGGAAGAGTGCCGGAGGGTCCTGTTTCTCGTTCGGAAATCCGAGGAGACTGCCGATGAAACTTCACTGTGAATTGAAAATGGGCGCGATGCTGGCGATGCTGGCCGGGCTGTTGATGGCTGCGCAGAGCACCCCGGCGCAAATGAGCACGGGGAAGGAGGCGGCGGAATCGATCGCGACGCATGGGTACGTGGTGGCGACCAAGGCCATGAAGGGGTCGGCGATTCCGGCGGAATACACGCTGGTGCTGACCAGGGACGAGATTTACGTGCCGATCATCATCCGCAAGCCGGAAGGCCCGGGGCCGTTTCCGGCGATCACGATGGGCTGGGGAGAGGGCCGCGAAGGAATGAAGAAAGTGGAGGACCTCTCGGAGCGGCTGGCGGCGATGCAGGAGCGGATGCTGGCGCGGGGCTACGTGGTGGCGACGGTCAATTACCGGAATGAAATACCGTACGAGTACGAGCACGCCAAGCCGCCGCAGAATCTGCCGGACAGCATCAGCGGAGAGCGGCGCATGCTGAAGTCGGGGCCGACGCTGGACCACGAGGACCTGATCGCGATCATCCGGTATCTTCAGTCGCTGCCGTACGTGGATAAAAACGGGGTCGGAGCCATGGGAGTGAGCCACAGCGGAGAGATGATCCTGAAGGCCTCGAGCGAATACACGTTCGGCGCGGGGGTGTGCATCGAACCGGCGGCGCACGAGTTTTTGACGGTGGACACAGGTCCGACGGCGCCGCGCAAGGACAACGAGATCCAGTTCAACGACATCGAGGTAGTGCGCAAGAGAGCCAATAAGGCGGCGGCGATGGAGCGCATCCGGCGGATGCACACGCCGATCCTGATCTTCGGGCGGGAGACGGATCACCAGCAGGGTGTCTTCAAGCTGACCTACGAATGGATGAAAGAAGCGGGCAAGGACGTGAGCTGGCAGAGTTTTGATCACCCGGTCCACGGATACGTGTTCATCTTTCCGCAGAAGGACGGCTCATACAAGCCCGACGAAATCCAGGCGAAGACGTTTGAACTTTTCATGGAGTATTTCGACAAGCACCTGAAGCATACGCAGGCAGCAGCACGGTAATGCAGAAGCCCGCGCGGAGCGGGACGGAGGAGTGGATGAACCCTGAAGAACACGCTGGAATGTCGTGGTGTGGGCAGGGCGATTCCCGGAGAAAAGGCCGTCGGACTGGCGCGGCGGATTAGGCCGGGCCGGTGGCGATCAGTCCTGAACGGTGTAGATCCACATTTCCGCGCCGTGATCGGCGCGAGCGGGCACGGCAAGGAAGAAGCGGTCGAAACCCTTTTTGCCCTTGCCGAAATAGCCGGCGGTGCGAGCGCCGAGGGCCGTGGGGATCTTGGTGAGCAGGCTGTAATGGTCCGCGTCCTTCTGCTGAAAAACGCTGATGAGACCCTCACCGCCAGCGACATAAATGCGTTTCCGGGCGGGGTCGTAATAGACATCGTCGGCGTCCTGGACGCAGGGGAGAGCGGCGATGACCTTGCCGGTTGCAGTGTCAACGACGGCCATGCGAGCGGGCTCGTGGGTGACCACGAGGAGGCGGTGATCGGCTTCATCGAGAGCCATAGGGAAATTGTGCTCGATGGAGAGAGGCCAGCGGGTGATGGCATGGGTGGCGCGGTTGATCACGGCAATTTGTTTAAGGTCGGGTAAATTCACATAAATATTGGGGCCGGATTTTTCCAACTGGAAGGATTCGGGGTGCGCGCCGATCTTGTATTCCTCATCGAGGCGCTCGTTGGTGATGGCATCAACGGTTCCGATAGCGCCGGTTTCATCCTCGCCATAGCCGACATAGACGCGTTTGGTGGCCGCGTCGTAGCGCAGGTTATCCACATCGCCGTGAAAATCGATGGATTTGATCAATTCGTAGGTGGTTCCGTCATAGATATAGAGCAAGCCCTTACTGCTGCTGGCGAAGAGTTTTTTCACGTCAGTAGCGTAGACGACGCCCTGGGGATTGGGGATGCCGGTGATGCTGTGTGAGCGGAGGCGGGCGCTGACGTCGATCACTTCCACGGAATTATTGCCGAGGGCGGAAACGAACACCTGGCCTTTGCCATCGGTTGCGAAATGATCGAAGCGGCCTTGCACGCCGGGAAGCGGGACGGCCTCGGTCAAGACCATGGGGCGGGGCGGTTCGACGGGAGCGCTTTCTTGCGCGGCAGCGAGTGCGGCGAATCCTGCAAGCAGCGCGAACGCGATGCCCAGCCTGTTTGTTCTTTTCATTGCGGCCTCCCAGCCCAATCGTGGAATCCAACCCGCATTTTCGAAATCGCCCCGAAACAATACAGCGCAACGCTTGACGGGTCAATGTGCCGGTGATAGAAGCGCATCATCCACGCACTCAACGATCGGCAGCAGAGGGTTGCGTGCGCCGTTCTACGATTCGAGGAGAAGCAGATGAAACCCCACCGTCCATTCAAGACCGCTGCATCCTATGTGCAGCTGGCCATGCTGCTCCTCGCGCTGGCGGGCGGGCCGGCCCGCGCGGCGGGTGGGAAGGAGGACGGATCGATCGCGGGGCTGACGGCAAAGTTCGTGGATGTGCAGGGAGTGCGGACGCGGTACTACGAAATGGGCGAGGGCGAGCCGCTGGTGCTGGTGCATGGAGAGGGTTGGTCGGGACATTCGAGCGCGAATACGTGGTCGAAGAACATTCCCAGGCTGGCGAAACATTTTCATGTTTTCGCGGCGGACAAGCTCGCTTCGGGGATGACCGGCAATCCTTTGAACGACAAGGACTACAACATCCAGGGAGAAGTCGAGCACCTGTACGAGTTCATCCAGACGATGAAGCTGGGAAGAGTGCATCTGATCGGGCAATCGCGGGGCGGAGGATGCGCGTTTTTCTTTGCCGTGGCGCATCCGGAGATGGTGCGAACGCTGGTGATCATAGACAGCCTGACGGCGGCGCCGGAGGGAGCGACGACGCGGCAGGAAACGCTGGCGCACTGTCCGAAGGAGCCGGATTGGGTGGAGTGGAAGTGCCGCTTGCAGGCGATTTCCTTTCTGCCGGATGTCGCGTTCGACGAGGAGTTCTGGGAGGCCGGGAAATATATGGCCAGCCTGGCGAAATCACAGGAGACGGCGGCGAAGATCAAGGCGGGGGCCGGAGAGCCGCTGGCTTCACAATTCAACGAATGGAAAAAGACGGTGCATGAGCGTGTGAAGAAGGAAGGAATTTTGCAGATGCCGGTGCTGCTCTACTGGGGGAGGAACGATCCGTCGGCGGTGCTGGCGCGGGGGTTGGAACTGTTCGACATCATTGCGGAGAAGAACGCGCGGACGAGGATGATCATTGCGAACAAGGCGGGGCATTTTCATTACCGGGAGTATCCGGAGGAGTTTAATCAGAACGTCGTGCGTTTTATTGAGTATTGGGAGCGCCAGCCCGCGGCGGGAACAGCGGCACCCTAGCACGTATTTCCCGCGAGGAGGAGCACGCCTGCGCTAACGGGGTGAAACGGCCCACCCTCTAAAGAGGCAGGCTACAGAAAAAACGTTACAGAGTCGCGGCGGGGTTAGCTCTTGTGACAGGTAGAGCAGACGGTTTTGGCCCCTTTTTTCTGATGGCAATCAATACAGCTGGCCATGGATTTTACGCTGGTGGCCTCGGACATGGCGTCCATCTGGGCGACGGGCCCGTGGCACATTTCGCACTGCGCGCCGGCCTGGAGATGCGCGCGATGGGTCCAGATGATGCCGGGAAGAACGGCGTAGACGCGCACCCAGGGAATGGGCTTCTGGGATTTGGAGAACTCGGCGAGTTTCTGGATGGCGGGCTTATTTTTGGCGATGGAGGCGTGGCAGGACATGCACTTGGCGGTGGCCGGGAAGGTCATGAGGATGCCGGGGTCGGGATTGGTGTGGCAGGCCTTGCACTGGAGACTGAAGGCCAGATGCTTTTTGTGGCTGAAGGCGATGGGTTGCGCGGGCGGCGCGAGGTGCAGGGGGTTATCGGGTACGAGTTGTGAGACGGCGGGGGCTTGCTGGGCCGGGAGGGCCAAGGCCGTGCACAGGAAGGCCGTCAACGCAGCCGAAGCCGCTAGAAGAGTGATCGTTCGTTTGCTGCGATTCATGAGCACACCTCGCAATATGTACAGCGCGCCACGGGCACGCCTGTTACGGCTTCTTTTTGACCACTTCTTCGATGCTGGTGCCGAAATCCTTGAGCATGACCATGGCGGCGTTGCGTCCGGGTGCGCCGGTGACCGAGCCGCCGGGATGAGTGGTGGCGCCGGTCTGATAAAGGCCAGGAATGGGCATGCGGTGCTGGGCCCAGCCGGGCATGGGGCGCATGGCGCCGACCTGGGAGGCGCTCTGTGCGCCGGCATGGGCGCTGCCGTGCCAGAAATGGGGATTCATGCGCTCGAGATCGAGCGGGCTCTCGATGAAGCGGGCAAGAATTTTGTCATCGGTGAGATTGGGAGCAAAGCGCCGGAGCTGCTTCAGGTTGGCGGCCGAGACTTCGTCTTTGATTTTGTCCCAGTGCTCGGGCCCTTCTTTCAATTCGTAGGGCTGCCAGCCGAGAACTTTTACGGTGTGCATGCCCGGGGGAGTGCGGGAGGGATCGGCCACGGAGCAGCAGATCACCTGCAGGGCGGGGTCTTCGAGAGTGGGCGCGCCGAGGGAATCGTCGTAGGTGCCGCGGAGGGCGCGCAGCGGAGAAGAGAGAATGCCGGCTTCGACGGGGGAGAGTTTGCCGCCTTCGACGGCGAATTGGGGAGGCTCGGAGGTGGCGTAGTGGGTGACGAACATGGCGTGTTCGGCCTGCCAGGTGTCCACGCCGTCGACGAAGTCCTGGCCCCACAATTCGCGAGGGGCCATGTCCACGAGGTGCTTGATATGGATGGTGGAGAGGACAGCTTTTTCGGCGCGGTAGGAGCTGCCGTCATCGCATTCGACGCCGGCGCAGCGGCCGTTTTCGATGATCAGGCGGCGCACCCATTTGTTGGTGAGGATGACTCCGTGGTTGGCTTCGATGACGCGGGCCATGGCCTGGGTCAATTCACCGGAGCCGCCTTTGGGAAGCGGACGGCCGGTCCGCTGCTGACCCAGAGCGGAAAAAGCCAGGCGGCCGGTCATGGGAGCGTCGGGAGGTTCGGCGGCGAGATGGGACATGTAGAGGAGAAAGGTGCGGCAGTGATCGTCCTCGAAATTGTCGCGGATGATTTCCCAGGCGGACATGGCCAGGCGGCGCTGCCAGAGTTTGCCGCGGGGAGCTTCGGCGAGGCGGTCGTTGAGGGGTTTTCCAAAACCGATGGGAGTGAAACTGGCGGCGCCGAGAACGGGCTTGATGGCGTCGAATTCGGCGAGGAGGCGGCGGTAGGTGGCGGCGTCTTTCTTGGAGAATTTGGCGAATTCGGCGCAGGTGCGGTCGAGGTCGCGCCACTGGGTGAGATAGGAGCCGTCGGGAAACGGAACGTGGAAGACGGGGTCGGGGTCAATGTATTCGAGGCCGAAATTGCGCAGGCCAAGCTCGTCATTGCGCAGCATGGGATTGGCCTGGATGAAGGCGTGTGCGGTGGAGCAGACGTCGTCCTTGAAACCGCGCAGGGTGAGCTCGGCGGTCTTGACGCCGCCGCCGATGATGGGGCGGCCTTCGAGAACGAGGCAGCGGTAGCCGGCTTTGGCGAGATAGGCGGCGGTGGCCAGACTGTTGTGGCCGGCGCCGGCGACTACGATATCGAAACGCTCGGAGGGAGCGGCGGCCTGCTCGAGAGCGAGCGATTTAACGGCCAGAGGAGCGATGGCCGCGCCTTTTACGAAACCACGCCTGGACATGTTGCTCATGCTGGACTCCTTCCGCGGGAGCGCGTGGAGTGCCGCGCGCCCGCTTTCCGGCCGTCAGACTCCGGCCAAATTGTTGCGTAACGTATCGCGATCAAGCTCTTTTTCCCAGCGCGCAACGACCAGCGTGGCGACGCCGTTGCCGATCATATTGATCAGCCCGCGGAACATGCTCATGAAGCGGTCAATGCCCAGAACCAGGGCCATGCCCGCGACGGGGATGGTGGGAACGACCATGAGCGTGCCGACCAGGGCGATGAAGGAGGCGCCCTGCACGCCGCTGGCGCCCTTGGAAGTGAGCGTGGCCACGGCCAGGATGGTGATCTGCTGCATGACGGTGAGATGCGTGTTGGTGGCCTGGGCCACGAAGAGAGCAGCGAGAGTCATGTACAGGCTGCTGCCGTCGGTGTTGAAGGTGTAGCCCGTGGGGACGACGAGGCCGACGAGCGGCTTGGAGCAGCCCAGCTTTTCGAGTTTGGACATGAGGGTGGGTAGAGCGGTCTCCGAGGAGCTGGTGGCCAGGACGAGAAGGATCTCTTCCTTGATGTAGAGGAGGAATTTGAGGATGTTGAAACCGGCGAACCAGCCGATGGCGCCGAGGACGATGAGCACAAACAGAATCGAGGTGATATAGAACGTGGTGATGAGCTTGAGCAGCGGCCCCAGTGAAGCGATGCCGTATTTGCCGACGGTGAAGGCCATGGCGCCGAACGCGCCGATGGGAGCAAAGCGCATGAGGATATTGACGACACCGAAGACGGCGTGAGTAAGAGCGTCGAAGAGGTCCACCAGGGGCTTGCAGCGGGGACCGACCGAGGAGAGGGCGAAGCCGAAGAGGACGGCGACGAGCAGGACTTCAAGGATGTCACCCTTGGCGAAGGCGTCCACCACCGTGGTGGGGATGATATGCATGAGGAATTCGGTGACGCTCTGGGCCTTGGCGGCGCCGGCGTAATCGGCCACGGATTTGGCGTCGAGCGTGGCGGCATTCACGTTGAAGCCGCTGCCGGGCTTGACCACGTTGCCGACAACCAGGCCGATGAGCAGGGCCAGCGTGGAGACGATCTCGAAATAGAGCAGGGCCTTGCCGCCGACGCGGCCGACTTTCTTGAGGTCTTCCATGCCGGCAATGCCGGAAACGACGGTGCAGAAAATGATCAGGGTGATGACCATGCTGATCAGGCGAATGAAGCCGTCGCCGAGGGGCTTCATGGCAATGGCCCGGGCGGGGCTGAAATAGCCGAGGGCCACGGCCACGGCAATGGCGAAAAGCACCTGGACCCATAGACTGGCGTAGAAAGGCTTCTTGCGTGTTACGGAATCCCCGGCAGCGAGGCTGGAAGGCTGCGAGGAGTTTACATTCCCCATGGGTCGGTCCTCAGTTCCAAGAGACGATAAATTCAGCGCGAGCAAAAAAGTAAAGGCAGCGCGAATGGTCGGACCACTCTACCACTACCTTCCGCTGCATCGTCAACTGATTTTCCATGCCCTATAGAAATTCACTCCGCGTCGCAGGGAAAGAATTCCGGCGCAGCGCATACACCTCATGGAGTTTTCTTCGGCGATTCGGGGCGATTCCGAAGATCACGGCCGCGCATTGACCAGGAGAGTCCGGCAGGCGGTTGGCGCTTTGGTTTGGGGTTAATTGCCGTATGATGTTGCCGTGCGGCTGCTCCTAGTCGAAGACGATCCCGGCATCGCGCGCTTCGTGGCCAAAGGGCTGCGCGAGCAGAGCTACGCCGTGGATATCGCGGCGACGGGCGAGGACGCGCTGTACCAGGCGGACATCAACGCTTACGATCTGATTATTCTGGATGTGATGATTCCCGGGCGGGACGGATTCGCGGTGTGCCGGGAGCTGCGAAAATCGGGCAAGCGCATGCCCATCCTGATGCTCACGGCGCGGGACGCGGTGGAGGACCGCATCCGCGGGCTGGATCACGGGGCGGACGACTACCTCACCAAGCCATTCGAATTTCGAGAACTGCTGGCGCGATTGAGGGCGCTGCTGCGGCGTTCCGGGGAGCTGCGGCCGGCGCGAATCGAGGTAGGCGACCTGGCGCTGGATACGGCGGCGCAGAGCGCAACGCGCGGGGGACGCAGCATTGCGCTGACGGCAAAGGAGTATGCGCTGCTGGAATATCTGGCGCGGAACGCGGGGCGGGTGGTGGGGCGAGCGGAGATCGCCGAGCACGTGTGGGACGAGAGCTTCGATCCGTTTTCCAATCTGATCGAGGTGTACATTAACCGGCTGCGGCAGAAAATCGATTCCGGCGGCGCGCCCGCGCTGCTGCATACGAAGCGGGGAGCGGGGTATCTGCTGGGCGCGGCGGAGGAAGGCCCGGCGCGGGGCAAAGCGGGAGCGCCGGCGAGGAAGAAAGATGCTTGAATCGGTGCGGGTGCGGCTGACGCTGTGGTACACGGGGGCGCTGGCGCTGGTGTTCGTCGTGCTGGCGGCGGCCAGTTATTTTCTTTTCTGGCAGAACATACTGCAGCGCACGGACAGCGACCTGGCGGAGCTTTCCAGCGCATTTCTCACTACGCTGAATGCCGAACTGGAAGATCAAAAAGGCCCGGAAATCCTGAAGGGAGCGGCGCAATCGGCCATCGCGGAGCATCATTTCCGCGACTACGTATTCGTGGTGCTGGATTCCTCGGGAGGAGCGCTGATCAGTTCGCTGGAACTTCCCGCGGGGAAATCGGCCGCGGAAAGCATTCACGGCGGGCTGCTGGCCTCGGCGGCGTTTCGAAAGTTTGCGGGCGCGGCGTTGCGCAAAGATGCGCTCTATCAGAACGTGCCCGGCGAGAAAGGCGATTACCGGGGATACGCGCGGCATTTTCCGGTGCGCGGGCAGACGCAGACGCTGCTCGTGCTGCGTTCACTGCGCCCGCAGCGGGTGCTGCTGGAAGAGATTACGGCCACGTTTGCCTGGGTGATGCCCCTGGCGATTGTGCTGGCCAGCGGCGGCGGCTATTTTCTGGCGCGCAAGAGCCTGGCGCCGGTGGTGGAGATGGCCACGCAGGCGGAACATATCGGGGCGGCCACATTGCACGAGCGGCTGGCGGTGCGCAACGAGAAGGACGAATTGGGGCACCTGGCGCGGACGTTCAATGAACTGCTGGACCGGCTGGACCAGTCTTTCGAGCGGCAGAGGCGATTCATGGCGGACGCCTCGCACGAACTGCGCACGCCGGTGGCCATCCTGCGGGGAGAAGCGGAGGTGGCGCTGTCGCAGCCGTCGCGGCCGCCGGAGGAGTATCGCGACTCGCTGGGCGTGCTGCTGGGGGAGGCGCAGAGGCTGACGCAAATCGTCGAGGACCTGTTTACGATGGCGCGGGCGGACGCGGGGCAATATCCGCTGGAGCCGCGAGATTTTTACCTGGAGGATCTGGCGGCGGATTGCGTGCATTCGGCGCGCACCTTGGCGCTGGCGAAGAACATCACGCTGAGCATGGAGCCCTCGGAGGAATCGCCGATTCGCGCCGATGAGGCTCTGATTCGCCGCCTGCTCCTCAACCTGCTGGACAATGCCATCAAGTACACGCCGCCGGGCGGGCAGGTCTCGCTAAGCTGCAAGCGTCTTGGCGAGCAGTACGCCGTGAGCGTTACGGACACCGGGGAGGGCATTCCCGCGGAGATGCAACCGCGCATCTTTGAGCGATTTTTCCGCGCGGATGCGGCGCGGATGCGGGCGGATGCCGGTGGGGCCGGACTGGGGCTGTCCATCGCGAAGTGGATCGCCGAAGCGCACGACGGGCGGCTGGAATTGACCCGGACGGGCGCCACGGGGAGCACGTTTACGGCCTACCTGCCCATTACGGGAGAGAAATCGCAGTCCTTGCGTTAATCTTCCGTTTATCTCACAGTGTCTAACCTATAGCTTGAGTGGAACCATGAGAGAGATGCTGTGAAGACCAAACACGCGCATTTTATCGTCATTCTCGCCGGAGGAGCCGCACTGGCGGCTGGCACAGCCGCGAGCGCCGGACAACAGCCGGAAGCGCAGGCGACGCCGCCGGTGGCGGTTGCCGCGCAGCCGGAAACTGCGGCGGCGGCGCAGAAGACAACTTCACCGGCGGCGCCGCGATTGCGGCTCACGCTGCAGGACGCGCTGGAGCGGGCGCGCAAGAACAGCACGCAGTATCAATCGGCGCTGACGGATTCGGGAGTCGCGCGGCAGGACCGTTTTCAGGCCGGGGCGGCGCTTCTTCCCAGCGTGAACTTCAACAATCAGGCGCTGTACACGCAGAGCAGCCCGGCGGACGCGGGCATTCGCTTCATCGCCAATAATGCCGTGCACGAATACATCAGCCAGGCCAACGTGCACGAGGCCATTGACCTGGCGTCGGTGGCTGGTTTTCGGAGGGCGTCGGCGAGCGCGGCGGCGGCCAAGGCGCGGGCGGAGATCGCTTCGCGGGGACTGGTGGTGACCGTGGTGCAGAGCTATTACGGGCTGGCGGCGGCGCAAGAGAAGCTGGAAACGGCGCGCAAGGGAGCGGAGGAAGGGGATAATTTTCTGAAGCTGACGCAGTCGCTGGAACAGGGAGGCGAAGTCGCGCATTCCGACGTGATCAAGGCGGAATTGCAGGCGCAGGACCGGCGGCGGCAGCTGCTGGAAGCGCAGCTGGGGCTGCTGAATGCGCGGCTGGATTTCGCGGTGCTGATTTTTCCCGACTTCAACGACAATTTCGAAGTGGCCGACGATTTGCACGCGAGCGTGGCGCTGCCCGCGCTGACGGAAGTGCAGCAGCGCGCGGCGCAGGAAAACCCCGACGTGCGCGCGGCGCTGGAGACGGCACGGGCCGCGGGGCACGACGTGACGGCGGCGCGCGCGGGCTACCTGCCTTCGCTCAGCTTCGATTACTGGTACGGAATCGACGCGCCGAACTTCGGCGTGAACTACCCCGCGAAGATCAACGGGCAGAACGTGACGAATCTGGGGGCCTCGGCGAGCGCGACGCTGAACATTCCCATCTGGAACTGGGGCGCGACGCAGAGCCGCATCAAGCAGGCCGAGCTTCGCCGCGATCAAGCCAAGCGCGAATTTTCGCTGGCGCAGCGCAAGCTGCTGGCGGAAATTCAGTCGCTCTACGCGGAAGCGGAGACCGCCCTGAACGAGCTCAGCGGGCTGAGCCGCTCCTCCGAGCTGGCCACGGAGAGCCTGCGGCTGACGATTCTGCGTTACAAGAGCGGCGAAGCCACGGTGCTGGAAGTGGTGGATTCACAAACGACGTTTGCGCAGGCCAGCGCGGCTTATCAGGACGGGGCGGTGCGCTATCGCGTGGCGCTGGCGAATTTACAGACCTTGACGGGAGCGCTGACAACTCCATGAAGGCAACCATGATGCGAATGATGCAGACGATGCGAGTGAACAAATGGCAGGGAAATTCTCCGGCGCGGGCCGCGGCACTGGGCGCGCTGCTGATTTTGGCGGCGGGCTGCGGCAAGGAGGAGAAGGAGAAGGAGCCGGTCGTCTCCGTGCAGACGGCGGCGGCGGAGCGCGAAACGATTTCCATGGTGGTTTCCACGGAAGCGGTGGTTTATCCGCTGGAGCAATCCATCCTGGCGCCGAAAATCACCGCGCCGGTAACGGAGTTCAAGGTGCAGCGCGGAGCTCATGTCCGGAAGGGGCAGTTGCTGGCGGTGCTGGAGAACAAGGACCTGGCGGGGCAGGCGGCGGCCAGCAAGGGAAACTATGAGCAGGCCGATGCGGGTTTCAAGACGGCGGTGGATTCCGGTATTCCGCAGCAGATGCAAAAAGCGGAACTGGACGCCATAGCGGCAAAGGCCGGATATGACGCGCAGAAGAAAATCTACGACAGCCGCAAGGAACTGTTTCAGCAGGGAGCGGTTCCGCGGCGCCTTGTCGGCCGTCGCCAAGCACCACCTCCAACTCCTCGACATAGCGGGCGGTCTTGCCGTACTTGAGGTTTTTTTCGCCGCCGGAGTTGTTGGCCGCCATGCCGCCCACGGTGTTTAACTC
>JAIQGC010000017.1 GCA_020072805.1 Terriglobia bacterium
CATGGTGGGCATCGGCCCTTTCGTGGTCAGCTCGCTGGTGATTCGCGAGATGGGCGGGCCGCAGGCGCTGCTGGCCTGGGTTTGCGGCGCGCTGCTGGCCCTGCTGGACGGTTTTGTGTGGTCGGAACTGGGCGCGGCCATGCCCCGCGCCGGCGGCAGCTATATTTTTCTGCGCGAGGCTTACGGCGCGGAGCGTTGGGGACGGCTGATGTCCTTCCTCTTCGTGTGGCAGACGCTGATTCAGGCCCCGCTGGTCATCGCCAGCGGGGCCATCGGCTTTTCGCAATACGCCACCTACCTGCACCCGCTCAGCGCCTGGCAGCAGAAAGGCATCTCCGGCGTCGTGGTCATTCTTCTCGTGATCCTGCTCTACCGGCGCATTACCACCATCGGAAAAATTTCCGTGCTGCTCTGGGCGGGGGTGATCGCCACGCTGCTGTGGCTGATCTACGGCGGCGTCACGCACTTCAATGCGCGCATGGCTTTTGATTTCCCGCCCGGCGCGTTTCATCTTTCCAGCCTCTTCTTCGCCGCGCTGGGCGCGGCCATGGGCAATACGATTTACAGCTATTGGGGCTACTACAACATCTGCCACCTGGGCGGCGAGCTGAAGCGGCCCGAGCGCAACATCCCGCGCGGAATTTTTATTTCCATCGTCGGGATTGCGCTGCTCTATCTGCTCATGCAGACCAGCATCCTCGGCGTGGTGCCGTGGCGCGTCGCGCAGAATTCGCCGTTTCTGGTGAGCACCTTCGTCGAAACGCTCTACGGCGCGCGCGCGGCCAGCATCGCCACCGTGCTGGTCCTGTGGATCGCCTTCGCTTCCATTTTTTCCGCGTTGCTGGGCTATTCGCGCGTGCCCTATTCCGCCGCGCTCGATGGAAATTTTTTCCCGGTCTTCGCCCGCGTCCATCCCACCAAGCATTTTCCGCACCTTTCGCTGCTTTTCCTGGGCGCGCTGGCGTTTTCCTTCAGCCTGGCCTTCAAGCTGGCCACGGTGATCAAAGCCATCCTGGCCATGCGCCTGCTCGTGCAGTTCATCGGGCAAGCCGTGGGCGTGATGATTCTGCGCCGGCGGCGCACCGCCGAACCGCTGCCGTTTAGAATGTGGCTTTACCCGCTGCCCGCGCTGCTTACCATGCTGGGCTGGGCCGGGCTCTTCTGGGCCACCGGCCCGGCGCGCAAATGGGGCCTGCTGGTGATTGGTTTGGGCGTGGTGGCGTTTCTGCTGCGCGCCGCGATAGTGCGAGAATGGCCTTTTGCCCTGCCCAAGCAGACGGAGGCCATGTGAATCACATCTCAACTCTGTCATCCCGGGCGGAGGGCCGGCGCTATTTGCCGGCACGCAGCCAAGGGATCTCTCTTCTCTTCCGGAGCAACCGACCCATGAAGCTATTTTTTCTTTCCCTGATTGCCGCACTCGCTCTCACGCTGGCCGCGCAACCCGCCGCCGCGCAGTTTCCCGCCGCTCCGGGCACCGGCACGGGCCTGTCCGAAACCATCGAGGCCATTGACGCCGCGCGGGTCAACACGCGCATCCTCTACGTCACGGCGCACCCCGACGACGAATCTTCTTCCGTGCTGACCTACCTCGCGCGCGGCCTGCATGCCGAAGTCGCCCTGCTTTCCATCACCCGCGGCGAAGGCGGGCAGAACGCGCTGGGCCCCGAGCAGGCCCCGCAACTGGGCCTCATCCGCACGCAGGAACTTCTCGCCGCCACGCGCGGCTACGGCGTCAAACTTTTCTTCACCCGCGCGCCGGATTTCGGCTTTTCGAAAACTCCCGAAGAGTCCGAACGCATCTGGGGCGAACAGGTGCTCGACGACATGGTGCGCGTCATCCGCACGTTCCGTCCAAACATCGTCATCAACAATTGGGGCGGCGTGCATGGCGGCCACGGCCATCACCAGGCTTCCGGCCTGCTTACCCCGCGCGCCGTGCAGATGGCCGCCGACCCCAAGGCTTTTCCGGCGCAGTTGAAGGAAGGGCTGACCGTCTGGGGCGACGCCGCGGACGCCGTGGAAATTCTTGGTCTCGAGCGCGGAGGAGACAGTCCGAAAGGTTACGTCCTGCCGCTCGATGAAATTTCTTCTCTCTACGGAAAATCCTGGCGGCAGATCGGCCTGGATGCTTACGTCAATCATCGCACCCAGGGCATTTCCGGCTTTATCAACTCGCCCTACATCTGGCGTCCCATTGCGCTCACCCGCGAAGACGGCGCCAAATTCGATCCGTCCATCCTGGCGCGGCCGCTCACCGCGCTCTTTGGAGACGAGCAGGGGCCGCTGTGTAAAGCGGAACCCAAGTGGTGCGCAGCGGCAAAAACCGCGGACGAAAAAATCGCGAAAGCACGCGCCGCCGCGCTGCAGCTGGATTGGCCGGCCGCGGCGGAACTTCTCGCGCAAGCTTCGGAGTCGATGAGCAGTCTCTATCCCGCCGACACCATCTCTTTCTGGAATCCTGCCAATGCCGAGAAGGAAGGCAGGGTCTTCTCCGTGGTGGATCGTATTACCCGCGCGCTCCTGCTGGCGGCGGATTTCGAATTCACGGCGGAGTCCGACCGCAGCGAGGCCGTCCTGGGCGAGCCCGTCACCGTCACCGTCCGCTATGGCTGCCGCCGCGCCGTAAAATGCCCGGTCCTGCAGGAATCGCTGCACTTGACGGGCATGGAATATGGCGCGAAGGGCGAAGGCGACCCGGTAAAGGGACTGAAATACAAAATCACGTTTACCGCTCCCGCCGGAGAGCCCGGTATTTGGGAAAAACTTCAGCCCGAACAAGAGCCGGCGGCCCGGGTAAAGCTGAGTATCCGTACCGGCGAGGGAAGGTCCAAACAACTAAGCGTGCCGGTCACCCACATCCAGGCGAATTCGACGCGCGTGGACCGTGTGCCGCTGCGCATCGTGCCCGCCTACACGCTGGCGGTTGAACCCAAGCAAAAAATCGAAGTTCTGGCCCAGGCGCGGAAACCGTTCGACATTTTCGTGCGCGTGCATTCGAACGCCACGCAAGCGGGCAAGGTCAGCGCCGGGCTGGATGTTCCGCCGGGCTGGAGCGCCAGCGCCGAGCAGGCCATTGAATTCACCGGCCCGGGCGACCGCTACGCCCGCTTCACCGTGACCCCGCCGGAAAAACTCGCCGCCGGACACTATTCACTCGCGGCCTACGCCCGCCGCGAAAAGGAAAAATTTTCGACCTCGCTCGAACCGCTCACCACGCTGCCCACGCAGTTCTGGAGCGAGCCGGCTGTCTGCCGCGTGCACGCCTTCGACATTAGCGTGCCGGAAAATCTCCGCGTCGGCTACCTCACCGCGGAAAGCGAGCCCATTCCCGAAGCCCTCGAGCGCTTGGGCATCCGCGTGGAAATGATCAATCCCACCGAGCTGGCCTTCGGCAATCTCGCGCGCTTCGACGCCATCGTCGTCGGCGTGCGCGCCTATGAACTGCGCGCGGACCTTCCCGCCGCCAACCAGCGCCTGCTCGATTACGCCACGAACGGCGGCGCGCTGGTGGTCCAATACAACCGCGATTTCATCTGGGACAAGCTGCAGCCCGCTCCCTATCCCGCCAGGATCGACCCCGGCAAGCCTGGCGCCCCACTGCCGCGCATCACCGACGAAACCGCCGCGGTGAAATTTCTCCAGCCGGACGACGCGCTGCTCAACCGCCCCAACAAGATCGCCCAGGCGGATTTCGACGGCTGGGTGCAGGAGCGCGGCCTCTATTTCTGGAGCCGGTTCGACCCGCGCTACACTCCGCTGCTGGCCATGCACGACCCCGGCGAACCGGATCTCGATGGCGGCCTCGTCTATGCCCGCACCGGCAAAGGAGTCTATATCTACACGGGGCTTTCCTTCATCCGCCAGCTTCCCGAGGGTGTGCCCGGAGCGTACAGACTTTTTGTGAATCTTCTCGGCGCGGCGCGCGCCCGCTGACGTATGATTCTGGGTGTGGCCGCCGCCCGCGAAGGACGGCGCACGGGCGAGGAAAAAGATCATGCATAATAGTCACCGGACGGGAATCCTGCGCGCGCCCTGGCTGTTGTTCCTCTGTGTTTGTATCCTGCTCTCCGCCGCCGGGCCCGCTCTCGCGCAAAAACAAAAAAAGGATAAAAAGAAAAAGGACAGCGCGGCGGACGCCACTCTGGCCGCCAGCCTGGCTCTGCCCGACGAGCAGCAAATTAACCTGCTGATTACCGATATGCTGGCGGCCTGGCAGCTCGGCGACGTCGAAAAGCTGCATACCTACTATGCCGATGACCTCTCCGCGGTCAGCGGCTTGTGGGAGCCGCCGGTCATGGGCTGGGCCAACTACCTATCCAACTACCAGCGGCAGCGCGCCCGGGTGCAGCAGGTGCGCATGGACCGCCAGAACACGCTGGTGCGCGTCAATGGCGCCACGGCCTGGGCCTGCTATCAATGGGATTTTTTTGGCGCCGTGGATGGCCAGGGAAGTTCGGCGCACGGGCAAACCACTCTCGTTTTCGTCAAGCGCGACGGCCGCTGGCTGATCATTCACAACCACACGTCGCTCACTCAGGATTCCCTGCCGCAGGCGCCCGCCGCTGCGCCGCAGGGTACACCCTTGCCCGCGGCACAGCCGAACAAGCCCCCGTCGCCATAACGGCTCTGCATCTCACAGCGGCCGCAAGACGGAAACTCTCAGAAGAAGTTGCTGCCCTTCAAACCTTCGTACAGCCACATCCCGGCAATCACCAGGAGCAATACCCCCGAAGTGATTCCCGTGGTGAGCAGCGGCCGGGAGAGCGCCGTGATCTGATTTATGATCACGCGCTGCTCGGCGGCCATATGCGCTTCCGCGGCATCGATGAAGAGCTGGTCATCTTCCTTGTTTGTGAGCAGGCTCCGCCGGATCAACAAGATGATGAACGCGGTGGTAACCAGCCCCCAAAGGATTAGAAGATAGGCAAGAACACCCAATTGCAGGAACTCAGACATAACGACCTCCCAAAGAGACCGCTCCGGAGGGAACAACCAGTCGGAGCGGGCGGGAAATCCGCCCCTGCGGCGGAGTATAGCACCATTGAAAACCGGGGTGTCAATTAAGAAAAATGGCTTCAACCGGACGCCAGCAGGGCGCTCGCGTTGACAAAGCCGGATGCAGGAGGCAAAATTGAATTCCTGCCTGGTAACGCACTTGTGCCCAAGTGGCGGAATTGGCAGACGCACTAGCTTCAGGAGCTAGCGGTCGCAAGGCCGTGGAGGTTCGAGTCCTCTCTTGGGCACCATATTTATTCTTTCCATCCATTTGAATCAAAGCCATTTCCGGCGGGCATGGCCCGATGACCCGGCTCCATTCCCAGCGTCTCTCCGCCGCAAAAAAATGCGGCGCATGTTCCACGTGGAACACGCGCCGCAACTGCTTTACTGAGCTTCGCTTAGTTGCCAGCCTGCTTGGCGGCCAGTGGCCCGATAATCGGCAACTGGAACTCCTCCCCGTTATACGCCTTGAACATCAGGAAGAGCCAGAGGCAGAAGGAGCCAAACCAGAGAAGCATGTCGATGGGCAGAAAAATCAGGCCGATCATGCCCCCGCCAATCATGCGCAGGAAAAAGGATACGAACATGATCGCGATGAAGATCGCGATGATCCCCACATGAAAGAAAATGGACTGGAAACAATGGAACCGGACCTTGCGGTCGTTCTTGTAGGGGTCCAATACCAGGAAAATCACGCCGGTGATCAAGCCCACGGCGTACGCCAGCGCGCACACCACGTTGGTGGACAAGCCCTCTCCCGTCCCTGCTCCTCCCCCGGCCGCCGGCGCCGCGCCGGCTCCTCCCGCGGCCGAGCCGCAGGAACCGCAGAATGAAGTACCCTCGGCGACTTGCGCGCCGCATTTTCCGCAAAATGCCATCTTCGATCTCCTTTCGAAGCTCCGCTTCCTCTTGCCTGATTCTTGAACTTGCCCGGCCTGCTGCAGGTGCCTTGCCGACTACTCTAGCCTGAAAAACCGCTCCTGGGCTCTGTTCTTACCTCCTTCCATGCGCAAGAGTCAATAGCCGCGCCCCATCGCTTCGCCCTGCCCCGCTCCGCCGCGCAACTCTTTTGCGGGTGGCTTTGCGCGGGGAGGCGGGCTAGAATTCTCGTGCAAGGCGGGAATCGCCCGCTGGCCCACATTCCATGCCGCGTCCCCACAATCTCCGTTACGAAGATGTCCTGCACTACCTGCAACTACGAAGAAATCCGGCCAGCACATCGGAAATCGCCTCCGGCCTGCAAATCCCCAAAAAAGATATTCGCGCCCTGCACAAACTTCTCGCCAAACTGAAAAAGCGCCGGGCCATCGAGGAGCTTCCCGGCCAGCGCTATCGCGTCAGCGAACGGCGCGGCGAGGGCGGCGGCAAGCCACGGCGCGAAGAGCGCGAAGAAGGAAAACACGGCCGCGCGCGCACAGAGGAACCTTCCAGTCAGTTCAGCCAGACCAGCCCCCCGGGCTCTTCCGGGCAAGCGCCCGCGCCGCGCGACGCCATCAGCGGACGGCTGGTGCTGCACCAGGACGGCTACGGCTTCGTCGTCCCGGGTACCCCGCTGCCGCAGATCGAAGGCGACATCTTCATTCCGCGCGACGCTATCGAAGACGCTATGCACGGCGACCGCGTCCTCGCGCGCATCTCCCGGCGCAGCGGCGTGCCCGGCGGCCTGCGCGCCGAAGGAAGAATTCTGCGCATCGTGGGCCGCGCCCACCCCACCGTGGTCGGGCAGTTCCGCTACGCCGCGCGCGGAAACTTCGTCCTGCCCTACGATATACGCATCCAGCAGGAGATCGAAATTCCTCACGGAGAAGAGCTCACCGCTGCCCTGCGCCAGAAACTCGGCCTGCCTGCTGCCGAACCCGGCGCCAGGCCCGCTCCTGCCCGCCGCGGCGAGCGCCTCCCGGAACTCGATGGCGCGGTGGTCAACGTGGAAATCCTGCGCTTTCCCCGCGGCGGCGGTGCCGCCACCGGCCGCGTGGTGGAAATCGTGGGCCGTCCCGGCGATCTTGGCGTGGACACCGAAATCATCATCCGCAAGCACCACCTCCCGCATTACTTCGACGGCCCGGTCCTGGCCGATGCCGAAAACCGCGCCCGCCCCGTCGGCGCGGCCGAGCGCAACGGACGCGAGGACTTCCGCCACCTTCCCGTCGTCACCATCGACGGCGAAACCGCGCGCGATTTCGACGATGCCGTTTACGTTGAGCGGCGCCCCGGCGGCGGCTGGCATCTCGCCGTGCACATCGCCGACGTCTCTCACTATGTGCGCGTGGATGCCGCGCTCGACCGCGAAGCCCGCCTGCGCGGCACCAGCGTTTATTTTCCCGACCGCGCCGTGCCCATGCTTCCCGAACAGCTTTCCAGCGGCATCTGCTCGCTCGTCCCCCATGAAGAGCGCTTGGTCATGAGCGCCCTCATGGAATTCGACGCCGCGGGGCGCATGCACGACGCCCGCTTCGTTCCCGGCGTGATCCGTTCCGCCGCGCGCATGACCTACACCAACGTCAACAAAGTCCTCGAAGGCGACTCCGAGACGTCCGCGATCTATTCCGGACTGGCCGCGCACTTCCGCGATATGCGCGAACTCGCTCTGCTGCTCAACGCCCGCCGCGCCGAACACGGCTCCATTGATTTCGACCTCCCCGAGCCGGTCATCGAGTTCGACGAAGAGCAGCGCATGATCGCCATCGCCCCGGACGCCCGCAAGGTCCTTGAATTCGAGGAGCTGGCCCGCGCCTTCGGCTATTCCCTGGGAGTCGAAAATCTCCACGAACGCTCGCTGGCCGTGCGCCACGGCAGCGTTCCCGCTCCCGCGCGTCACGGACGCCCCGATTCCTTCGGCCACGGCCGCGAGCGCCCCATGCGCGTGGCGCTTCCGGGCGCGGTGGACCTGCGCATCACCCCGCTGCACTACCAGCGCCTGGTGAAGAAACTTTCCGGAACCACCGAGGAGCGCATCATGTCCTACCTCATGCTGCGCTCGCTCAAGCAGGCCCGCTATGCCGCCGACCCGCTGGGCCATTTCGCCCTGGGCTTCGACGAGTACACTCACTTCACTTCGCCCATTCGCCGCTATCCCGACCTGATCGTCCACCGCATCCTCAAATGGGCGCTCGAAAATCCCGAAGCGCATCCCTCCGCCCACCGCGCCGCGCATGCCGCGCGCGAAGCCGAAGCGGTCAGCTATTCCCGCGGCCAGCTCGAGGAAACCGCTGCGGAATCCTCCGAAGCCGAACGCCGCGCCGTGGGAGCGGAGCGCGAGCTGATGAGCTGGAAGCGCGCGCAATTCATGGAAGAGCATCTGGGCGAGGAGTACGAAGCGCTGATTATCTCCGTGCAGAAATATGGCTGCTTCGTCGAGTTGTTCGAGGTTTTCGTCGAAGGCTTGCTGCCCATGGCCGCGCTCGAAGAGGCCGCCGACGGGCGCTGCGTCTATCGCGAGCACGATCACGCCATCGTCGCGCTGGGCCCCTCCGAACGCGGCGGCGCCCACGGACGCCGCGGCAGCAGGAAGTCCGCCGCGGGCGGCAAAGCCTGGCGCCTGGGCGACCGCGTGCGCGTGCGCGCCGAACGCGTCGACCCCATGCGTCGCCGCGTGGAATTTTCCCTGCTCGCCGAAACATAACCGGCCTGCGCGCCCGCGCGTGATTCCTCCGCGATAATTCTGCTATTCTATAGCGTGGAACCAGAGGCCTGAACGTAACCTTCGCCCACCCCAGCGTATCCACAGAGAGGAATTACCGACCGTGAGTTCTCCCAGCGCAAAACGTGCTTCCAATTTCAATGCCGGACCCGGGGCCTTGCCCCTGTCCGTCCTCGAACGCATTCGCGAGGAACTGCTCGACTACCGCGGCACCGGCATGTCCGTCATGGAAATGAGCCACCGCGCCGCCGAATTCGAGGAGATCAACCAGCAGGCCGAGCAGCGCCTTCGCCGCCTCCTGGCCATCCCCGACGATTACGCCGTGCTCTTCGTGCAGGGCGGCGGCAGCCTGCAGTTCACCATGGTTCCCATGAACCTGAGCCTCGCCGGCACCTCCGTGGACGTGCTGCACACCGGAAGCTGGTCCGGCAAGGCCATCGCCGAACTGAAGAAAGGTTTTGCCCACCGCATTGCCGCTTCCACCGAAGCCGAAAAATTCACCCGTATTCCCCGCCAGGATGAACTGAAACTCTCTCCCGACGCCTCCTACGTCTACATGTGCAGCAACAACACCATCGAAGGCACGCAATGGCAGGCCATGCCGGAGACCGGAACGGTGCCGCTGGTGGCCGATATGTCCTCGGACATCGCCTCGCGCCCCATTGACGTGAAAAAGTTCGGCCTGATCTTCGCCGGCGCTCAGAAAAACCTGGGCCCTTCCGGCGTCACCGTGGTCATTCTCCGCAAGGACCTGGCCGAGCGCGCCGACAAGAATCTCCCCACGCTTCTGCAATACCGCACGCACATGAAGGAAAAGTCGCTCTATCACACCCCGCCGACCTTCGCCGTCTACATCCTCGGCCTGGTGGGCGAATGGATGGAAAGCCTGGGCGGCGTGGCCGGCATCGAAAAACGCAACGCAGCCAAGGCCAAACTACTCTACGACCTGCTCGATGAGGGCACCTTCTATACCTGCCCGGTCGAAAAGGCTTCCCGCTCCAAAATGAACGTCGTCTTCCGCGTGGCCGGCGGCGACGAAGTCATGGAAAAGAAGTTTACCCAGGAAGCCACCGCCGCCGGGCTCATCGGCCTCGCCGGCCACCGCTCCGTCGGCGGCATGCGCGCTTCGCTCTATAACGCCGTCCCCCTCGAAGCCGTGCAAGCCCTGACCGCCTTCATGCGCGAATTCCAGCGCACCCGCGGCTGAATCTTTTCCGCTTCGCATTGGGCCGGGCCGCGCAGGCCTGGCCTGGTGCGGAGATCGTTCCGCGCATTTCGCCGGCGCTTCATTCGCCCAGTTATTGATTGGACGCCCGCTCGTGCATCCCGCCGCCTTCCCGTGCTTTCTCCCTTACACTGATAGCCAGAAGGCCCTGTTTTTCCGCTTCCACTGTGAGGAGGAAGGCCATGAACAATAAGGAATACCTCTCTCAACTCTCCGCACTGACCGGCCTGCGCCATTATCCCGGGCAGGGTCCCTGGAGCGGGAAAGCGGGAAGCCTGATCGGTGCGAAGGACGGCTATCTCGCCGCCGTGGGAATCGCCAAGGCGCACAACAGCGCCGCCCTGGTTATCCTGCTGCGCTTCCAGAAATCCGCCCAGCCGGAAATGTTAAAAACGCTCGTCGAGCAGAATGCCGCCCTGAAGAAACAGGGAAAGCTGGCCCAGGTGGGGCCGGATTTTCTGCGCTGGCAATGGACGTATTCCTTTTCGAAACCCAAGCTGGAAGAAGCCGCGCAACTTCTCGCGACGCTGGTGGAGAGCCTCAAGGGCGTGGTTACGCCCTTCGCCAACCGCTGTGAAAATTGCCAGAGTTCCTCTTCCCCCGATCTGATGTTGATGAACGGCTTGCCCGTCTATTACTGCTCCAGCTGCCGCGAAAAAGTCCGCCAGGAGCAGGATCAGGTGGCCCTGCAATACGAAGCCATCGAACCGAACTATCCCAACGGCATCCTGCTGGGCGCCGGCGCCGCTCTCGCCGGCGCGCTAGCCTGGGGCGGAATCGCCTATTCGATCAATCGCATTTTTCTCTGGGGTGCCATCGGTATCGGCTATCTGGTAGCCCTGGGGATCATCAAAGGCACGGGCAAAGTCACGCGCCTGGGGCAGATTCTCACGCCGGTTCTGACGCTGGCCAGCATTCTCTTCGGCGACGCGATTTTTTTCACGCTGTCCGTGATGAAGCAGCAACACATCCCCTTCTCCGGGCATTTGTTGAAGGTCATTCTCCTGCACTTCGTGGAAATCGAACGGGAAGGCGGCGGAGCCATCTCTCTGCTTTTTGCCCTGGGCGGAGCCGCCTACGCCGTCTACGCCGCGCGCAAACCGGAATTCAGCGTCAAATTCGAACCGCTCACCACCGCGGGAAACTGATTCTCCGGGGCGGTCACGACAAATCGAAGAGCAGCACTTCGGCGTCTTTCCCTCCGGCCAGCTCGATCACCGGCTCCTCCGCCATCGCCGCTCCGTCCCCCGCCTGCAGCTTTATCCCGTTCAGCTCCACGCTCCCGCGGGCCACCTGCAGCCAGGCGTAGCGGTCCGCCTTTAACTCATACTTCGCCGATTCGCCCTTGTCGAATAGCCCGGCATAGAGTTTGTTGTCCTGGTGAATCTTCACCGAGCCCGCGCGGCCGTCGGGCGAAGCCACCAGCCGCAGTTTCCCGCGCCGTTCGGCTGCCGGAAAATTCTTCTGCTCGTAGCTGGGTTGGATGCCCTTGCGTTCCGGCAGCATCCAGATCTGCAGCAGGTGCACCGCTTCCGTGGGCGAAGCGTTGAATTCACTGTGCGTCACGCCCGTTCCCGCGCTCATCCGCTGCACGTCCCCCGGGCGGATCACCGAACCCGTGCCCATGCTGTCCTTGTGTTCCAGCGCTCCTTCCAGCACGTAGGTGACGATCTCCATGTCCCGGTGCGGATGCGTGGGGAAGCCTCCGCCGCCGGCCACGCGGTCGTCGTTGATCACCCGCAAGCTGCGGAAGTGCACATAGCGGGGATCGTGGTAATCGGCGAAGGAAAAGGTGTGCCAGGTGTCCAGCCAGCCGTGGTCGAAGTGGCCGCGCTCAGCGGCAGGGCGAATCTCGATCATAAAAGCCTCCTGCCCGTCATAATAGTCGTTGTAACAACAATTGTCAAGAGGAGCACAAAGCCCGCCCCCGTCCCTTCAAACACCTGTTTGGTTCTCCCCGTTTCCGTCCTGCGCCTCTTGGTGCTAAAGTGTTAGCTGCGGGCAAGCACTGCCCCCGGGAATGCACCCCGCTGTACGGGGCATTGCCTATCCAGAAAAACGCAGAGGCCTCCACCATGCCGCGGGATACGCTCTCCATCACCGACAATCGCACCGGAAAAACCTACGAAGTTCCCATCACCCACGACACCATCCGCGCCACCGACCTCCGCCAAATCAAGGTCAATCCCGCCGACTTCGGCATGGTCAGCTATGACCCCGCCTTCAACAACACCGCCTCCTGCATCAGCCGCGTCACCTACATTGACGGCGACGCCGGCATCCTGCGCTACCGCGGCTATCCCATCGAGGAACTCGCCGAGAAAAGCACCTACCTCGAAACCGCCTATCTCCTGCTCCACGGCGAACTCCCCACTGAGGCCCAGTTGAAGGACTGGACCTATCACGTCACCCACCACACCTTCATCCACGAAAGCATCAAGAAATTTCTCGACGGCTTCCATTACGACGCCCATCCCATGGGCATGCTCATTTCCACCATCGCCGCTCTCTCCACTTTCTACGACGACGCCAAGGATATTTTCAACGCCGAGTCCCGCAAGAAGCAGACCTTCCGGCTCATCGGCAAGATGCCCACGCTGGCGGCCTTCACCTACCGCCACAATCTGGGCATGCCCTTCGTCTATCCCGACAACGATCTCAGCTATCCCGGCAATTTCCTGAACATGCTCTTCAAGACCTCCGAGTCCAAATACCGCCCCAACCCTGTACTCGAACGCGCCCTCGATGTCCTCTTCATCCTGCATGCCGATCACGAGCAGAACTGCTCCGCCAACACCATCCGCGGCGTGGGCAGCTCCCACGTGGATCCTTATTCGGCCACTGCCGCGGCCATTGCCGCGCTTTACGGGCCGCTGCACGGCGGCGCCAACGAAGAAGTGGTGCACATGCTGAACGAAATCGGCTCCGTCGCCAAAGTCCCCGATTTCATCAAGCGCGTGAAAGCCGGGGAGACCCGCCTGATGGGCTTCGGCCACCGCGTCTACAAGAATTACGATCCCCGCGCGCGCATCATCAAGAAAATCGCCTATGACGTCTTTGACTTGATGGGCAAGAGCCCCTTGCTGGAAATCGCCCTGGAATGCGAACGCATCGCCCTCGAGGACGACTATTTCGTCAAGCGCAAGCTCTATCCCAACGTCGACTTCTACACCGGTCTCATCTACCAGTCCATGGGCTTCCCCATGACCATGTTCCCGGTCCTCTTTGCCATCCCGCGCACCTCCGGATGGATCGCCCAATGGGAAGAGATGCTCCTCGATAGCGAACAAAAAATCGCCCGTCCCCGGCAGATCTACCTGGGCCACGACACGCGGAGTTACATTCCGATGGAAGCGCGCACCTGAGAAGGGCCTGTGTTTTTTCCACAGACTTTCCACAAGTAGCCTGTTTAAGCACTTTCCATCGAAAAGCCTATCGACGCCACGGCATCGATTCGTATAGCTTAAATTGAGTTCCAGGTTTTGAAATTTATATGGCTCAGCCTTCTCATACCCCTTCCACCAGTTCCCGCCGCCGCAGCCAGCGCGTGCTCATGCAGGTGGCTGTGACCATTCGCGGCAAGGACGCCAAAGGCGACGAGTTCAAGGAAGAAACCGTTACGCTGGCCATCAACATCCACGGCGCCCTGGTTCACCTGAAAACCAAGGTCAAGAGCGGCGAAACTGTGCGCCTCCTGCACAAGGCCATCAACGAAGAAGAGGACTGCGTGGTGGCCTTCCTGGGCACCTACCGCTCCGGCAAAGCCGAAGTAGGTCTCGAGTTTTCCACCCCGCGGCCGAATTTTTGGAAGGTCAAGTTTCCCCCCGAGGACTGGACCCCGCGCCATCCCGAAGCGCGCACCATCGCCAGCAACCGCTCAGAGAAATAACCGCCGCAGCTTTTCCGCTCCCGCCCAAGCAATAACGACAAGTCCTTGTTTTTGTTCCCCTTAGCGCGTTTTCCCTGTGTCTGCCTATTTTTAAAAAGGAGGTGAAAACCAAAGGTTCTCACCTCCCGGGGTGGGTGGGGAATTGCTGTTCAACCCTCCGGTGGATGACGTTCATCCCTTGCGGGCTGGGCTTCTTTCCAGGCGCGAAGACCGCGCCCACAAGAAGCCCTTCATCTGCCAGAAGGCTTTCATTATTTCGGTTTATAGCACCCGTTTCCAGAGCTGTCAATGCGAAAAAAGGCAAGAGGCCGGCCTAAAGGCCCGGCGCTTCATAAGCATAATCCGAGCAGGAACCGGGCCGCAATCCCGCATCTGCAAGAGTGTGGCAGAACCCGGACTGCTGAACGGTGCGCGGTTATTGTTTTGCGGCGGAGCGGGTGGTCCAGGACCAGCCGCTCCGGATGATGTCGTCGAAGGAGCGGGTGGCTTTCCAGCGGAGAAGTTTTTGGGCTCGCCCCGGGTCGGCGACGAGGGTGGGAGGGTCGCCGGGGCGGCGGGGTTTGATTTCGTGGCGGACGGCCTTGCCGGTGAGGCGCTCGACGGTGGAAATCACTTCCTTTACCGAGTGGCCCTGGCCGGTGCCGAGATTGAGGGCGAGGGAGGAGCCGCCGGAGGAGAGATGCTCGGCGGCGAGGAGATGGGCTTCCGCGAGATCGTTCACGTGGATGTAGTCGCGGATGCAGGTGCCGTCGGGGGTGGGATAGTCGTTGCCGAAAACATCGAGATGATCGCGGCGGCCGGCGGCGACGTCGAGGGCCAGGGGGATGAGGTGGGTTTCGGGTTCGTGCAGCTCACCGAGCTGGCTGCTTTCATCGGCGCCGGCGGCGTTGAAATAGCGGAGGAGAACGGAGCGCAGGCCGTAGGCGGAATAGGCATTCAAGGCACGCTCGAAGAATAATTTGGTATCGCCGTAGGGATTGACGGGATTCTGCGGGGCGTCTTCGCTGATGGGGATTTGCGCGGGGATGCCGTAGGTCGCGCAGGTGGAGGAAAAGACGAAGCTGCGGATGCCGCAGTCGAGAACGGTATTGAGCATGACCAGAGCGTCCTGAACGTTGTTCTGAAAATATTTGCGGGGATTCAAGACGGACTCGCCGACGTAGGCGTGCGCGGCGAAGTGCATAACCAGATCCACTCCATCGAGCGCTTGGCGCAGGAGCGCGACGTCGGCGAGTTCCGCGCGGATCAGCGGAAAGCCCTGGGCGAGCGCGGCGTGGCCGGTGGAAAGATTGTCGTATAGGACGACTCGGTGGCCGCGGCGGGCGAGCGTGCGCGCGGCGTGGCTGCCGACGTAGCCGGCGCCTCCGGTGACGAGGATTTTCATGCGAGCCTCATGATGACACATTCTTTTCAGCTTCAATAGCAGCCGCAGATTTTATGCCGACAGCCATCACGGAGGAGCCGAAGGGAGGGTTGAGCCGGGTGAGGGTTCTTTGTTCGAGGAGGGAGAGAGCCAGGAGGGCGCGGTTAATGGGCGCGGGAGGAACAGAGGGGGATTCAGGAGCGGGATGGAGAAGTTTTTCGGCGAAGCGCTGGGCCAGTTTGACCGGGAAAGTCCAGTGAAACCAGTAGCGGCTGGTGGCGATGCCAAAGCCGGCATTCGAGAGGAGAGCGAGAAGTTCGGCGCGAGTGTAGCGCTTGAAGTGGTGGTTGACGACGTCGTGCGTGGTCCACAGGGACTGGAAGGCGGGGACGGTGGCGATGAAGACGCCGCCGGGAGCGAGCAGGGAATGGACGCGGCGGACGGCCTGCGCGGGATCGGCGAGATGTTCGAGGACGTCCAGCATGAGGACGAGGCCAAAGGGATGGGCGGGCTGGAAGGATTCGTCAAAGGGGCCGCGATGGATGCGGGAGGCGAAGGGGCCCGCCGGGTTGACGGTGTTGGCGTCGGGCTCGAGGCCTTCGACTTCGCCGAATTCGGCGAGGCGCGGAAAGAAAAGACCGTCGCCGCAGCCCGCGTCGAGAATGCGGCCGTAGCCTTGCGGGGGCTGAAAGCGGCGGAGAAGGGTGACGACGGCTTCTTCGCGGGCGCGCCACCACCAGTGTTTTTGATAGAGGTCGCGGTACAGCCGGGCGTAGTTGGGGTCCAAAAGCCTACCTCTGGTCCGCAGCACTCGAAGCGCCCGTGTCCGCGGCGCGCGGCTGGCGGATGACGCGGCTGACGATATAGACGGGCCGCTGCTTTACTTCTTCATAGACCCGGCCGACGTATTCGCCGATGACGCTGAGAAAGAGAAGATGAACGCCGGAAAGAAAAGTGAAGAGAATGATGAGCGCAGTAAAGCCCTGGGGCGAGCGATGGAGAGCGAATTTGGCGTACAGCGTATAAAAGGAAAAGATGACCGAGCCGAAGAGGGCCAGCATGCCGAAGAGCGCCGCGGCGCGAATGGGAATGGTGGAGAAGGCGAAGATGCCGTCGGAAGCAAGGCGGAACAGGCGGCGGAGACTGTATTTGGCGGTTCCGGCGAAGCGGGCGTCGCGTTCGACTTCGATGCCGATCTGCCGAAAGCCGACCCAACTGCGCAGCCCGCGCAGATAACGGTGATGTTCCTTGAGACTGCGCAGTTCCTGCACGACGCGGCGGGAGAGCAGGCCAAAGTCGCCGGCATCCATGGGCATGTGCATTTCGGCCATGCTGTTGAGCAAACGGTAGAAAAGTTTGTAGCAGGCGCGCAGCCAGAGCGGTTCCTTGCGGCGGACGCGGCGGGCGTAGACAACGTCGTAGCCCTGGCGGAATTTTTCAAGGAAAAGTGGAATGGCTTCGGGGCGGTCCTGCAGGTCGGCGTCCATGAGCACGACGGCGTCGCCGGAGACGTGGTCGAGCGCGGCGGAGAGGGCGGCCTGGTGGCCGAAGTTGCGGGAGAAGATGACCACGGAGAAGCGCGGGTCGCGGGCGGCGGCGGCTTCCAGCAGAGAGGCGGTCGCGTCGGAGCTGCCGTCGTCGACAAAGACGACTTCGTGCGGGCCGCCGGGAATGGCGTCGAGAGTTTTGCCGAGGCGCAGAAGAAGTTCGGGGATGACTTCCTCTTCGTTGTGCAGAGGAATGGCGATGGAGAGGCGCAGGGGCTTTTCCGGTAAAGAGCTGGGCGAATTGGGGGAAGCGGTGGACATGGAAAAAGGTACGGGGATTATTCTACCCGTGAACGGAGTTGGGCGTGGGATGAATTCGCGGGAGGTATGTTCAGGGGAGCAGGCGGCGGGAAAGGGCGCGGGCGACGAAGCGCAGGCGGTCGGCCCAGGGAAGGCGGCCGAAATTGGCGCGAACGACGCCGCGGGTAAAAAATGTCTTGCGCGAGTAGTCGATGGCCACGTCAATGAGCACGGGGCGGCTGGATTTCGTGATGGAGAGGGCCTGCGCGAGGACGGGCTGAATTTCGGCGTCGCTCGAGAGCGGGAGATAGTCGATGCCGACAGCGCGGCAGAGGGCGGAGAGGTCCAGGTCGGGAAGTTCGCTGCAGGATTTTTTCGAGAGGGCGGTCTGCTGAAACTGGGCGATCTGGGCCAGTTCGCGGTCGTGGAGGACAAAGACCATGACGGGGAGGCCGAGATGCGCGGCGGTGAGAAGTTCGAGGCCGGTCATGAGGAAGGCGCCATCGCCGGGCAGGGCGGCGACGGGGCGGCCGGGGCAGGCGAGCGCGGCGCCGAGCGCGGCGGGGACGGAGTAGCCCATGCAGGAATAGTCCACGGGAGCGAGAAAGGAGCGCGGGCGTTCCAGGCGAAGCCACTCCATGGCCAGGAAGGTGCCGTTGCCGCTGTCGGTGGTGTAGATGGCGTCCGGGCCGAGCGTCTCTTGCAGCGATTGCAAGAGCAGGAACGGGGAGACGCGGGACGCGTCGCCGGGCTTGGCCGCGTCGGCGAGGATTTCGGCGTGGCCCGCGCGGATGGCGGAATGCCGAGCGGGGTCGGGTGTCCGCGGAGGAAAATCTTTCAGCAGCGCGGAGACAAATGTTGCGGCGTCGGAAGCGATTTTGAGTTCGGCGGGAAAGTTGCGTCCCAGGACGGACGGGTCGATATCGATATGAACGAGTTTGCCGGGAGGAACCAGCCCGTAGCTGCCCGTGCCGACTTCGGCGAAGCGGCAGCCGATGGCGATGGTGAGGTCGCAGTCCGCGGCGATTTTCTGGACGAAGCCGGGAGCAGTGGAACCGAAACCGCACCACAGCCAGAGCGGGTGGCTTTCCGGAAAAACGCCTTTGCCCTGGATGGTTGTGGCCACGGGAGCGTCGAGGCGCTCGGCGAGAGCGACGAGATCGGCGGCGGCGCCGGCGGCGCCAAGGCCCACATAGAGAAGCGGGCGGCGGCTGGCGAGGATGAGTTTGCGGAGTTCGTCGAGTTGCTGCGCGGAAGCGGCGGGGGGAGCGGGAAGTTGCGGGAGAGGAGATTCGAAAGCGGGATCATGGCGCGAGAGGTAGTGGTCCACGGGAATTTCCACCATCACGGGGCCGGCGGGAGCGGCTTGCGCCAGGCGGCAGGCGTGGCGAATTGTAGAATAAATTTCGGAGCCGGTGCGCGGATGGAATTGAGCTTTGGTAACTGGGCGGGCGATGGCCAACTGATCCACATCGTGGAGTTGATAGGCCAGGGGGAGATCGCGGCGTATGCCGCAGGAAAGCACCAGCATGGGAATGCCGTCCATGAAGGCTTCGGCGATGCCGGAAAGCGCGTGGGTGAGTCCGGCGCCGGGAACGAGATTGACGACCCCAAGTCTTCCGGAGGCGCGCGAAACGCCGTCGGCCATGAAGGAAGCGCTTTGCTCGTCGGTGACCAGAATGGCGCGGACGGAATCGGAATGGGCTAGCGAATCGTACAGCTCGATATTGTGCGTGCCGGGAATGCCGAAGGTGAAGGGGACGCCTTCGTCCTGGAGCGCGCGAACCACGATGTCACCGCCGGTCATGTTCATCAGACTCATTGCAGCGCCTGCCATTCTTCGCGGATGGTTTCCGCGACGCGATCGGCCAAAGCCATGATGGTGAGATAGGGATTGATTTCGACGGAGTTGGGAAAAAGGCTGGCGTCGGCGACGAAGAGGCCGGGATGGCCGTGAACGCGGCCGCGCGAATCGGTGACGGAATCTTGCGGCGAGCGGCCCATACCGCAGCCACCCTGGAGGTGCGCGGCGGAGACAGCCGTCTTGCCGGGGACGAAGCGGCAATCGGCGGCGAGGGCATCGAGCCGCGCGGCATCCGCGGCGGTGAGCGTGGGCGACGGGGCGACGGGGAGATGCACGCGCGAGGCGCCCGCGGCGAAAAAGATTTTGGCGGAAGCGACAGCGCCGCTGACGAGCGATTGCGCGACTTGCGGAGTGCAGCGGTAGTGGACGACGGGGCGGCCGGCGGAGTCGATGGTGACGCGGTTGTGCTCGTCAATGTGATCGCAGGCGAGGACGAGGATCATCTGCAGGCGGGGGAAGGCGCGCAGGAAGGAACTGTGCTCGGGGCCGAAGCCGGCCAGGCTTTTGGCGGTGACGAAGGGAAAATACATGCAGGTTTCGAGGATGAAGCGGTCGGATGCGGCGAACTGGTCCAGATAGAAACTCTTGGGATGGCCGACGAAATTGGTAATGGGGCGCGGATGCTCGGCGACGAGGATGAAGGCGGGATGGGAAGTAAAACCGTGGCCGAGGCGGGGAAGGGCGCGTTCGAAACCGGAGCGAAGCAGTAGCGCGGGACTGTGGATGGCTCCGGCGCTGAGCACGATGGCTTTGGCGTTGATGCGGTGGTCGCCGGAGGGCCAGGAGGAGGGTTCGCCTTTGCCATCAGCGGACTTTTCGGTGACGCGCGCGACGACGGATTTTCCTGCGATGCGCAGAACTTCGCAGCGGGTGACGACTTCCACGCCGTTCTGTTCGGCGCGGGGTAGCTGCACGCGGTTGGTGCCCTGCTTGGCCTGATTGGGGCAGCCCAGATTGCACAGGCTCGAGCCGCGGCAGCCTTTCACGTTGACCGGAAACTGTTCGGCGCGCCAGCCGAGTTTGCGGCAGCCTTCCACAAAAAGCCGGTTGTTGTCGTTGATCAGCGGCTCTTCCAGGAGATGAACATTATTCTGCTGGATGAATTTTTGCGCGCGGCGAGTGATCTCCTCGTGCGCCAGGCCGGGAACATTCCAGTGTTCGATGACGCGCGGCGGCGGAAGCAGCGAAGTACCCGTGTAGACGACGGTCGAACCGCCGTAAGCGCTGCCGAAGGCCAGGGTCATCGCGCCGTCGGCGGTGAGGAAGCCGCCGCCGTCTTCATAGATGGCGCGGGACATTTCCAGCTCCCCGCCGGTGAATTCCTCGTCGCGCAGCTTGGGGCCTTTTTCCAGGACGGCGATGCGCAGCCCGGCTTCGCGGCAGAGCGAAGAAAGTTCCTGGGCGACCGCGCCGCCGCCCGCGCCGGAGCCGATGATGACGATGTCGTAGGAGCGCGTGTTCATCGCAGCGCGTCCCATCCGCGCGCCGTGGCAGCGTAGCCGATTTCGGCGGCGGCTTGCGGCTGGCCGTAATAGCCGAGTAGGGCCAGCGTGCGCAGCCCGAAGAAGCCGCTGCGCACGGTTTGCAGAGGACTGTTTTCAAGGAAAGAGAGAAAGCGCGCGCGGCGGGCAGGGTCCAGCGCGGTAAAGGGGCGGGCGTAACGGAGGAGCGGAAGCCATTGGATGAAATGAAGAGCGAGGCGGACGCGGCGGCGGAGAGAAGCGGGGCGGTCGCGCAGGGCGAGATCGATCAGGCGGCGGAGTTCGACCCAGCGTTCCTCATCAAGAATTGTGGCCTCGGGAACGATTGTGGAGACAAAGGCACGCAGCACGGGAAAGACGGGTTCGAGCGAGGTGAGGGGAGCGGCCATGGTAACGGGGTGAGGATAGCACTGGTTTAGAGAGGGACAAGGCGAAAGTGGAAGTCAGTATCGGCAGCAGCCGAAAGGTCAAACCGGGCGGCGGATTTTGAGTTTGCGCATGCGCGCTTGCAGCGTGGTGCGCTTCATGCCCAGGAGTTTGGCGGCGCCGCGAGGGCCGGCAACGCGCCATTCGGTCTGGCGCAGGGCGCGGAGGATGTGCTGGCGCTCGGCATCTTCAAGGGTCTGGATGGGAGCGCCGGCGGAAACGGCGGCCGCCGCGCCGGCGGCGGACTTGGAAGTTGCTTTGCCTGCGGAGGCGGGGCGTAATTCGGCGAGCGGAACGCGCAGTTCGGTGCCGGGAGAGAGCAGCACGGCGCGTTCGATGAGATTTTCGAGTTCGCGGATGTTGCCGGGCCAGTCGTAGCGGACGAGCGCGTCCATGATTTCGGCGGGAACGTACTGAACCTTTTTGTTGAACTGGCGGCTGTAGCGCTGCACGAAATAGCGCACGAGAAGCGGCACGTCCTCGGAGCGCTCGCGCAGCGCGGGAACCTGAATGGGAAAAACGTTGAGGCGGTAATAGAGGTCGCTGCGGAACTGCTTCTCGGCGACGAGTTTAGCCAGATCGCGGTTGGTGGCGGCGACGACGCGCACGTCCACGCGCAGGGTGCGCGTGCTGCCCAGGCGCTCGAACTCCTGCTCCTGCAGGACGCGCATGAGCTTGGGCTGCAGCTCAAGAGGAATATCGCCGACTTCGTCGAGGAAGAGCGTGCCCTTGTCGGCCAGCTCGAAGCGGCCGATCTTCTGGGCCACGGCGCCGGTGAAGGCGCCGCGTTCATGGCCGAAAAGTTCGCTTTCGAGCAGGCCCGAGGGAATGGCCGCGCAATTGACCTTGACGAAGGTGCGTTCGCGGCGCGGGCTGAGATTGTGAATGGCGCGGGCGATGAGTTCCTTGCCAGTGCCCGTTTCGCCAAGGATCAGCACGGTGGAACCGGCAGGAGCGACGAGTTCGACCTGCGCCAGAGTGCGCTTGAGGGCCGGGCTTTCGCCGATGATCTCCTCGAAATTAAATTCGCTGCGGATTTCCTCTTCGAGGTAGAGCTTTTCCTCGGCCAGTTTATTTTTGAGAGCGTCGATTTCCTTGAAGGCCAGGGCGTTTTCCACGGCGATGGCCACCTGCGCGGCCACTTGGCGAAGAAGTTCGATATCGCTTTCGGCGAACGCGTCGGTGCGGCGGCTGGCCAGATTGAGCGTACCGAAGGTGCGTCCGTGGGAAAAAAGCGGAACGCAGCAGATGGCCTGAACGCCTTCGCGGCGCAGGACGGCGATGATTTCGCCGGAAAACCGGTCGAGATCCGCGCCGCGCAGAATGCAGGCCTGGCCGGTGGTGAAACATTTGCCGGAGGGCGAAGCGTCGAGCGGGACGACGGTTTCCGGGCGAAGTAGCCCCTGGCCAAAGCCGGAGACGGCGGGAAAATCGAGGGCATGGATGCGCAGCAGGCCGGTAGCCGGATCCACCAGGGCAAGACTGGTGTAGTCGTGGCGAATGACGCGGGCCAGAGCGGAAGCAATGCCGCGGAAGAGCTGCTGAAGGTCGCGGTTGGTGACGAGAAGATTGTTGACCTCGAGCAGCACCTGGAGCCGGTCGCGCTCGCGGCCAAGCTGCTGCTGCGCGGCCTGGGCGCTTTCGAAATTGAGGGCGTTATCCACGGCGACGGCCACCTGGGTGGAGACGCGCTGCATGAAGCGCAATTCGCCCTCGCTGATGCGCTGCGCCGCGCGGCGGCCGAAGCTCAGAGCACCCAGGCGGCGCTGCGCGGTGGTGAGGGGAAGAACGGCGCAGGAGTGAACGCCTTCGGACTTGAGGATCTGGACGAATTCGGGGTAGCGCTGTTCGGTGTCAATATCAGCAACGACAAAAGGCTGCTGCGTCTGCCAGACCCAGCCGGATGGAAATTTGTCGAGAGCGGCTTCGGTGCCAACGATATGGCCGGTGGGAACGCTGGCTTCCAGAATGTGCAGGCGCATTACATTGCGCGCCGGGTCATGGAGAATCAAGGCAAGAAAATCGAAGGCGATGACGGAGTGCAGGCGCGCGGAAATTTCGTGAAAGAGGGTCTGGAGATCGCGGTGCTGGGCGATGACTTCGCTGACTTCCAGCAGCGCCTCCAGATGGCGCCCGGCATCGGCGGGAGAAAATACGGCGGACTCCTGCGGCGGTAAAAGGGGCTCGGCCATACCCCGGAGCATAGCACCGCGTTCGGCGGAGCCTCAACCCGGAGAAGAGCCGGGCACGGGGGCGAGCGGGAGAAATAAAGGAAAAGTTTCGCGACTCTTTTTGCCATGAAGAAGGGTCCATGGAAGTAGAATCGGGCTTGCCCGAAAGCGGTGGCTGATTCGACTTATTTTGGAGGCCGAAAATGAAATGCACTGCCCGACTGCTGCTCTTATTGGTGACACTCGCGTCCATTGCGCCGTCTGCCGCCGCGGATTCGCTGGGCGAACTGGCGCGGGATTTCTGGGCCTGGCGCGCGGCGGAGCAGCCTTTTTCCGGGGATGATATTCCTCGGATCGAGCGGCCGGAGGGGTGGAGGGCGGACTGGTCGGCCGGGGCGTTCGTGCAGAGGCGCAAGGATCTGCTCCGATTTGAAGAGCGCTGGAAGAGCATTGACGCAAGCCAGCGGCCCATCCCGGAGCAGGTGGACTACCGGCTGATGGGTTCGGCGATCGCGCGGGTGCGCTGGGAACTGGAGATCGTGCGGGGGTGGCAGCGGAATCCGGTTTTTTATGTGGACCAGACGCTGGGAAGCATTTTTGTGGCGCTGACCCAGCCGCCTCCGTTCGATGCCAAACGCAGTGCGGAGATTCTGGCGCGCCTGCGGCAGATTCCGCGGACGGTGGCGGAGGCCAGGGAAAATCTGAGCGATGCGGCGGCGCCCTTTGCGCGGCTGGCGATCAACCAGTTGAGCGGCGTGCGGGCGAATCTCGCGCGAACCGCCAGGGCGCTGAAACCGCTGCTCGACGGAGCGAGCGCGGCGCAACTGGACGCGGCCGCCGAGCAGGCCACGGCCGCGCTGGAGGAGTACCGGGAATGGCTGAAGAAGCGCCTGCCGGAGATGCAGGGAAAGGCGGAGGTGGGACGCGAGGGATTCGAATTCTTCCTGAAGCGCGTGGCCCTGACGCCCTACACGCCGGAGCAACTGGTGGCCATGGCGCGGCAAGAGTGGGAGCGCGCGGTTGCGTTCGAGATGTACGAGCATGCCCGCGACACCAAGCTGGCGCCGCTGCCACTCTTCAAGGATCAGGCGGCGCAAATCGCGCGATCGGAAGAGCAGGAGAAGGAGATTCGCCGGCTGCTGGAGGAGAAAAACATTCTCAGCATTCCGGCCAGAATTCGGCACTACCGCAAGCTGCCCCTGCCGGCATATCTGGAGCCGCTTGGGGAAATGGGCGTGCCGGATGATCTGACGGGGCCGAGCCGTCTGGATCAGGATGGAGTGAGTTACATTCCGGTGCCGGCGGAAAATCTCGGCTATTTCGCGGAGGCCAGCGCGCGGGATCCGCGGCCGATCATCGTGCATGAGGGCGTGCCGGGGCATTATTTTCAATTGACGCTGGGCTGGGGGCAGGAAGACCCGATCCGGCGCCATTACTACGATTCCGGGGCCAACGAAGGAATCGGATTCTATGGCGAGGAGATGATGCTGCAAGCCGGGCTGTTCGACGACAGTCCGCGGAGCCGGGAAATCATTTACAATTTCATGCGTTTTCGCGCCCTGCGCGTGGAAGTGGACGTGAAGCTGGCCACGGGAGAATTCACGGTCGACCAGGCCACGGACTACTTCGTGAAGATGGTTCCGATGGACCGCGCCTCGGCGCTGGAAGACGCGGCGCTTTACGCCGCCGCGCCGGGGATCGGCATCTCCTATCAGACCGGCAAGCTGCAGATCCTGAAATTTCTGGCGGAAGCGCGGCGGGCGGAGGGGGAGAAATTCAGTTTGCGAAAATTTCACGATTTCTTATGGAACAACGGAAATGTGCCGATTGCGCTGCAGCGCTGGGAATACCTGGGGCTGACGGACGAAATGGAGTTGCTGCGGTAGCCCGGATTTCTTGCCAGACTCGCGCAGCTGTGGCGGACCTTGCTCCGCCCACTTCACAAGCAGCGTGATTGCCAGCTCACCCGCAAGCGTCACACTGTGGTTTTTCCTCTAGCAAAAAAATCCCCCGACTTCTGTAGCCGCCCTCTTTAGAGGGCGGGCCTTTCCATCTTGGCCGCGCAGGCCTGCCCTTCCTCGTGAGAATTGCGGGTTAGCGCAGGGCAACCAGCGGCAAGCCGTCAATCGGATTGCGGGGTGGCCGGCGCGAGGTTGGCGCCGGTTTTCTTTTTTTTCAGCAGCCAGGGATCGAGCCGCAAAAGAAGCAGGACGGCCGCCGCCGCGCCATAGGCCACCGGCTTGCGCACGTCGGACTTCACCAGCCAATAATAATGAACAACTCCTGCGGCGGCGGCGAAGTAGATGGCGCGGTGCAGCTGCTGCCAGCGGCGCCCGCCCAGGCGGCGAATCCAGCCGGCGGTCGAGGTCACCGCCAGGGGAAGAAGCAGGAGGAAGCCGGCGAAGCCGACGGTGATGTAGCGGCGCTTCTGAATATCGCGCCACATGTCATCCCAGGCGAAGAACTGGTCGAGGCCGATCCAGATGCTGAAATGCAGGAAAGCGTAGAAGAAAGCGAAAAGACCGAGCATGCGGCGATAACGAATGAGTTGGGGCAGACCCAGTAGGCGGCGCAGCGGCGTGATGGCGAGCGTGAGGAGAAGAAAGCGCAGGATCCAGTCGCCGGTGGCATGGGTGATGAATTCGATGGGGTTGGCGCTGAGGCGGTGATGCAGGGCAAGCCAGAGAAGACGCGCGAGAGGACCGAGGCACAAAAGAAATACGACGGCCTTGGTCCAGCGGCTGAGCAGAATGCGTTCGAGGAAAGTTCTCACGGTCAGAAGTTCTTGCGCAGGTCCATGCCGGAGTAGAGTCCGGCGACCTGATCGGCATAGCCGTTGAACATCAGCGTGGGGCGCTTGAAGAATTCGCCGAGGCGGCGCTCCTTGGCCTGGGTCCAGCGGGGATGGTCCACGGCAGGATTCACGTTGGAGTAAAAACCGTACTCGCGGGAATTGGCCAGGTTCCAGGTGACGGGCGGCTGGTCCTTGACGAATCGGATGCGCACCAGGGACTTGATGCTCTTAAAGCCGTACTTCCAGGGAAGGATCATGCGCACGGGCGCGCCGTCCTGATTGGGCAGAGATTCGCCGTACATGCCGACGGTGAGCAGGGCCAGCGGGTGCATTGCTTCATCGAGCCGCAGCCCATCCACATAAGGAAGCGGAATGCCGGCGCGGCTGCCGAGGGGCATCTGCCGCGGATCGTAATAGCTTTCGAAAGCGACGTAGCGGGCCTTGGGCGTGGGCTCGACGAGTTTGGCCAGTTCGCTGAAGGAGTAACCGATCCACGGCACGACCATGGACCAGGCCTCGACGCAGCGATGGCGGTAGACGCGCTCTTCGAGCGGGGCCAGCTTGAGAATTTCGTCCATCGAAAACTTGCGCGGCTTTTTGACTTCGCCATCCACCGTGACGGTCCAGGGCGAAGTGCGGAAGTTCTGCGCATTCTTGGCGGGGTCGCTCTTGTCCGTGCCGAATTCGTAGAAATTGTTGTAGTGCGTGGCGTCTTCGTAGGGCGTTTGGGTTTCGTCGGTGCGGTAGGAACTTTTCACGACGCCGCTGAGTTTATTCGAGGCGTGCACGTGCGCGGATGGCGCCAGCAGATTCCAGAGATTTTTCCCGGCTAGGGAGGCGCCAGCGGCGAGAGAGAGCCCGGCAATAAATTTTCTGCGCTCGAGATAAATCTGTTTCGGTGTCTGCTCGGAAGATTGCAATTCCGGGGCGCGCTTGATCAGCATCGATTGTCTCCGTCCATTCCGGGGGTCTGCAAACAGTACATCACTCTACGGCAATTAGACGCGGAACCCGGAAAAAGGATGTATCCGGGTCGCGCAGAACGCTAACTCCGTCCGTTTCAGTCTGTGTTCGAGACTCATCGAGAGAGGCGAAGGGCGTTCGCGGTTCTTGCGTAGTCAACTTGTTGCGCTATTTCTCTTCCGGCTCTTCGTCGGGATAGCCCAGGCTGCGCAGAATTTCCCGGTTGTGCTCGCCGAGCAGCGGAGGCGGGTAGCGATAACTGATCGGTGAGTTTGAAAAATGCACGGGATTGGCGATGGTTTTTACGGCGCCGAGCGCGGGGTGCTCCAACTGGACAATCAGGCCGCGCGCCAATGTTTGCGCATCGCTGAGGGCTTCGGCGACGGTGTTGATCGGCGCGCCGGGAATTTCCGCGGCGGCTAGGCGCGCCAGCCAGTCAGCGGCCGGGGCCTCGGCGAAACGGAGCTGTAGTTTTTCGATCAGCGCGGCGCGGTTTTCCGTGCGCAGCGCGTTCGAGGAGAAGCGCGCGTCGCGGCCGAGGTTTTCTTCCTCGCCGAGCATCTCCAGAAAGCGCTTCCATTGGGCTTCGGTGCCCACGCCGGCGACAAAGTGCCGGCCGTCGCCAGCGCGAAAGACCTGGTAAGGCACGATGCTGGGATGAGCGTTGCCCAATCGCTGCGGAGACTGCCCGGCATTGAGATAACTGCTGCCCACGTTGGCCAGCCAGGTGAGCTGGGAATCGAAGAGCGCCATATCGATGAACTGGCCCTGGCCGGTTTTCTCGCGGGCGAAGAGCGCTCCGAGAATGCCCATGGTGGCGTACATGCCGCAGGTCATGTCGGCGATGGCGATGGGAAAACGCATGGGGCCGCCGCCGGGTTCGCCGGTGAAGCTCATGACCCCGGCTTCGGCCTGGGCCAGGATGTCGTAGCCGGGGCGTCCGGCTTTGGGGCCGGAAAAGCCGTAGCCGGTGATGCTGCAATAGACCAGGCGGGGAAATTTCGCGCAAAGAGTTTGCGGAGCCAGGCCGCGCTTTTCGAGCGAAGCCAGCACGGGCTGGTTGATGAGGAAGACGTCGGCGGTCGCCAGCAGACGTTCGAGGATATCGTGCCCGCGAGGAACGTCGTAATCGAGCGTGAGCGAACGCTTGTTGCGATTGGTGGCAAGGTAGTAAGCGGATTCGCCGCCGACAAACGGAGGTCCCCAGCCGCGGGACTGGTCGCCCACGCGGGGGCGCTCGACCTTGATGACGTCAGCGCCAAAATCGCCAAGCAGCATGGCGCAGTAAGGTCCGGCCAGCGCTTCGGTCAGCTCAACAACACGGATGGAATCGAGGATGGCAGCCACAGAAGAGCATTATAGCCGAGGCAGGGAGCGGAATAAGCGATGTGGGGCATCTTTCCGCGCACGGTATTCCGTCTATAATTAGACAATTGACATACAAAGGCTGCTCATGTTTACTCTCGCTACAGACTCGAACGCGACTGCTAATTCCAATCAAGGGGTAACCACATGCTGAAATGCTGCGCCATTTCTCTGATTGTTTGCATCCTTTCACTGCCGCTGAAAGCCCAAAAAGGCACCGCGCCGGCCGGCTACTACCCTGAAAACTATTATGGAGCGATCTTCACCGGGGCGCTGGAATCCGCCGCCAGCGAGACTCAGGAATTCACCCTGGTCTTTACGAAAGGCCAGAAATCAGAACGCTTCGTGGGACGGTTGGAGTCCGCGTGCGCCTGGAAGGATAAAGCCGGCACTCTGCATGTATTCAATGTTTCTGACCTTTCCAAGGGCACCGTCCTGACCGCATTTTATATAAAGGTCACAAAGAAATCGGATGGACAAAAATCGACCGAGAATACGGTCTTTGCCCTAAGCTTCGCCGAATCTGACGGGAAAAAAATACCCGACGACAAAAGAATAACTGTTTTTTGTTCCAAGGAGCAGTCCCTCCGGTTCAAAGTCTATTGAAACAAGGATGGTCTGAAATTGAGTTGATGTAGACGATGCCCGCGGCGGAAATGGTAGGCCCGTGGGGACTCGAACCCCAGACCTGGCCGACCCGGTCGGCCCGCTCTAACCAACGGAGCCTGCCAGCAGTGCGCGGATCATCTTTGCTGATTTCCAGCGTTTGATTTCCAACTCGCGCCGGCGGGCTTCCGGCAGAGACTCCAATGCTTCCTGGTAGACCAGTTGCCACGGACCACGGTCCCGTGTAGCTAGACTGTGTCCCCGACCATGTTCTTCCACCCTGTGCAACTTTCAACGAGTTCTTTAGTCCCAGCGGATGTTGTTCAATCCTTGCTTTTAGGGAGCCGTTTTCAAAGAGGGGCAATGCAAGATGAAAATCATCTGAGGTCTCGCAAACGTATTCGATTCCGACGATATTGGAGTCAGCAGCAGCGAACATCGCTCGTGCTTCGTTACAGTAAGAATTGAAATCATTTCCAAATTTGGCCTTACTGACCACTTTTACGGCGATCGCCCGCTGTAAATAAGGATCAAATGCACGGTACACAGTGGAGTTCATCCCCTCACCGATTCCGATGACTCCGGTTCGATGATATCGAATTGTTCCCTGAACTTCGAACATTAGTGATCCTTATTCTGGAAGCAGTGAAGCAGCAACTAAAATTGCTTCACGAGCTTTGTCTTTGTGTTCTGACCAATCTAATCCCCGCAGATCTTTCGAAACCAAGTCGTCCTTTGGAGATTTGCTGCCTGCATGCTTGCCAAAGGTATTCAATGCTCCTGTAACCACGACCTTGTTCTTTGTACTAGAAACTTCTACCAGCACGCCCTCAACCCGACAGCGTGACTTCGCAGAGTCTTTGTTGGCTCCTCTTGCGATGCGCTCCGGATATCGGACTGCTACAGTCGTCGGATTATAAGTATCGATAATATGAGCAACTTTCTGACGGGTCCAGGCTAGCGACTCGGCCTCAGTATAGACCTGAGGCGAAGTTTCCGTTCCCGGCTGCATCGGACGTGGGTTCCTACGGCTTCAGTGTTTTGTTGACTCCCTTATGGAGTCCCACCAAGTGTTCAATCAACTGCCTACCGTTCATTCCGGAATCCGCCAATGCGACAAGGGAATCCACGCTCAGGCCCGCCTGTTGAGCCAGCAATGCAAGTTGGTCAAAGGCATGCTGTCTCTTAGCTAACATCTCCCATGCCCCCTTGTAAGGGGCCAACTTTTGCTGATAGCCATGTCCCAGTTTTGTCGCGTCGTCGTCCACATAGAACAACCTGCGCTTGTTCTCAGCATCTCTCGCTTGGCCTCTCACGCCGGGGGTCGTGACCCAAGCATGGAAATCGCCCTTCAGCCATTTGTCAATTACAGGTGTGGGCACAATGTAGTAGTCGGGGCTTTCGTTTGCCTCCTCTGGTATATCAACCAGCACGCAAAAGTCACCCTCCTGAGTCATCTCCAGAAAAACCTCTCCGTTTGGCTTGGCATTCCATTGAAAGAGAGTGAAGGCTGACGTCTTGGTCTTAACGCGAATGGCAGCGAACTCGTCGTCGCGTTTTGCGAGGATGTCGTAGGCGCGGTTATTACGCGCTGTGAGAGCAGCTGTCCAACCTCGTCGGGTGAGTTCCGCTAAGACAAAGAACTCTCCCGCATTTCCAGCGAATGCGCTTGGTATCGCTCGTTCCACGTGATTGACCTCATTTAGCCACGGCTAGCGGGAGATGAGCGCTAGAAAACCTACAATTATGAATGCGATAACGAGCACAGCTATTACCATTCCAAGTTTATGTCCCGACTTCTGTCCTGCCTCGTACCCCTCGGCAAATGTGTCCAATACACCGAGGTGCCTCGATTGTTCGGGCGTTAGCCCCGCTAGGTAAGGCTCCATCCTTTTCAGAATTTCAATCTGCTGTGGGGTACACATCTTTTCTGACAGCGCTCCTACAGCTAATAGCTGTCGTTGCTTCGGTGTTAGGGTTGAGTCGAGTTCGCGATGGAGCCGCCGCAGTTCTTGCGTGTAAAGTCGGTCCATGGAGTTACCCGAAATTTCCTTCTTCAGGTCGGAAGCGACATCATCATACGCCCCTAACTTAAAGCCCCCAACGCCAATTTACAGGTGAAGAATTACAGGTGAAGTTTTTTGGTGATTTTTGCTAAGTGATTGAAAACGATGGTAGGCCCGTGGGGACTCGAACCCCAGACCTCTACCGTGTCAAGGTAGCGCTCTAACCAACTGAGCTACGGGCCTAAACTTAGGCAAGTTTACCACGATTGCGGCAACACTGAGGCATCAGGGCGACGGAAGAATTCCCCGACCTGCCGACCCCGTCGGCCCACTCCGACCAATTGAGCTAGGAGGCTATACTCAACCAAGTCCACCACATCTCTCATTGCGTTGCGGAATCACGACAGCGGGGAAAGTGGGGATTTAGGGGTAGTACTGAGTGAAATAACGCAGCAAAAACACTAAACCTGTCCACTATTGGGCACCAGATTCCTGAAATAGGAACGAAATAACCAGTGAAGCAAGCCGCAATCTCTTGAACTCTGACCTGCTCTAACACATTTATTATCTGTCAGTTATCAATAATTGGACTCTTTGGTCCATTTCCAAATGACGACTAATCTCCATTTTCAGTCTTAATCAGGAGAGAAGTCATGCCTGGCAGCAGGATTGCTTTGACCAATAGCAGGTGGGAAAGTTCTTGGGAATATATTTGAAGTGTGTGTGCGCAGTAGTATGATGCGCGAGTCGTAATGTTTTAGCAGCGGCCACGGGGCCGAGTAAGGAGTATCTATGGAGCACCGCAGACCATTCAAACTGATGGCTCTCTCGCTGATCTTCATGGGCGTCGCCACGCTGGCATGGGCAAGCGCGATCGCGGCGCAGACGGCCAATACGGAAACCAAGCCCGCGGTAACTGCACCGGCGGCGTCCCAGGCCGATGGCGATTATGTGGGCATGGAAACCTGCATCACCTGCCATGAAGACCAGCACAAGCGCTTCAAGAACACGGTCATGGGCAAGATCATGGAACATCCGCGGACGGACCTGGAAAAGCGCGGCTGCGAAGCCTGCCACGGGCCGGGGAAGGCCCACGTGGAGGCCGGAGGCGGCAAGGAGACCATCCCGGTGCGCTTCGGCAAGGATTCCAAGAATTCCGTGGCCGAGCAGAACGCCGCCTGCCTGGATTGCCATTCCAAGGGCAATCGCCTCTTCTGGAAGGGCAGCCAGCATGATTCACGGGCCATCGCCTGCGTGGACTGCCATCAGGTGAAACAGGAACTGCACCCGGCGCTGTCCTCGGAAGGCCGTTACAGCTCTCCGCTGACGGAGAACCGCGGCCTGAAGAAGTCGCAGCCGGAGTTGTGCCTGCAATGCCACCAGATGCGCAAAGCGCAGTTGCAGCGCTCCTCGCACATGCCCTACCGCGAAGGCAAGGTAACCTGCACCAGCTGCCACAATCCGCACGGTTCGCCCAACCCCAAACAGCTCCTGCAAAGCACCACCAACGAGAATTGCCTGAGCTGCCACACCGAGCGGCGCGGCCCGTTCCTCTGGGAGCACCCCCCGGTGATGGAGAATTGCGCCAATTGCCACGATCCGCACGGCACCAGCAACCCGCAACTGCTGAAGGTGCGCATGCCACGGGTCTGCGATTCCTGCCACGTGGCCACGCGTCACCCCACGCAAGCGCAGCCTCTCGGCTCGATCAAGAATTTCAACCGCGGCTGCACCAACTGCCACTCGGCAATTCACGGGTCCAATCACCCGTCAGGCGACAAGTTCCTGCGCTAGGAAGGGAGAGCGAACGAACATGAAAACCATCAAACAGTTAGCAGCTTTCACAGTCTTCGCCATCCTGTGCTTCCCCGCGGGCCTCTTCGCACAGGAGGAGAAGGCTCCCGAACACGGAACGATTGATTTCGGACTGCGCTTTGCCGCGGGCGATGTGGATGGCCGGCCGGATCTGCTCAGCGGCCAATGCCTGGGATGCGGCAGCCCGTTCGATCCGTCCTTGAAAACCTCGAAATACAACGAATACCGGGACATCCGCAACGGCTTTTTCATTCGCCGCCTGGACTTCAAATTTGAAAACGTCCTGGGCTCGAAGAACAACTACATGACTCTGCAATCGCAGAAGTCGCTGTTCAAGGACCAGAGTTATCTGGCGACGTACGGAAGCTATGGCAAGTTCAAAATCCAGTTCCGCTACGACGAAATTCCGCACACCTACAGCAACACCGCCCGCACCCTGTTTACCGAAACCTCCCCGGGCGTGTGGAGATTTCCGGATCTGATCCGGAAGACCTTGCAAAGTCCCACCACCTCGGCCGCCAATCTCCCCTCGGTCATCAACACCCAGGTGGTGACGGACTTCAACTTCATCACGCCGGCCATTCTCCGCCGCGCGGGTAGCCTGCTGTTCTCCTACAATCCCACGGCGGAATGGAGCCTGACGGCCTCGTTCTGGCGGGAAAGCGAGAAGGGCAACCGGCCCATCGGCCTGATCATGAACTCCAGCCCCAGCGCCAGCGCCAGTTCCGGTTATGGCGTGGAACTGCCCGAGCCGATCAACTACTTCAACAACCGCCTGCAATTTGGCGCCGAATACGGCAGGCAAAGCTGGGCTTTCCAGGCTGGTTACTTCGGCTCCTTCTTCCAGAACAATGTCGGAACGCTCACGTGGGACAATCCCTTCCGGTTGACCCTCGAGAGCGCGGGCAATCCGCTCACCGGGCGCATGGACCTGTACCCCGATAATCAGGCGCATTACCTGAACTTTGCCGCGGGAGCCGACGTGGGCAAGTACGTGCGTGTGACGGGCAGCGTCACCCCGGGCTGGCTGCGGCAGAACGACCTGTTCCTGCCGTACAGCACCAATACCGCGCTGCTTACCTGCGGCGACGGAACGCAGGCCTGCACTTCGATAGCGGCGCTGCCGGTGGCCCGCCTGGAGGGGAACAAGCAAACCCTGGCCATGAACTTCTCCGGCGTAACCACGATGTGGAAGAAGGTCCAGGCCAAGGCCTCTTACCGCCACTACGATTACAACAACAACACTCCGGTGCATTCGTTTACTCCTGCGGAAGGCGATTCCGCGGCGCCGGCGCTGGACCCGATCACGCTCTTGCCCGTGACCACGGAAAACACTCCGTTTGGCTACAACCGCAAAAACCTCGAACTGAGCGGCAGCTGGTACTTCTCCAAGCGCAGCGCCTTCAAGCTCGGCTACGAGAAGGAATGGATGGACCGTGTGCATCGCGACGCGGAACATTCCGTGGACAATTCCATCTTCACCGCCGTGGACTTCAGCCCGAACAAGGATCTGCTCTTCCGCCTGTCTTACCGGCACTCCGACCGCAAACCGGAAGTCTATCTGGACGACGTTTCTCTGGAGATCTCCGGAGGCATCCCGGTGGACAGCCCCTTGGCCCGCCGCTTCGACCAGGCGGCCCGGCTGGAGCACCGCGCCGACGGCTTGGTGCAATACAACTTCACGGACAAGCTGACCGCTTCGGCCTTTGCCGGCACTCTGCAGGACGACTACAACCGTGCCGGGGAGTCCAACAGCGCCACGCCGCTGAACTTCCTGACCGGCGCCGCCGCTACCACCAACCCGTATTATCTCTACGGCCTGCTGAAGGACATCTCCTACAACTACGGCGTCAATCTGGACTACGCCCTCAGCACCCAAGTCACCCTGTTCGCCGAGTATTCCCGCGAGCAGTACCACAAGCGCATGATTTCCCGCTATCGCGGGCCGGAAAGCACCACCCTCACGGCGAATCCCAACGGTTGCGGCACGAGCAGTAATGGACTTCTCTACCAGGGTCCCTGCGACAGCCCCAACAACGACTGGGAGAGCACTGCCAACGAACGGGTGGACATCCTGGCCGCGGGCGCCGACGCCCATTTCGGCAAGAAGACCTATCTGACCGCCTACTACACGCTGTCGGCAGCGAAAGGCAACGTCAATTCGGCGGCGCTGGGAACTCAGCCGGCCAATTTCCTCACCAGCCCCACTCCTGTTGACCCCACTCCCCTGGCCCTGGCCGACCGCTTCATGCTGACGACAACCAACGCGGCCGTGGACTATCCGGAAACGGTCAATCGCTCGCACGAGTTCACGGTCATGTTCCGCTACAAACTGACGGACCGCCTCACGCCGAAGTTCGAGTACCGCTACCAGCAATGGGACTACAAGGACTATCAGACTTCGGCCATGACTCAGTACATGGGCTGCGTGGCGACAACTGGCGTACCCGCCGTGCTTGTGCCGCAAACCCCGTCTGTCTCTGCCACGGTCGCGCCGGGCTGTCCTAGTGTGGGCCCGACGGCGGCTTCGTCAATCTCCAGCCCCTACTACCCTTACTTCGTGGTGGGCGATCCCTCGGCGGCGCGCTATCTGTTCCTGGGCGTGGACCAGCCTTCGTACAAGGCCCATTACGTGTCTTTTACTCTGGAATACCGCTTCTAGAAGTATTGCAGGACCGGGGGCAGGTGGAATACCCTGTCCCCGTTTACATCATCGGGAGGATATAGAAATGAACTCAACACTCAGCAGGGGGTTGGTGATCGCAGCGGCGGGGATGGCTCTTCTGGTCTGGCCGGCGTCTTCGCGTGCCGATGAAGCCGCCGATCTGTTCAAGGCCAAGTGCGCCATGTGCCACGGCGCGGACGGCGCCGGAAAGCCGGCCATGAAGACGCGCGACTTTGGTTCCGCGGATGTGCAGAAGCAGACCGACGCGGAACTGACCGCCATCGTCACCAAGGGCAAGAACAAGATGCCCGCCTACGAGACCAAGCTCAGCAAGGAACAGATTGCCGGGCTGGTGGCGCACATTCGGACATTGGCTAAAAAAAACTAAATAAGCGCGGGAAAAGATCCGGAGGGAAACGCGAAGCTCATGCCCACTAACGATACGTCCCGCGTAAAGCCGGAACGCCGCCGCCTGGTGGAAATTCTGCTGGGCGGCGGCCTGATCGCCTCGGTCATCTCTTTCGTTTACCCCATCCTGCGTTACCTGGTTCCCCCGCCGGTTGCCGATTTGGGCGGCGATGAAGTCGTCGCCTGCAAAAAGGGCGATCTCAAGCCCAACAGCTCGAAGATCTTCCGCTTTGGAAACCGCCCGGCTCTGCTGCTGCTGACGGCCGAAGGGGAGTATCGCGCTCTCTCGGCCACCTGCACGCATCTGAGCTGCACGGTGCAGTACCGCAACGACCTGCACCAGATCTGGTGTGCCTGCCACAACGGCCTCTACGACATGAACGGGCGCAACGTGGCCGGGCCGCCGCCGCGCCCGCTGGAAGTTTTTCAGGTGAACCTGCGCGGAGATGACGTGGTGGTGCGACGGAAACAGGGAGCCTAGCGTGAAGCTTCTGCAACAGGCTTACGACTGGCTGGACGAGCGCCTGGACTTCAAGGACCTGGCCGCCCCTCTTGCCAAGAAGACCGTGCCCATGCACGGGCGCTCCTACTGGTATTTTCTGGGCGGCATCACCCTCTTCCTTTTCATGTTGCAGGTTTGCACGGGAATCCTCCTGCTGCTCTATTACCGCCCCAGCGCCGGCGAAGCCTTCGAAAGCGTGCAGTACATCATGACCCGCGTGCAGTTCGGCTGGCTGGTGCGCTCTATCCACTCCTGGGCCGCCAACCTCATGATCTTCACCGCTTTCGCGCACATGTTCAGCGTGCTGTTCCTCAAGGCCTACCGCAAGCCCCGCGAGCTCACCTGGGTGACCGGCATGCTCCTGCTCTTCCTGGCCATGGGCTTTGGCTTCAGCGGCTACCTCCTGCCCTGGAACACGCTGGCCTTTTTCGCCACCAAGGTGGGCACGGACATTGCCGGACAGGTTCCCGTGGTCGGCAAGTGGATCATGATTTTTCTGCGCGGCGGCGAGGAAGTGACCGGAGCGACGCTGACGCGCTTTTTTGGCTTCCACGTGGCCGTGCTCCCCGGCATCACCACGGTTCTTATTGCCGGGCATATCTTCCTGGTGCAGCGCTTCGGCATGAGCGTCCCGCCGGAAGTGGAAGAACGCTGGAAGGCGGCGCCCGCGGAAGCGCGGGAAATGAAATTCTTTCCCAGCTTTTTCCTGCGCGAGCTGATGGCCTGGTATATCGCCCTGGCCGTGCTGGGCGCGCTGGCCGCGTTGCTGCCGTGGGAACTGGGCACCAAGGCGGACCCCTTCGCTCCGGCGCCCCTCGGCATCAAGCCCGAGTGGTATTTCCTGTTCATGTTTCAGACGCTGAAGCTCATCCCCGCCAAGGTGTGGCTGGTGGACGGAGAGTTGCTGGGCATTCTGGTCTTCGGCGCGGCCGGTGGTTTGTGGGTTCTCCTGCCTTTCTTCGACGGCGCGGCCCGCGGGCGCGGCCGCAGAATGATCTTGGGCGCGGGCATTTTCGCGCTGGCGTTTATTCTGGTGATGACGGTCTATGGCTATGTGGCGAAATAAAACGATCTGGCGGTACGCGTGGCCCGGCCTGCTGCTTTGCCTCGCGGCCGTTCCCGCTCTCGCGCAATCAACCAGCACCTGCCTGGATTGCCACGCTACGCTCGACCCGCCGCTGCAGGTGACCGAGCAGCAGTTCGCCGCGGACATTCATGCGCAGAAAGGACTGACCTGCGCGAGTTGCCATGGCGGCGATCCCAAGCTCGCGGACATGGACGCGATGAGCAAGAAGGCCGGCTTCCGCGGAAAGATCGAAAAGAAGCAGATTCCGGAATTGTGCGGCAAATGCCATTCCGACGGGGCCTACATGCGGCAATACAACCCCTCGCTGCGCACCGATCAGCTCGCCCAGTATAAAACCAGCGTGCACGGAAAGCTGCTGGCCAAAGGCGACCTAAAAGTCGCCGTCTGCACGGACTGCCACGGGCTGCACGGATTGCGCCCGGCCAGCGACACGCGCTCGCAGGTCCATCCCTTGAATGTGGCGAAGACCTGTTCGCGCTGCCATGCCGACGCCGCCTACATGAAGGACCACCACATCCCTACCGACCAGTTCGCCAAGTACACCACGAGCGTGCATTTTGATGCGCTGACCGTGCGCGGAGACTTGAGCGCGCCCACTTGCACCACCTGCCACGGAAATCACGGCGCCGCGCCTCCGGGCGTGGATTCGGTGCAAAACGTGTGCTCGAACTGCCATGTGTTTCAGTCCCAGCTCTACGAAAAGAGTTCGCACAAAGCCGCTTTCCAGCGCTCCGCTCTTCCCGGATGCATGGTCTGCCACGGAAAGCACGACATCAGCCACCCCACCGACGCCAATCTGGGCGCCGGCCCCAAGGCCGTATGCATGCAGTGCCACAAACCCGGAGACGTCTGCGACCAGGCCCGCGTGAAAATCCTCGGCAACCTGACGCAACTCGACGACGGCATCCGCGGCGCCGATCAGCTTCTGGCGGCCGCCGAAGCTTCCGGCATGGAGGTCAGCGAAGCGCGGCTCGAGCAGGATCAGGCGCGCGATGCCCTGACCAAGGCGCGCGTTTCCATCCACCGCTTCCGGGTGGACCCGGTGAATCAGGACGTGCAGGCGGGCATGAAGATCGTGGCCAAGAACCTGCAAGCGGGAAAGGATGCGCTGCGCGAGCGCGATTACCGGCGCATGGGCCTGGGCGTGGCCCTCCTGAGCATCTTCATGGTGCTGGTGGGGCTGCGCCTGTACATCGGAAAGATGGAACAGAAGGCGCGCTGAACGCCGCGCGCGGCACGAATTTCGAAAATTCCGCGGGGCCTTCAACGAACCCTGCGCGAAAGCAAGAGGGAGGCAACCATGACAATGCGAATCAACTGGGCGGTAAAATTCGGCGCGTGTCTTCTGGCGCTCGCCGTGATGCTCCTGTGGAGCGCGCCAGCGCAGGCCCAGAGCGCGGGCGAAAAGGTGTACAAGGCGAAGTGCGCGGGGTGCCACGGTCCGGACGGAACCGCCGCCACCGCCGCCGGAAAGGCCACCAAGACGCCCAGCGTCTGCACCGAGGAGGCCGCCAAGGCCACCGATGCGGATTGGACGGAAATCATCACCAAGGGCAAGAACAAGATGCCCGCCTATGACAAGAAGCTGACCGAGGCGGAAATCAAGGACGTCATTGCCTACATGAGAAGTCTGTGCAAGAAATAGCGGCGCCCTTCTAACGTCGGAGAGACAGTCTGGTTCGGTCTGCGGTCCCCGGCGCCTCCCCGCCAGGGACCGCAATTTATTGCGCTCAGGGAACGAAAGGAAATAAGCAGCGGCGGCAAACGATGAGCCCACAGCACACCATCCGCGAATGGGTCCGGCTGTTCTATTACCTGGGGCAGAATTTTGCCTCCATGGCCGGTGTGGTTCTCACCACCAGCAGCGCCTTCACCATGATCGGCTTCTGGATCCTGGAGTCCCTGCAACGCGGCCCCGTTCATCCTTACATCGGCATCCTGATCTTTCTGATTCTTCCGGGACTCTTCATCCTGGGATTGCTCCTGATCCCCCTGGGCATCTGGCTGCGCCAGAGCTCGCTGCGCAAGCGCCAGGCCCTCCCGCTCACCTATCCCGCGGTGGATTTCGCCATCCCCGCGGCGCGCCGCGCTTTCCTGCTGGTCAGCGGCGCCACCCTGCTGAATGCCGTTATCGTCTCCATGGCCTCCTATCGCGGCGTGGAATACATGGACACCACGCAGTTCTGCGGACAGACCTGCCACACGGTCATGATTCCCGAATTCACCGCCTATCAGAATTCGCCTCATTCCAACGTTTCCTGCGTGGCCTGCCACATCGGGCCCGGCGCCGGCTGGTTTGTGCGTTCCAAGCTTTCCGGCGTGCGCCAGGTCTTTGCCGTGACCTTCCATACGTATTCACGGCCCATTCCCGCTCCGGTCAAATACCTCCGCCCCGCGCGGGAAACCTGCGAGCAATGCCACTGGCCGCAGCGCTTCACCGGCGACAAGTTCCTGGTGAAAACCAAATACAAGGACGACGAGAAAAACACCGCGCTGAAGACCGTCCTGCTGATGAAGATCGGCGGACGCACCTGGCAGGGCGTTGCGGGCATTCACGGGCGCCACCTGGATGCCGGCTCGCGCATCCGTTACACCTCCATTGACGAGCAGCGCCAGGTCATCCCCGTGGTGTTCTACACCGACGACGCCGGAAAAAACGTGGAATACGTTTCCAGCGACGCCAAAGCCACCCCGCAGCAACTGGCCGCCGGCGAAACCCGCACCATGGATTGCGTGGACTGCCACAACCGCCCCACGCATGCCTTTGAAATGCCCGATGCGGCCCTGGACAAGCGCATGAGCGAAGGCCTGGTCAGCCCCGAATTGCCCTTTATCAAGAAGAAGGGCATGGAGCTGCTCAAGGCCGAATATCCGGACCGTGACGAAGCCCGCCGCCGCATCATCACCGAACTCAACGAGTTCTACCGCGCCTCCTATCCGCAGATTTACCGGGCCCGGCGCACCGTGGTGCAGCAGTCGGCTGAGCAGGTGGCCGCCATTTACGAGCGCAATATTTTCCCGGACATGAAGCTGTCCTGGGGCACGCATCCCAATAATCTGGGGCACAACGATTTCCCCGGCTGTTTTCGCTGCCATGACGGCAGCCATACCAGCGCGGACGGAAAGACAATCGACAACGATTGCTCCGCCTGCCACGCCCTGCTGGCCATGGAAGAGGAAAATCCCAAGGTGCTGACTGACTTGGGGCTGAAATAGCCGCCGGCAAAGTTTGCAGGAAAGTCTGGGAGCGGTGAAAGTTAGGGTCCAGGAAAGTTCGCAATCCGCGGGCGGAAACGCCTTCCGCGGATTTCTCTTGCTGCTTCTCCTCCACGCCGCCGCTTCCGTGTCCTCCCGCGCCGCTTCTCCATCTCCTGCCACCAACGAGGAATGTCTCGCCTGCCACGGCGATAAAAGCATGTCCGTGGAACATTCCGGGCGAACCGTGTCCCTCTATGTGGACGGGAAAAAGCTGGCCGTCTCGGCGCATGCCAGCCTGGGCTGCACCGCCTGCCACGCCAGCCTGGAAGGCCAGGAGATTCCTCACGGCGCGCCGGTCGAGCGCGTGGACTGCGGCCTGTGTCACGCTCCCGAGCAGGAGCAGCATGCCCGCTCGCTGCACGGAAAGGCGGTGGCGCGCGGCGACCCTCTGGCGCCGCGCTGTAAGGACTGCCACGGCAAACACGACATCTTTCCCGTCAAAGATCCCCGCTCGGCGGTGGCCCCGCTGCGAGTCCCCTTCGTCTGCGGCCGCTGCCATCGCGAAGGGACTCCGGTGCAGCGCAACCGCGACATCCCGCAAAGCAACATTCTGGAAAACTATTCGGAAAGCATTCACGGCGAAGGTTTGCTGAAAAAGGGCCTGATCGTGGCCCCCACCTGCGCCACCTGCCACACGGCCCACCTGATCCTGCCGCATACCGACCCGGCTTCCAGCATCGCCAGGAAAAACATCGCCGCGACCTGCACGCGCTGCCACGCGCAGATCGAGGAGGTGCACCGCAAGACCATCAAGGGCGAATTGTGGGAAAAGCAGTCGCACATTCTTCCCGCCTGCGTCGATTGTCACCAGCCGCACAAAATCCGCAATGTCTTCTATGAGCAGGGCATGGCCGACGCCGATTGCCTGCGCTGCCATGGCAATCCGCGCCTGCGCCGCGCCCGCGACTCTCGCTCCATGTTCGTCCCGGCGGCCGAACTGGCCGGCTCGCGCCACTCCAAAATTGCCTGCAGCCAGTGCCACTCGGAAGTGAACGCTTCGCGCCTGCGCCCCTGCGAAACCATCACCCGCCCGGTGGACTGCACCGCCTGCCACGAGGAAATCGGCAGGCAATACCAGAGCAGCACCCATGGGCAGCTCTTGGGCGCAAAAAATCCCGTGGCTCCGGACTGCCGCGAATGCCACGGAACGCATGCCGTGCTGGGCAAGAGCAACCCCGCCTCGCCCTCGTTCCCCACGAATATTCCCGCGCTGTGCGCGCGCTGCCATCGCGAGGGGCAAAAGGCCGCCGCGCGTTACACCGGAACGCAGCACGAAATCATCGAGCACTACACCGAAAGCATTCACGGCAAGGGCCTGCTCAAGAGCGGCCTGACCGTCACCGCCACCTGCACCAATTGCCACACCGCCCACCGCGTTCTCCCGCGCAGCGATCCGCAATCCAGCGTCAATCACGCTAATGTTCCCGCCACCTGCGGCCAATGCCATCACGGCATTCAAGAGCAGTTCGACCGCAGCGTTCACGTTCGCGGAAACGGCAAGAACGGCCACCCCCTGCCCGTTTGCAACGATTGCCATACGGCCCACACCATCCGCCGCGCCGACGAGGACGCCTTCAAGCTGGACATCATGACCAAATGCGGCCGCTGCCACGAAGAGATCGCCAAAACTTATTTCGACACCTACCACGGCAAAGTCTCGCGCCTGGGCTACACCAAGACCGCCAAATGTTATGACTGCCACGGCGCGCATGACGTCCGCGCCGTGGCCGACCCCAACTCGCGCCTGAGCCGCGCCAACGTCGTGGCCACCTGCCAGAAGTGCCACCCCGGCGCCACCCGCCGCTTCGCCGGTTACCTCACCCACGCCACGCACCACGATCCCCGCAAGTATCCCTTCCTCTTCGCCGCGTTCTGGGGTATGACCGCGCTGCTGGCCGGCACCTTCCTGGTCAGCGGCCTGCACACCCTGCTGTGGATTCCCCGCGCCTTCCAGATGCGCCGCGAACTGCGCACCGCCGCGGTCCCGCCCGCCGGCGAGCGCCAGTTCGTGCGCTTCACGCGCCTGCATCGCGTCCTGCACACCGGCATGATTCTCTGCTTCATGAGCCTGGCGCTCACCGGATTGACCCTGAAGTTTTCCTACACCGGCTGGGCCGTCACGCTCTCCCGCCTGCTGGGCGGTTTCGAAACCGCCGGATACATTCACCGCGCCGCGGCCGTGGTGATGTTCTCCGTCTTCGTGATGCACCTGCTGGACCTGCTGCGGCTGAAGCGCCACGAGTACCACTCCTGGAAAGCCCTGCTCTTCGGACCCGATTCCATGCTGCCCGGACGCCGCGACTTTTCCGAATTCATCGCCACCGTGAAATGGTTCGTGGGCCGCGGACCCCGCCCCTCCTATGGCCGCTGGACCTACTGGGAAAAATTCGACTACTTCGCGGTTTTCTGGGGCATCGCCATCATCGGAGCCACCGGCCTGACCCTGTGGTTCCCGGTTTTCTTCACGCGCGTGCTGCCCGGAATGTTTCTCAACGTGGCCACCATCATTCACAGCGACGAGGCCTTGCTGGCCACCGGCTTTATTTTTACCGTGCATTTCTTCAACACCCATCTGCGCCCGGAAAAATTCCCCATGGACATCACCATCTTTACGGGGCGCGTGGCCCTCGAGGAAATGCGGCGGGATAAACCGCGCGAAGTGCAAGCCCTGGCCGCCGCCGGCAAGCTCGAGGAAAAAATGGACGCCGCCTATCCCCCCATCGTCACCCGCACCATTCGCGCCTTCGCCTGGTCCGCCCTGGCCGTGGGCTTCAGCATTGTCTTGTGGATTTTGTACGCCATGCTTTTCGCGTACCGCTAGCAGGCTGGGGAAAAAGTGGAATTTGTCATTCTGAGTCCCGGTGCTTTTTACCGGGACGAAGAATCTCAGCTGTATGTGCTGCAGACACTTAAAGTTGAGATGCTTCGGCGAACCTCATCGGTTCGCCTCAGCATGACACCCGTAATTGAGTCTTTCCGCAGACTGCTAGAGAGATAGAAAAGGCCGGCGAAGGAGGATGCGCACATGCGCGTACTGAAGATTGCGGCGCTGATCCTGGCGATCGTGCTGGCGTTGCTGATGGCGCTGACCCTGCTGGCGCCCACTGCCGCGGCAAACCAGAAGGAAAATGCGGCTTGCCTGGACTGCCACGGCCAGCCGGACATGAAGAGCGAAACTGGCAAAAACATCTCCCTGCATGCGGATAAGTTTCAGGGCAGTATCCACGGCATTCTGGCGTGCCGCGACTGTCACACCGCTCTGCGCGGCTTCCCCCATCCGGCGAAAGTCCCGCGCGTGAAGTGCGCAGCCTGCCACGCCGAACCTTCCGCCGACATGCCCCGCAGCGTTCACGCCGCCCTGGGCGCGGACGCCTGCCGCTCCTGTCATGGCGACCTGCACGAACTCACTGCGGAAAACAAAGTGGCTCCGGAGAAATGCGCGGCCTGCCACGAGCAGCAGGTGAAGGAGTTGCGAGCCAGCGCGCACGGAAAAGCGCAGAAGGCCGGAGATACCGACGCCCCGGGATGCGCCAACTGCCACGGCCCCGCCCACCGCATCGTGGCATCCAGCGCAGCGGCCTCGCCCGTGGCCAAAAAGAATCTGCCGGATACCTGCTCGGCCTGTCACGGCAACAAGGAGTTTCTCTCGCGCCACCGCATTCCCCTGGCGCATCCCGTGGAAAGCTACCGCCTGAGCGTGCACGCGCAAGCCGTCGCCAGCGGAAAAAATGCGGCCACCTGCTCGGACTGCCACGGCAGCCACGGCATCGCCGTGGGGCGCGAAGCGCGTTCGCCCATCAATCACTGGAACGTGGCGGAAACCTGCGGCCGTTGCCATGCCGGCGTCGCCAAGAAATATCTCGCGGGAGTGCACGGGCAGGCCATGCTGGCGGGCGTGCGCGACGCCCCCGTATGCACCGATTGCCACGGCGAGCACGGCATTCTTTCTCCCTCCGACGCCGGCTCCCGCGTGAACGCCGCGCGCGTTTCCATGGATACCTGCGCGCGCTGTCACAGCGACGAGCGCCTGGCCGAGCGCTACAACCTGCCCACCGACCGCGTGCCCTCCTACGCGGATAGTTTTCACGGACTTTCCATCAGCGAGGGCTCGCTGACCGTGGCCAACTGCTCCTCCTGCCACGGCGTGCATGACATCTTCCGCTCCAGCGACCCGCGCTCCATGGTGCATCCCGCCAATCTGGCGAAAACCTGCGGCCATTGCCATAACGGCGCCGGAGAACGCTTCGCCATCGGCGCGGTGCACGTGCGCACCGCCAGCGGCCCGGCGCATCCCGCCGTGCGCTGGATCCGCTGGATTTACTGGGTGCTGATCCCCCTGACGCTGTTCTTCATGGTTGCGCACAACGCCCTGGATCTCCTCTCCAAACTGGTGCGTCCGCGCCCCCGGCCGGAAAGTCCGCAGCAGGCCGTGCGCATGAATTTCCATTTTCGCCTGGCCCATTGGGGCGTCATGCTCAGTTTCCCCACGCTGGTCTTCACCGGCTTTGCCTTGAAATATCCCGCCAAGTGGTGGGCCCAGCCCCTGCTGCTGTGGGAAAGCCACATCGCGTTTCGCGGCACGCTGCACCGCATCGCAGCGGTGGTTCTGCTGGCCGCGACGATTTATCACTTTGCTCATCTGGCGGTGAATAAGCGCGACCGCTCTATCTTGCGGGCCCTGCTCCCGCGCTGGCGCGATTTCACCGATTTACTGCGCGTCCTCCGCTACAACCTGGGCTTCTCCCGCGAAGCGCCGCAATTCCCCAAATTCAGCTACGCCGAAAAAATAGAGTACTGGGCCTTTCTCTGGGGCACCGCGATCATGGCCCTCTCCGGCTTTCTGCTGTGGTTCAATAATTTCACCCTGCATTACTTTCCCAAGTGGCTGACCGACGCGGCCACCGCCGTGCACTTCTATGAAGCCCTCCTGGCCACCTTCTCCATTCTGCTCTGGCATTTTTATCTGGTGATCTTCGACCCCCTGGTTTATCCCATGGACCTCGCCTGGCTGCACGGCAGGGTTCCCGCGGAGCATTACCGCCACACGCGCCCAGACTATTACCGGGCGCTGGAGGAGGCTGGACGGTTGCGCGAACCGGCCGCCGCGGAGTCCGGGAAGACGAAAGAAGAAGAACGGGAGCCGGGCGCTTGAGCGCAAGAGAAATCCCGCCCTTGCGAATGGGGACCGCGAGTGACCTGCTTAGATGCAGATGATATAGTCTGTAATTCTCGCGCAGGCGCGGAAAGGCGGCCCTGGCCATGAAAACTATCATCGAGCCCTTCCGCATCAAGAGCGTCGAGCGCATCCGCGAAACCACCCGCGAAGAACGCCAGCGCCTGATCGCCGCCGCCGGCTACAACCTCTTCCTCGTTCCCGCCGACGCCATCCTCATCGACCTGCTCACCGATTCCGGCACTTCGGCCATGTCCACCGAACAGTGGGCCGCCATGATGCGCGGTGATGAAAGCTACGCCGGCTCCTCCAGCTTCGACCGCTTCCGCCGCTCCGTGCAGGATATTTTCGGCTTCCGCCACGTCATTCCCACGCACCAGGGCCGCGCTGCGGAACGGATTCTCTTCACGGTGATGTGCAAGAAGGGCGACGTCGTCCCCAACAACACCCATTTCGACACCACCCGCGCCAACTGCGAATTCGTTGGAGCCGAAGCCCTCGACCTGCCCATCGCCGAAGCCCTCGAACCCGCCGCGTTGCATCCCTTCAAGGGCAATATGGACACGGCGCGCCTTGCGGAAACCATCGAGCGCCTGGGCGCCAAGCGCATTCCTCTGGTGATGCTGACCGTAACCAACAATTCCGGCGGCGGCCAGCCCGTCTCCATGGCCAATATCCGCGCGGTCAAGGCCATCTGCGCGAAGCACGGCATTCCCCTCTATATCGACGCCTGCCGCTTCGCCGAAAATTCCTGGTTTATCAAACTCCGCGAGCCGGGCTACGCCGATAAAACTCCCCGCGCCATCGCCCAAGAAATGTTTTCTCTCGCCGACGGCTGCACCATGTCCGCCAAGAAAGACGGCCTCGCCAATATCGGCGGCTTCCTCTGCACCAATGACGATCTTCTCGCCCAGCAGGAAAAAGACCTCCTCATTCTCACCGAAGGTTTTCCCACCTACGGCGGTCTCGCCGGGCGCGACCTCGAAGCTATCGCCGTCGGCCTCAACGAAGCTCTCGAAGAGGACTACCTGAAATATCGCATCGCCTCCACCGGGTTTCTCGGCAACCACATCGCCGCCGCAGGCGTGCCCATCGTTCAGCCTCCCGGCGGCCACGCCATCTATCTGGACGCCCGCGCCTTCCTCCCGCATATTCCCCCGGCGCAATTCCCCGGCGTGGCCCTGGCCATCGAGCTGTATCTGGCCGGCGGTATCCGCTCGGTTGAAATCGGCACGCTGATGTTTGGCGAGCACGCCCGCATGGACCTGGTGCGCCTGGCCATTCCCCGCCGCGTTTATACCCAGAGCCATATCGAGTACGTCGTCGAAGTCATCCTGGACGTGTGGAAGCGCCGCGAATCCCTCCGCGGCTACGACCTGACCTACCAGGCCCCCTTCCTCCGCCACTTCACCGCGCGGTTGCAGCCGCGCGCCGGATAAGCTCGGACAGGCCCAGTCCATTTTGCGTGCCGGTCCGCGGTTTTCTGGCATTTGCCTTGCTTCACATCAACACGAGGATGAGTGCAGAGTTTCCCTTTTTTGCACCGGTTACGGCCCGGGAAGATACAGCCGACAGCTTCTCTGCCGCAACCGATTGCAATACAAGGAGTTGGGTTGATCCAACCCATCGCACAGAAACTCCCCACGAGGGCCTGCACTCATTCCTTTGCAATCGCCAAGGGCCAATGGGCGCAAGGGGTGCGTTTTCTCCCCCAGTCTCTGCCGCCTGACGACTTCCGTCTCTTGCCGCGCATTGCAGCCCCGGAATGGCCTGCAAATAGATAGCACGAGGAGACCTTCCATGACGCCGCCAGCAAAAAAGTGCGGTCCGCACCTGAGCATCGCCGAATTAAAAGCCGCCGCCGCCGAAATGCGCGCCATCAACCTGCTCAGCATCCACGCCGCCGGCTCCGGCCATCCGGGCGGCACTCTTTCCGTCATGGACATCGCCGCCGCTCTCTACCTGAACGTCCTGAATCACGACCCCGCCAATCCCCACTGGCCCCAGCGTGACCGCGTCTTTTGGTCCGCCGGACACAAAGCCCCGGCCCTCTATGTGGCGACCAACTGCGGCGGCACCCTGAACCTCTTGGAGGCGGCCCGCCATCACGGGGTGGAGCGCTTCGTGCACACCTCCACCAGCGAAACCTACGGCACCGCCCAATACACCCCCATCGACGAAGCCCATCCGTTGCGGGGCCAATCTCCCTATGCCGCCAGCAAGATCG
>JAIQGC010000142.1:0-674 GCA_020072805.1 Terriglobia bacterium
GAGGGTATCTTTCCCTTGGGGGTCCACGCCGGGGGGACAGTAAACATGATTCAGGCTCCCCTCAGGTTGTAGGTATTTAGTGGTTCCCTCTCTGGTTTCAATGGCAGGGGTTACTTTGAACCGCCAATAATTAACCTCGCCATCGCCATTCAGGGGCCGGTAGGGGAAGGCCATTAAGGATTCTACCCTCGGGGCTGCCCATCCATAATTACAAGCTCCCAGGATTTTAGGAACGGCATCGGGGGGAACGGAAACGATTCCCGCCGCTTTGGCTACTTCAAGGCTTATGCCCGATTTCTGCAAGTCTTGAAGGTCCGCAAGGTTAAGGGACTGTGCGGTTAGAAGCAACTTGGCAATATTAACCGGGGCCATTGCTCACCCCCAAGGTCACCGGCGCCTGGATGGAAAGAGGGACACTCCGACCCCTTAAGTGGTTACAGAGAGGAAAACGAAGGGCCAACTTGACTTTTAGGAAGGAGCTGGATACCCTGGACATAAATTCACCGACCTCATTTTTTTTACCCATCGCCCTCGCCCCTGGCCCCGAACCAAAGGTTTGCTTTCCTTAACGGGCTTGCTCCTTCGTATTCCCAAGCCGTCTAACCCGGGATTGTTCTTGCGCTACAAGTTGCCGGAGGGCTGTTCTCATCACATCGGATTTTGGGGCCCCCCAG
>JAIQGC010000142.1:813-3299 GCA_020072805.1 Terriglobia bacterium
GCTCGCATATCTTTCTCCTCCCTTAAACCGATCCGAGGCTGTGAGGTTACAAAAACTTGTTGACATTTAGGTAAAAAATCACTGAAAATAAAAATGGGCCTGCTGCCAGAGCATGGCGCTCAAGAATTGCCAAAATGCAGGGGCGGCAAGTGCCTGTCTTGGGGGTGGTGACCGTGCGACCGGGGGCCACCCTCAACTTTTTAGTTCTTCCTCAGATTACCGTGCGCTTGGCGCTTGTCAAGAATTTTCTATCACTTTGTCATCATTTTTTTCCAGAAAAATCAATAACTTATATTGATATTAATATCTATATAAATAATCCCTATATAGATATTAATATATATATTGATAGGGGGAAAATTGATCCCCAGGTCGTCTGGCTTCGGGAACCGATCACACTTTTTGGGGGTCAGAGGGTTTGCACCTGGAGTTCATGCCGTGATAGGCTTGCTGAGAGAGAAATGTCGGTGGATCAAGGAAAGAAACAGGCTGGTGGCAACCGAGGGCAGTTCAAGCCGGGGCGATCAGGAAACCTTGCAGGGCGGCCCCGAGGGGCCCTGAACCGCTTGAGCTGGGCTGTTTTGGGCCTGGAGCCGCCAAAGCCCAAGCCAGGGCATCGCCTGGACCCGGAATATCCTTTCTGGAATCGGGGGAGATTCCTCGTGCAGAAGGTCCGGCCCCACAAAAGCCTAAGGAATTTAGCTTTCGTTGGGCCCGCCTTGAAATTACTTATAAGGGAAAAGACTGTTACTTCACGTTGGGTGACGGATGGGTTTACGATAAAAGAACGTTGCAGAGGATTGATTAGAGCCCCCTTGCCCCCGCTTCCTGACTCCTGGCCTTGATTTTACTTGCCTGAGCCGCCTTTAGTCCATGATCCGGCAAAAAAAAGCGGTCTGGTCCCCCGCAGAATCATACTTTCCCAACACAATATTGAAGGCGATTATAAGTGCTTACTTGCTCCCGGCCTTATAGGGCGCCTGTTGTGCGATATTCCAATTAGCGATTGAGAATCAAGAGCAATAATAAATTCCCTCCCAAGCCTCTGCCGTAAACCACTGTTTTTGCCTTGCTTTCTTCAAGGCCCCATAAGTTCACCCGGATTCACTTGAATTTTCCGATTCCTATCAATGTGGCTCTATAAAGTTCAATGTTGCCATTTATTAAAGAATGTGGCATGTATAGACAAGGAGGTTAAGGTAATGGAACCGAGGGAAGTCCTAACCACAAATGAGGCAGCGGAGCTGCTGCGGCTATCTCTTTATACCATAAGGGACATGGCCCGACGTGGCGTGCTGCCGGCCCGAAAGGTGGGCAGGGAATGGCGTTTTCCCCGAAATACCCTTATGAAGTGGATTGAAGGCGAGGCAATTCAAGAAAAAGCACTACCTGAGCTTCATTTCCGACTACCAGATGTTCCCATAACACGTTTTTCAATTAGGACTCCTCAAGAATTAGAGCACCTTTCCCCCGATGATCTGGATGAGGTCAAAAGGGGAATCGAAGCCATCCGTCGTGGCGATTATGTCAAGCTCAAGGATTGAAGCCCAAGAAGTGCCCCTGCCTAAAAGCCACGAGATCTTCGTGGCGAAGCCGGCGATGCGGAAGCTCAATCACCTGGATGGACCGCTAAAGCTGCGGATACGGAAACGCTTACGGCAACTGGCCGCAGACCCCTTCAACCCCACTTATTCAAAACCGTTAAATGGATTAAATGGTCTCCGTTCCTCAAGAGTAGGTGATTGGCGCATCCTTTATACCTTAGATGAAGTGAACAGTGCCCTTTTTGTTACAGCTATTAGACCCCGAGGTGATGCCTACCGATAGCTGAGACACCCCCTACACCATTAAATAATTAGGGCAGTTTAGCCCGCCTTTTTGCAAAGGGAAATTTTCATCCAGGAGTTTCTTAAATGCTACCCAGTCGTTTAGCACAACTCGAAAAAATTGAAGCCCGGGCTCCGGTCGTTTCAGAGAAAATCATAGCTATGGCAAGGGCTGCCGCCAATGAAGCGGAATTTCGGCGGCCCTTTGCCAACCTGATAGAAGACATTGGACGGGAATTTGATATCCCCATTTTACTGAGGGAAGAATATACCGTTGCTTCAGGCCGGATTGATGCTGCATATAATCGTTTGATTATAGAATATAAAGACCCTGGGATTCTCCGGGGCTCTCTTAGTCATAAGGCTACGAAAGGGGCAGTAGATCAATTAACAGATTACATGGTGGACGTAGCCAGGGAAGAGCGGCAACAGCTTTCCCGACTGGCCGGCGTAGCCACTGACGGGCACTATTTCATTTTTATCCGCCACGTGGATGAGGATTGGCTGAAAGAACAACCAGTTCCGGTCAACCGCCACACTACCGCCCGCTTCTTAAAACTGCTCTTTTCCCTGGTATCCGGTAAAGCCTTAATTCCCAAGAACCTAATTGACGATTTTGGCTCTCAAAATCAGATTACCCCCCAACGCATAACCCGAGCC
>JAIQGC010000018.1 GCA_020072805.1 Terriglobia bacterium
GATGGTGAGATTGCGAAACGGCTGCTCGCTTAGGTTACGGGCCACGTGGGCGAAGTTCCCGCGCGCAAAACGCACTTCAGCGTCGGCGAGTTGGGCGTGCGCTTCGGGTTTGCCCCAAACCGCATTGACGATGTCCGCGGGCCCCAGCGTGACATAGACGTAGTCGCGCGCATGTTCATGGAGCAGCGTGGAATCCCTGGGGGCGACTTCCACGCGGAAGGCGCGCACCCAGGCGTTTTCGAGCGAAAGATGGTGGCGCGGCTCGCCGGTTATGGGCACGGCTTTGGGTTGCTCCGCCGGAGGAGCCGCCTGCGGCGCGGCTTGAGGAGCAGCGGGGGGAGCCGGTACAGGCTGCTGCGCCCGCGCGCCGCTTAGGAACACCAGCAAGATCACTGCGAGAAGACCGATGGATTTTTTCATTTTCATTTCAGGAGAGCCGCTCGATCACGCCCGCGGCGCCCATTCCTCCTCCGATGCACATGGTCACCAACCCGTAGCGCGCGTTGCGGCGTTGCAGTTCGCGAATGATCGAAGCGGTGAGCTTGGCGCCGGTGCAGCCGAGGGGATGGCCGAGGGCGATGGCGCCGCCGTTGGGATTCACGCTGGCGGGATCGAGCCGGGCCTCCTGAATGACCGCCAGGGACTGCGCGGCAAACGCCTCGTTCAATTCGATTACGGCGAGGTCGCTTAGCTTCAGCCCGGCCAGTTTGAGCGCCTTGGGAATCGCATAGACCGGGCCGATGCCGAATTCTTCGGGGGCGCAGCCCGCGGTGGCGAAAGAGACCAGCCGCGCGAGGGGCTTCAGCCCCAGGGTTTTGGCGCGCTCCTCGCTCATTAGTACGGTTGCCGCCGCGCCGTCGCTCATCTGCGAACTGTTACCCGCGGTAACCGTGCCGTGCACGTGAAAGGCGGGCTTGAGCTTGCTCAGGACTTCGAGGGAAGTATCCACGCGGGGGCCTTCGTCGGAATCGAATACAAATTTCCGCGCCGCGGCTCTTGCCGCGCCTTTGGCCGAGCCGTTGCTCTCCGGCACTTCCGTGATGGTGACCTCGACGGGAACCGTCTCGTCCTTGAATTTACCCACGGCCAGCGCGCCCACGGCCTTCTTGTGGCTTTCCAGGGAAAACTGGTCGGCCTGCTCGCGGGTGATGCGGAATTTGCGCGCGACATGCTCGGTGCCCAGGCCCATATTGATGTAGGAATCGGGATTATTTTCCGCCAGCCAGGGATTCACGGAAATTTTGTTTCCGCCCATGGGCACCATGCTCATGGATTCGGTTCCGCCGGCGAGGATGACCTGCGCCGCGCCGGTACGGATGCGGTCCACGGCAATGGCGATGGCTTGCAGTCCCGAAGAGCAGAAACGGTTGATGGTCATCGCCGAGCACTTCACGGGAAGCCCCGCGCGCAGCGAAGCGATACGCGCCACGTTCATTCCCTGCTCAGCCTCGGGCATGGCGCAGCCCAGGATGACGTCTTCGATTTCCCGCGGATCGAGGCCGGGAACGCGGGCCAGCGCCGCCTTGATCACTTCCGCGGCAAGGTCGTCCGGCCGCGCCGCGCGCAGCGAACCCTTGCCGGCCCTTCCCACCGCCGTGCGTACCGAGGAAACAATCACCGCTTCAGGCATGATGGACCCCCAAAGATAAAGGACCGCGGCCAGCGCCAGATTCAAGATAACCCCAACATTGTTGGTCCCCCAGCGAAAAATTGCAAATGATAGCGGCGGAGGACATTGCTTGCCCCGGCCGGACCCTGTGGTACACTCCCCCTCGTTTGGCAACCATTTCTCTTCGGGGAGCCTCCTCGTGAAACTTTCTTCCATGCTGGTCTTTGCCGTTGTCCTGTGCTTTTCCGTCTCCACGACGGCGCAGCAGCCTGTTGCCGCGCCGCGGGCTGTTGCCGTGGAAGATGCACTGGCGATCCGCGACGTTTCCGATCCGCAAGTGAGCGCCGACGGGCAGTGGGTGGCCTACACGGTGAAGAGCGCGCTAGTGAAGGAGGATAAGAACGAGACGCGCATCTGGATGATTCCGGCCGCGGGGGGCGAACCCATCGCGCTCACCGCCGAAGGAGTCTCCTCGTCGCATGCGCGCTTCAGCCCGGACGGAAAATTCATCGCGTTTCTTTCCGCGCGCGCGGGAGGCAAGCAGCAGCTTTGGCTGCTGAACCGGCTGGGGGGCGAAGCGCAGCGGGTCACGGACACGCCGCAGGACGTGAACGATTTTGAATGGGCGCCGGACAGCCGGCGCGTGGCGCTGGTTCTGCGCGACGCCACGCCCGAGGAACTGGAAGCGGCCGCGGCCAAGGACAAGGAGACAAAGAAGGGAGAAAAACCCGGGCGGCCGTGGGTGATTGACCGACTGGAGTTCAAGCATGACACGGTGGGCTACCTGGAGCGCTTCCGCGCGCATCTCTACGTCTACGATCTCGCCGCCAAGTCTCTTGTGCAGATCACCTCCGGGGATTACGACGATGCGCACCTGGCCTGGTCGCCTGACGGGCGCGCGGTCGCATTTGCCAGCAACCGGACAACGCCCGATCCCGACCGCAACTACAATAACGATATCTGGGTGGTTGCCGCGGACAACACCGACAAGGGCGCGCACCTGACGCGCATCACCAGCAATCCCGGGGATGATGATTTTCCGGCGTGGTCGCCCGACGGCAAGTGGATCGCCTTCGTCAGCCAGACCGACGCCCGCGCGCTGGACTACGCCACGCATCATCTGGCGGTTGCGCCCGCCTCCGGCGGGGCGGCGAGGATTTTGACCGCTTCCTTCGACCGCAACGTCTCGAATCCGCAGTTCTCTCCGGATGGAAAATCCATTTATTTCATCGCGGATGATGACGGCACGCTCAATCTCTGCCTGATTCCCGCTTCGGGCGGCGAAGTCTCCCGGGCTTTCGGCGGCCGTCTGGCCGTTTCCGACTATGCGCTGGCCAAATCGGGGCTGGTCGCGGCGACGGTGGCCACGCTCGATCGTCCCGACGAGGTGCACACGCTCAGCGGCGGCAAGCTTGCGCGCATCACGCACGTGAATGACGCGCTGTTCGGGCAGCTCAAGCTCTCCGCCGGGGAATACGTGCGCTTCAAGAGCAAGGACGGCACGACTGTCTCCGGCTATCTTTATAAGCCGCTCGATACCGTGGCGGGGAAGAAGTATCCGGCCATCCTGCATCCACACGGCGGCCCGGTGTGGGCTTATTACGCGGAGTTTGACCATTACGCGCAACTGCTTGCCGCCAATGGATACGTAGTGCTGCTGCCCAATCCGCGGGGCTCCTCGGGCTACGGGCAGAAATTCTGCGAAGCGATCTTCGCGGACTGGGGCAACAAGGATTTTCAGGACGACATGGCCATGGTGGACTATGCCATCGCCCAAGGCATCGCCGATCCAGAAAAGCTCGGCGTGGGCGGCTGGTCCTACGGAGGAATCTCCACCAACTTCATCATCACGCAGACCAAACGATTCAAAGCGGCGATTTCCGGGGCGAGCGAATTTCTCTACGTGACCAACTACGGACACGACCACTACCAGCGGCTATGGGAGCTGGAGCTGGGCCTGCCCTGGGAAAACCGCGCGCTGTGGGAAAAAATGTCTCCCTTCAACAAAGTTACCTCGATCACCACGCCCACGCTGGTGATGGGCGGGAACATCGACTGGAACGTCCCCATCATCAATTCCGAGCAGCTCTATGAGTCGCTGCGGCGCATCGGAGTGCCCACAGAATTAGTGGTCTATCCCGGCGAATACCATGGCTTCACCGCTCCATCACATATAAAGGATCGCCTGGAGCGTTATCTGGCCTGGTACGCGCACTACGTCCAGGGCAGCCCGACGCCGGCGCGGCCCGTGGGGCTCCCTGCAACGGGCGCCGCAAAGCCCGCCAATTAGCGGACTGAGTCACTGCTTCGCAGCACATTAGATATTTTTAATTGACATCCACCAACCGGTTACGTATCTTGACGTTGACGCGTGGGGCGTCGCTATACTTTTTAATATTTTTTTCATCTTCAGGGCATTCCGACTACCCCTCCCCTGCAGTGGCTTCATACACAGATGTTCTGTGCTGATTTCGTCCGGCTGGCGATGCATTCGCGCCGGATAAGCCATCTAAAGGGACCTGGGATGCCACCATTTGCGATTTGCCTGAATACGAAGTGTTCTTTCCTCTTTGACATGCAGGAAAGCCGAGAAAAACGGTTTCGCGTTCCCCCGCACCCCTGCCCCATCTGCTCCGCGCGCGTCATTCTTTATTGCCTGCACTGCCGTTTTCCGCTGCTGCAGAAGCCGGATTCGGAGTCGGCGCGCTGCGAGCATTGCAGCCTGCTGCTCAAGCGCGACCCAGCGAGACCTCCTTCCGCCAATCCGGGATAAGCGGCCGGGTTCGCGAGATTCGCTGCTTGATCGGGCGAGGCAATTCCGCACATTGCTCTCTACCACGAGGAGGAATTATCGCGTTTTTTTGATATGCTGCACTTCGTGCGCTCCTTATCCCTCTTACTTCTTACGGCCGGGCTGCTGCTGGCCGGCGCGATGCATCCGCAGGCGTCTCCTCCATCGCAGCAATCCGCGCAAACTCTCGTGCCGCCCGCGGCGGTCCCGCAACAGAGTTCCCCTCCCCGGCAGGAGCCATCGGGATTGAATGTTGTCGTGCTGGATCCCGCGCACGGGGGCACCGACACGGGGGCGCGGGGCGCCGGAGGAATCCGGGAGAGCAATCTGGTGCTGGCCCTTACGGGACAGGTCCGTGCGGCGCTGGAAAAGCAGGGATTTACCGTGCTGCAGACGAGGAAGGGAGACGATGGGCCATCGCTCGATGACCGCGCCTCTCTGGCCAACGCCCAGCGCAACGCTATTTTTATTTCGCTGCATGTGGGTTCCACGGGGCTGCCCGGCACCGTGCGCGTCTATACGCTGCCCGCGCCGCAGGGAACTCCCCCCCTGGCGGGCGCGCTGCTGCCCTGGGAGCGCGCGCAGGCAGCATTTCTGGTCATGAGCCGCAAGCTGGCCGATTTGGCGCAGGTTCAGTTGAGCATGCGCTTCAAAGGCTCGCCGGCCAACGCTTCCGCGGCCGCCGTGCGCCAGCTGAATTCCGTGGCCCTTCCAGCGATTGCCATCGAGCTTTCCAACGTCTCCGTGCAGGACCCCGCGCTGCTCGAGCGCATGATGCCCGGCGTGGCCGATGGCGTCGCCGAAGCGGTGGGCTCTTTCAAGCAAGTCTATGACGCGGAATTGGCTCACGGAGCGCCCGCGATCCAGCCCGCGCAGGGGAGCGTTCGATGAGCCGCCGCTGGCGCAACCGCCTTCTCGGGCTGCTGGTGGTCGCCGTGGTCGCCGGGGCCATCTATATTCCCGTATTGCGGGAACGAATCCGGCGGGCGGCGCGGCTGCAATCTCAAAGCATCGAGCAGGCGCGGCGCGAGCTTTCCCAGCCCTTGGGCGCCGCACCGGGCGAGCCGAAGGTAAAAACGATTCTCTTCTGGGCGTCGCCGGAGGAGGATTGGGAGCTGACCAGCGTAACGGTCGAGTTGCCGCTCTCCCGCGATCCGCTGGTGCGCTCCAAACAAATCCTTAATATTCTCCTGGCCGGGCCGGTGGACGCCGAACTGCGCACCTTGCCTCCGGACGCCGCTCTGCTGGAGTTCTACCTTCTGCCCAACGGGACGGCGGTGGCCGGTTTGTCCGAATCGCTGGCCACATCGCTGCCCAGCGGAATCATGAGCGAGAAACTGGCGGTGGATTCGATTCTGCGCACGCTCGAAGCCAATGTGCCGGAGGTGCAGCAGCTGAAGATTCTGATCAATGGGCAGGAAAGCGAAACACTGGCTGGACATCTGGATCTGACCGGCACGTTCGCGGTTCGCGCCAGCGCTGCTGTAGCGGCTCCGGCGGCGCCCCCGGCCGTTTCCGCGCCCCCGGCCAGCGCTGCCCCCGCGCCGCAAAAATTGACAGCGGAGCCGCCCGCGGTCAAACTGAGCGCGCCGGCAAAGAAACCGTAATGCCGCAGGAGAGTTCCGTGCGAATCGATGGCCGCCAACCCGACCAGTTACGCCCGCTGAAGATCACGCCGGATTTCATCTCGACGGCGGAAGGAAGCGTGCTCATCGAATTGGGCAACACGCGGGTGATCTGTACGGCGACGGTGGATGACGGCGTGCCTAAATTTTTAAAGGGAACCGGAAAAGGCTGGGTAACCAGCGAATACGGAATGCTGCCGCGGGCCACCGAGGAGCGCACACCGCGCGAAGCGGCGCGGGGAAAACAGTCCGGCAGGACACTGGAAATTCAGCGGCTGATCGGGCGTTCGCTGCGGGCGGTGACCAATCAGGAAGCGCTGGGGGAGCGCACCGTGTGGATGGATTGCGACGTGATCCAGGCCGACGGCGGAACGCGCACCGCGTCCATCACCGGAGCTTTCGTCGCGCTGGCGCTGGCGTTTGAACGGCTGGTGGCCGCGGGGATACTGAAAACTATTCCACTGAACGACACGGTCGCGGCCACCAGCGTGGGTTTCGTAGATGGGCGGGCGCTGCTGGATCTGGCGTATGAAGAGGACGCCCGCGCCGAAGTGGACATGAACGTGGTGATGACCGGCGGGGGAAAATTCGTGGAAATTCAGGCCGCGGCCGAGGGGGAACCCTTCTCCGGCGGCGAAATGCAGGACATGCTGGCGCTGGCCGCCGCGGGCATTCGCCGCCTCACCGAGCAGCAGCGCATCCTTCTGCCCGTGAACTTCAGTGCGCGCGCCCGTTAACGCCGTTCGATTGTTCCTCGCTTCGTCGAACGCCGGGAAGCTCGCGGAATACCGCGTGCTGGCGGAGAATTTTTCCTCGTCAATTTCTATCGAACTCGCGCTGCTGCCCGGCTTCGACGGGCTTCCTGCGTATGAAGAGACCGCGCCGACGTTTGCGGAAAACGCGCTGGGCAAGGCGCTGCACTACTCCCGGCTGCGCGAAGGGCTGGTCTTTGCCGATGATTCCGGCCTGGCGGTGCCCGCTCTGGGCGGCGCGCCGGGAGTGCGCTCGGCGCGCTATGCCGGCCTCGAGGCATCGAGCGAGGAGTGCAACCGCAAACTGCTCGGCGAGCTGAGCGGGAAAAATGGCCCGCAGCGGGCCGCCTATTTTGTGTGCGCCATCGCGCTGGCCGAGCAGGGATGCGCGCGAGCGATTGTGACCGCCCGCGTGGACGGCGAAATCCTGGAATCGCCGCGGGGTAGCGGCCGATTCGGCTACGACCCGCTGTTTTTCTTCCCGCCGCTGGGCAAGGCATTTGCGGAACTTTCCCGCGAGGAAAAGAACGAGCACAGCCATCGCGGAAAAGCTTTTCGCAGGCTGCTCTCCCTGTTCACCGCGTAGCTAGCGCCTTGCAAACGGGTTCCCGCGCGAAAAGCCTGTGCTATAGTTTGCATGGCCATGCCGACCCACAGAAAAACGAAGAAGAGGCAGATCCCCGCCGGCAAGCGGGGCGCAGCGCATTCGGCGAAATCGCCCGCCGCGAAAGCCGGCACACGCGCGGACGATGCAAACCCAAGGCGCGTGGCCGCGATTCTTGCCGGACTCGATGCCGCCTATCCCGCCGCGTCCTGCGAATTGCGCCACGACAACCCCTTCCAGTTACTGATCGCCACCATCCTTTCGGCGCAGTGCACCGACGTGCGCGTGAACGCAGTGACCAAAACGCTTTTTGCGAAATACCGGACGCCCAAAGATTTCGCCTACGCCTCTCCTGCGGAAATCGAGCAGGAAGTGCGTCCCACGGGCTTTTTCCGCAACAAGACAAAATCCATCATTGGGGCGAGCAAAGCCATCGTGGAAAAATTCGGCGGGCAGGTTCCGCGCACAATGGAGGAGATCCTGACGCTGCCGGGCGTGGCGCGCAAGACCGGAAACGTCGTGCTGGGCACGGCCTATGGAATCGCCAGCGGCGTGGTCGTGGATACCCACGTCATCCGCATCTCGCGCCGCTTGGGACTTTCGAAACACGAAGACCCCAAGAAGATCGAGCAGGATCTTATGGGCATCATCCCGCGGGAAAAATGGATTTTGCTCTCCCACCAGATCATCTGGCACGGCCGGCGCGTCTGCTACGCGCGCAAACCGAATTGCAGGGACTGCAACCTCGAATCCCTGTGCCACGCAAAAGACAAAACCGTCTGAACCGCCGGCGAGCGCGGTCCGGCTTGGCCGGACAGGTCCCCGTACTTCCTGCTCAAGCCCATATCCCTTTGCTACATGCTAGAATCGTTCTGTCGGGGCGTAGCGCAGCCTGGTAGCGCGCCTGCCTTGGGCGCAGGAGGCCCCCGGTTCAAATCCGGGCGCCCCGACCACTTACCTCTTTATTTTCAATTTGCTAGTTTCACTTTGAACACGGGGATCGGTTTCAGCACCCATGCCGACGGGCTATTTTCCCCGGCGTAGATGCCCCAGCCCATCACCGTGCCGTCGGCGCGGATGGCATAGCCGGTATGGCTCGCGATGTAGTGCACCAGCACGGGGCCAAGACCAACCGGCGGATGGGGATTGTGCGAGATACGGCCTTCGTGGCCGTCGCCAAGCAGACCGTGATAGCCCACGCCCCAGCCGAGCAGCGTGCCGTCGGCGAGCCGCACCATCGTTACTCCGTCCGCGATCACCACCGCGGCCGCTTTGGGGATACCAGGGATCTTAAACGGCGTGGTATACATTGCTTTTTTCGGGGATTCGGCCATTTCGCCGTCCTTGTTCGGGCCGCACATCCACAACGTTCCGTCCGCGAGCAGGACCGCGGTGTTCCCGTTCACTCCGATATCCACCGCGTTGGCGATGCCCTTCATCTGAACGGGATGTAGTTGCGGCTCCGTGGCGCCGTTGCCCAGTTCACCGTATTCGTTTTTCCCCCAGCCCCACACGGTGCCGTCTTTCTTCAGCACCAGCACATCCAGCGAGTCCGTGACGATCTGTTTCACGTCCGTCAGGCCTTCCACCTTTACAGGTTTCTTGGCGCAAGGTTCTTGATAGCCGGACCGCCCGTTGGCCAGAAGGCCGTACTCGTTCGTGCCCCACATCCACACCGTGCCGTCTTCGAGCAGCGCTGCGGAGATTCGTACCGAGGCGGCGATCTGCTTGACGCCGTGCAATCCGGCGACAGGGACAGGGGACAATCTTTTCTTGTCGTCTCCCGTGCCGACTTCGCACCCCTCGTTGCGCCCCCAGGCGAGCACGGTGCCTTTGCTCGTAAGGAGAAGGATGTGCTGATCGCCGACGGCAACTCCCGCGATGTCATGAACACCAGCGAGTTGCGCCGGATCCTTCTTCTCTCTTTCGGTGCCGTCGCCGAGGTATGGGCCTTCTCCGGCGCCCGGGGTTCCCCAGGTTTTCACGGTACCGTCCGCTTCCACGAGAACATAGACGGCCATTTGCCCCGCGATAATCGGAAGGTGATCCGCCGCCTGCGCCGGGAAGGCGGCGCAGGCAAGCAGAGCGAGCAACAACGAAGCAAGCGTACGGGTCATGAGAGTCTCCGAGTGTTATTTTGTTACTGCTTCACCAGTTCGACTCGTCGGTTTTTCGCCCGTCCTTCTTCGGTGTCATTGGAGGACACCGGCGCGTAAGGGCCGGAGCCATAGGCCTTGAGGCGCGGGGCTTCAATGCCCGCTTTGATGAGCGACTGCACCACCGACTGGGCGCGGCTCTGGGAGAGCTTCATATTGGCCTCGACGGCGCCGGCGTTGTCGGTGTGGCCGACGACAAAGAGCTTCAGGCTGTCATTCGCTTTCAGGAGTTTCACCACTTCGGAAATGGCCGCGGCCGATTCGGGCTTGAGTTCGGATTTGCCGGTATCGAAGAAGATTCCTTCGACGGCGATGTGGCCGGTGGTCTTGAGGCCGTCGGCGAAGGCGTCGGCGTTGGCCACCAGTTCCTGGTTCATGGCGGCCTTTTCCACGATGGTCAGGATGTATTTGCCGGTGTAGTCGGCCCAGACCTCGATCCACAATTCCTTGCCGTCCTTGGTGAGCTTGAAGGTTTTCTTGCTCTCGTCGGTGGCCAGGACCACGCCGCCAATCCGCTTGATGGCCGTTTCGACGTTGCGCAGCACTTGCAGAGTGCTGGGCTTGACCGTAAGATTCGCGGGCGGCTGATAACGGATGTTGGTGAATACGCCTTCGACCTGGACGGTCTTGCTCTTGCCGGTCATGAATTTGTAGGCGTCAAACTGCTTCAGCGTACAGGATTCGATCCAGTAATCGGGAAGGCGGTTGATGAGCGGGTGGTCCTTGCAGTTGGCGGCATCTTTCTTCTGGGCGAAGCCCGGGGCGGAAACGGCCAGGCTGGAGAGAATCAGCAGCAATAAAATGTATGTTTTCTTCATGGTTCAATCCTTCCGTTTTATGAGTGACTAAAAACCATTGCACGATCCTGTCGTAAGACGATCATGGAACAGGCGATAGGAAAGAACGCCCGATAGATTCGAAGCGAGCGGTCGTAATGGACGACCGACGCTGCTGACTCTGTTTATCTCACTTTCCCCAATACTCAACCATAGTCATTTCACGGGCTTGTCCTAGGTTATGCAACAGCCTGATTGAACTCGGCCTGGGGGCGCCCGAATTCCTGCGCCTCGCCGCTGCCGTCATTTCCGGACAGCTTCTGGGATATTATCTCTCCAGGAAAAACGGCATCGCTGAGGACCGGCCACCGCACCTGAACCGCGCGGTCAGCCGGAAGCAGAAAGCATTCCGTCGCAACGGCCTTGAATCGGGAGGAACTCTCTTGAAGCTCACACTGCTCGACTGGGCGGCCATCGCCGGTTATCTGCTCATCACACTTCTGCTGGGGCTGTATTTCCGGCGCAAGTCCGCGCAAAGCACCGCAGACTATTTCGTTTCCGGCCGCTCCGTCTCCTGGTGGCTTGCGGGCACCTCCATGGTGGCCACGACTTTTGCCGCGGACACACCTCTCGCCGTGAGCGGCCTGGTTTACACCCAGGGCATCGCCGGCAACTGGTTGTGGTGGAGTTTCCTGCCTTCCGGGATGATGACCGTCTTTCTCTTCGCGCGGCTGTGGCGCCGCTCGGGATTGCTCACCGACGTGCAATTCGCCGAAATGCGCTATGCGGGAAAGCCCGCGGCGTTTCTGCGCGGCTTCCGCGCCGTTTATCTCGGCCTGTTGATGAACTGCCTGATCCTCGGCTGGGTGACAAAAGCCATGGTCAGCATCGTCAGCACCGTGCTGGGCGTCCCCGATTCCACCAGCCTGGCCATCTGCATCTTCTTCCTGATGCCCTTCACCGGATTCTATGTTTCGCTCGGCGGCTTGTGGGGCGTGTTGTGGACCGATCTATTCCAGTTCATCCTCAAGATGGGCATTGTCATCGGCGTGGCCTGGTATGGCGTTCGCGCCGCCGGCGGCATGGCCGCCATGCTCGCCAAGCTGGAAGCCATGCGCCTCGCCGCCGGCCCCCATGCCAGCAGCATCACTTCCCTGCTCCCCGATTTCTCCCGTGGCTGGACTTCCGAAGCCCTATGGACGCTCCCCGTGCTTACTTTCGTGGTGCACCTGTGCGTGCAGTGGTGGGCCTTCTGGTATCCCGGCGCGGAGCCGGGCGGCGGCGGCTACATTGCGCAGCGCATCTTCAGCGCGCGCGACGAACGCCACGGCCTGCTCTCCGTGCTGTGGTTCAACGTCGCCCACTACGCCCTGCGTCCCTGGCCCTGGATTCTCACCGCTCTCGCCGCCGTGGTCCTTTATCCCGGATTGAAGCAGCCCGAGCGCGGCTACATGCTGGTGGCCACCAATCATGTGCCCCACGCCCTGCTGGGAATTCTCCTCGCCGGCTTCATGGCCGCTTTCATGTCCACCATTGCCACGCAATTCAATTGGGGCAGTTCCTATCTGATCGAGGATTTCTACCGGCGCTTCCTCCGCCGCACGGAAAGCGAAGCGCACTACGTCATGGCTTCGCGCATGGCCACTTTCCTGCTCGTCGTGGCCACCGCTTTCGTCTCCTGGAAGCTGGTCAGCATCACGGAAGGCTGGAAGATCGTTCTGGAAGTCGGCGCGGGAACCGGCGGCGTCTATCTGCTGCGCTGGTACTGGTGGCGCATCAACGCCTGGAGCGAAATTTCGGCCATGACCGCGGCGCTCGTCACCACGCTGCTGCTGAACGCCAAGCCCCTCTGGCAGGTGCTTCTCGGCAGGCCGCAACTCTTCTCCGGCTCGGATCCAGTAGTCTTTGCCAAGACCACTCTAGCCACCACGGGAATTACGACCGTAGTCTGGATTCTGGTGACTCTGCTTACGCGCCCCGAACCGGACGGCGTGCTCCTGGCCTTCTACCGCAAAGTGCGCCCTCACGCCGCGGGGTGGAAGCGCGTGGCCGCGCTGGCGCCGGAGGTTCCTCCCACGCGCGATCTCGGAGCGAATTTGCTCTCCTGGGTGCTGGGCTGCGCCATGGTCTATGCCGCGCTGTTCGGGATCGGCGAGTTGTGCTTCCAGCGCTGGGGCTTCGGACTGGCCCTTCTCGCCGTTTCCGCCGCGGCCGCCTTTCTGGTCAACGCCGCCATCCAGCGCACCGCGCGGGAGATGAGCGCCCAGTCCACAGTGGAAACCGCGCGCTAACTTCCCTTCCCGCGACCGGCGTTTCACGAGCAAGAATTAGCGCCTGCGCGAATACAATCCTCTTGAGTCAATAGATCACGCGGACCTGAGTTCCCTCGGATGGATCAGGCAGGGCCAAAGTTACGCATTGCTGCGCTTCATCGAACTTCCAATTGGAAACGGCGCGGTCTCCCACGCGAACTTCTTTCGGGGACCGCGATACCCCGTAGATTTCCAGAGAGACCTCAGACCACCAGGGCTTGTAGCCGCCCTTGCGCGAGGAAAGAGTAAAGGTTACAGAACCACTGGCCGGCTGGCAGGTGAATTCAAGACGGATAAATTCTCCCCGAGTGAAGTTGTACGATTCCCCATCGTCCCCGTAGAGCGAACCGTGGCAGGGTTCGCCCGGATAGACGCGCAACGTAAGCGGCCCATCGGGTTTTTCGCCCGTGTACTGCACGACCGGCTGCTGCGGCACGATAGACCCGCCGCGCACATAGAGCGGCACAACGTCGAGGGGCGGATCTACAAATAAGGTCTTGCCGCCGGGAGTTTGCGTACCCGTCCAGTAGTCGTACCAGATGCCGGGCGGCAGGCGGACCTCGTACCCTCCCATCATTTCGGTGACTCTGGGGGAAACGAGCAGGCTGGGCCCGAAGAGAAATTCCTGGTCATTCCCGTAAAGCGTTTCCGCTTCGGGAAATTCGAGAAAGAGCGGGCGCATCAGGGGAATGCCCGTGTCCACCATCTCCTTCGTGGACGTGTAGATATAAGGCAGCAGCTTGTAGCGCAACTCGATATATTTCCTGCGAATGGCCTCGTGCTCGGGACCGTGCACCCAGGGCTCCTGGTCGGCCGTACCTTTTAGTGTATGGTCACGATAGATCGGATTGAACGCGCCAGCTTCAAACCAGCGGGTGAGCAGATCGGCCGGCGGAGAACCCGCGAAACCGCCGATGTCATCGCCTACGAGCGGGTAGCCGGAAATTCCCATGCTCAGCAGCATGGGAGTGCTCATCGCGAGATGGTTCCACGTGCTGCTATTGTCGCCGGTCCACGTGGCGGCATAGCGCTGCGCTCCCGCGTACGCCGCGCGCGTCAGCACAAACGGCCGCTGCTCGGGCCGCAGCTTGCGCAGGCCTTCGTATGTCGCGCGCGCATTCTGCATGCCCATAACGTTGTGAATGGCGCGGTGATCGAGCGTCGTGCCGTCATCGAGGCGGTGCACCACGCCCGGCGGCATGGTCTTCTCCGGATACTTGAAGATGGCCGGTTCGTTCATGTCGTTCCAGAAGCCGGCTACGCCGATGCCCACAAACTCCTTGTAGAGCCCGCCCCACCAGTCGCGCACGCGTGAAAGAGTGAAGTCGGGAAAAACGCTGTCGTCGGGCCAGACCGTGCCGACGTAGACCGAGCCGTCCGGGTTCTTGATGAAGACGTCGTCTTTTATTCCCGTGTCATAGGGCGCGTAACCATGGCCGGGATCTTTTTTGATGTGCAGGTCGGTGATGGCGATGGTATGAAAACCTTCGGCGCGGAGATCCTTGATCATTTGCTCAAAGGTTGGGAAATAGCTGCGGTTGATGGTGAACGGCGCGTACCCTTCCTGATAGTCAATATCCAGGTAGATGGCATCCGCGGGAATCTTTTTCTCGCGCAGCATCCGGGCAACCTCGCGTACACGCGCTTCGGGATAATAGCTGTAGCGGCACTGCTGATAACCCAGCGCCCACAGCGGCGGGAGAGGAGTGCGGCCAACGAACGCGGTGTATTCCTGGAGAACTTTTTTCGGTTCGGGACCAGCGAAAAAATAATAATTCAGTTCGCCTCCTTCGGCCCCGAACGAAAAATGGTCTCCCGATTCCTTGCCGAAATCGAAGCTACTGCGGTAGGTATTATCGAAGAACACTCCATAGGCCCGGCCATGTCGCAGGCCCATGAAAAAGGGAATGGTCTTATATAGAGGATCGCTCGACTCCTGCCAGCCGAAGGAGTCCGTATTCCACATGGTGAAAGAACGATTGCGGCGATTCATCGGGCCCGCTTTATCGCCCAGCCCGTAATAACTCTCCTCCAGCGGCATCTTCTTCCACACGTGAACGCTCTTTCCGTTCCAGGCCATGGGCAGGGAGGGTTCGTCTTCGAGCAGCACGTTGCCGGCGGCATCGGTGAAACGGATCAGCAGCGGGGCTTTCTTCACCAGGACGACGACGCTGCCTGCCGTCATCCGCAGTTCAATCTCGCCATTTTCTACTTTGATGGGAGGAGGTTCCGGCGTTTCGATCACCGCCCAGGAAAAGTCTTTGGCAAAGGTTCCGTCCGGGGCCACGCGCACGCGAATCACTCCGTCGCGAACAGCCGTAATCCGCACTCGGGCGGCTGACGCAGTCAGTTCCACGCCATCCTTGAGCTGATCGACGTGCCGCACCTTGCCGATGTGCTGCCAGCCTTGCGCAGCCGTGCTGCCCGTACAGGCGAACCAGAGCGCCAGCACTAATCCGATACGCGGTCCTTGACCCGCCATGACATGCCTCCCTTTTGGAACAATATAGCGAAGATTCCCGCGCCGGCCCCCATATCATTCGGTCCATCCGCACCCGCCATCCAGTTCCCATACCAATGCTCAACAATTACGGAGTCTGCGCCTCGCGGCCCGCCAGAATCGCGCGGGACCTGGCGCGCTGCCGGAATTTTGACAGTGGCGGCCCCTGCCGCTTCTCCCGTACAATAGCCAGGACAAGGGTATCCGCAAGATTACCCGAAAGGCTTAAGAAAATCGATTTATCTATGCATACGAAACATTCACGCCGAGAATGGCTGGCCCGCGCAGCGAGCCTCGGCATGGCTCTCCCCGCCGCCCTCCGCGTTCCCCTCTTCACCTGCCTGGCGCCGCTGCAAGCGCCTTCTCCCGCCATCTCCGCGCCACCGGGAAACGCGGCCGCACGCTTCACCGCGGATCAAGAAGCGTTTCTGGAGGAGATCGAAAAAGCCAGCTTTCTTTATTTCTGGGAAGCCGCCGACCCGGATACCGGCCAGGTGAAGGACCGCTGCGGCGCCGATGGCCCGGATGCGCGCCGCGTCTCCAGCATCGCGGCGACGGGATTTGGCCTGACGGCTCTGTGCATCGCCGATCGCCGCGGATGGGAAGATCCCGCCCGGATCCGCCAGCGCGTGCTGACCACGCTGCGCTTTCTATTCTCTCAGGCTCCCCAGGAGCACGGCTTCTTTTATCACTTCATGGATATGCGGACCGGTGCGCGCACGCGCCGCTGCGAACTCTCCTCCATCGACACCTCCCTCCTCATCTGCGGAATGCTGGCTTGCCGCGCTTATTTTCCGGACGAGGAAATCCGCTCGCTGGCAACGCGAATCTACGAGCGCGTGGACTGGCCCTGGATGCTCAATGGAGGAAAGACGCTTTCGATGGGCTGGAAACCGGAAAGCGGCTTCCTGAAAGACCGCTGGGACAGCTACAGCGAACTGCTGATGCTCTATCTGCTGGGCCTGGGCTCTCCGACCCATGCCCTGCCCGCGGAAACCTGGGACACCTGGGAACGCCCCGCGTATGAATACAAGGGAGTGCGCTATATCGGGTCCGAGGCCCCGCTTTTCGTGCACCAGTTTTCCCATGCCTGGTTTGATTTCCGCGACCGGCGCGATCGCTATGCCGATTACTTCGCCAATTCGGTAGCCGCCACGAAAGCGCACAAAGCCTGGTGCCTGGATTTGGCTGGCGAGTTTCCCGGCTACAGCGAAGATTTGTGGGGGATCACGTCCTCGGATTCGCGCAGCGGCTACGTGGGCTGGGGCGGGCCGCCGCGCAGAGGGCCCATTGACGGCAGCGTGGTGCCTTGTGCCGCGGCCGGTTCTCTGCCCTTTCTGCCCCAGGAATGCTTGCGCGTCCTGCGCACCATTCGCGAGAAATACGGCCCGCACGCCTGGAAACGATATGGCTTCGTGGACGCTTTCCATCCGCAAAAGAACTGGTACAACCCGGACGTGATCGGAATTGACGAGGGCATCACGCTGCTGATGGCGGAAAACGCCCGCACCGGCTTCGTCTGGGAAATTTTCATGAAAGATGCGGATGTCCGCCGCGGGATGGAGCGCGCCGGATTCCATCCCTGAGGCTGCGGGAATGACGCACCGTTTGGACCGCCGTCAACTGCTCTCCGCGTTGGGGAAGGCCGCCGCCGGCCCCTTGCTAGGGAGCGCTCTTTTGGGCGGCGCGCTCTGGGAAGCGGGCTGCGGAGGGGGAAACTCCACCGCGCCGGCGCCCGTGGGCGATCTCTATCCCGACACGGACGATCAGCTTTTGGAGGAAATCGAGAAGGCCGCTTTCCTCTTTTTCTGGGAGCAGGCCGACGCGCTCACCGGCCAGGTGAAAGACCGCGCACTAGCGGGCGGGAACGACATCCGCACGGTATCCAGCATCGCCGCAACGGGATTCGGCCTGACCGCGCTGTGCATCGGAGACAATCGCGGCTACCAGACCACCGCCAACATCACCAGCCGCGTGCAGACCACGCTCAACTTCCTGCTCACCACCATGCAACCGCTCGGCCAGAACGGCTTCTTCTACCATTTCGTGGACATGAGCAGCGGCGCGCGGGTGTGGAACTGCGAAGTCTCCTCCATCGACACCGCCATTTTGCTCTGCGGCGTGCTGGCCTGCCGCCAGCATTTTTCCACGGACCCGCTGATACCCGGCCTGGCCACGCAGATTTACAACAACGTGAATTTCGCCTGGATGCTCAACGGCGGTTCGACGCTCTCGATGGGCTGGACGCCGGAAAACGGATTTCTCACCTCGCGCTGGGACACTTATTCCGAACTGATGATGCTCTACCTGCTGGCCCTGGCTTCGCCCACTTTTCCCATTCCGGCGGCCTGCTGGAGCGCCTGGGCGCGCCCCAGCTACACCTACCAGGGGCTGACGTATGTCTCTTCGGGCGCTCCGCTATTCACCCACCAGTATGCGCACGCCTGGTTCGATTTCCGGAACAAATCCGACGCCAACACCAACTATTTTCAAAATTCCGTGAGCGCCACGATGGCCCACCGTCTTTTCTGCCTTTCGCTGGCCACGCAATTCAGCGATTACAGCGACGACCTGTGGGGCATCACCTCTTCGGACTCGAAGAACGGTTATGTCGCCTGGGGCGGCCCTCCCGCCATGGGACCGATCGACGGAACGATCGTGCCTTGCGCCACCGTGGGCTCGGTTCCGTTTCTTGCTCCGCAGACTATCCATGTCCTGCGCTGGATTCGCGGCCACTATCCGGCGGCCTGGCAGCGCTACGGCTACGTGGACGCCTTCAATCCGCTTAACTCCTGGTACAACCCCGACGTGATCGGCATCGACGCGGGCATTTCCATGCTCATGGCGGAAAACTACCGCACGCAGTTTGTCTGGAATACTTTTATGAAGGACCTCGCCGCAACGGGCGGGATGGCGCTGGCCGGCTTCCACTAGAACAACTGCAAGAGCCTGAGGCTTCGTTATTTTGCGATTTCCACCAGCGCCAGCGCGTGCGGCTGCAGCGTGAGCGTGAGCACCCCGCCATGGAGAGGCATGACCCTGGCCGCGGGCATCGCAGCAGCCTTGAGCAATTCCTTGAGCTGGGCCTGCGTGGGATATTTCGGCCGCCCCATTTTTTCGTAGGCGGGCAGCGGCGAACCGTGCTCGCGGTCCACGATAGTTACGCGCGCAGATGTTGCGCCAGCCCCGGCGAGATGGGCCAGGCGCAGCGTCACGGTCTTGGCCGCTCCGGTCTGCTCCGGCAGAAAAAGATTCCACACCGCGATGGCCAGCGAGCCGTCCTTCCGCCGCGTTACCAGCACCGATTCCGATTGCGCCTCGATGCGCGTTTCGCCCAGGCGGTGCAGCAGCGCAAACGCGTTGAACGCCGGTTTGGGAATGCCGCCCGCGGCCAGCAGACCGAATCCGCCGTAGAAGGGCTCCTTCACCACTCCCTGCTCCTCGAAGACATCCGAAAATGTCCAGTAGGCGAGATTGTCCACCAACCCGTCGCATTGCCGAATGGTGTCCGCCAGCCACGGCCCCATGAACGCCGCGTCGGTCACTTCCGGCTCGTTCTTATAGCTGGCGTTGAATTCGCTCCAGATGAGCGGGAGGTTGGGCCGCGCCGAGGCCTTGATCTGCTCGTGCACTTTCTGCACCGCGCGGCAGACCATCTTCGTCCGGGGAATCACTTCGTGCGTTCCGAAGACGTCTTCGGCAAGATCATTGCCATAGACGTGCGTGGAGACGTAGTCCAGCGGTACATTTTTCTCGGCGCTGTGCGCGATCATGCGGTCCACCCAGGCGGCCTGTGCCGTGGCCGGGCCGCCCACGCGGATGCGCGGGCTGACCCGCTTCAGAGCCACCGCCGCATGATCATAGAGGTCGAAATACGTGGCGTCCTTCGGATTGCCCGCCCAGAAGTCGATGTTGGGCTCGTTCCACACCTCGAAATACCACTGAGCCACTTCGTCTTCGCCGTAGCGCGCCACGAGGTGCCGCGCGAACTGCTCGATCATCTGTTCCCACTTGTTCAGGTCCTTGGGCGGGGCCACGTTCTGCTTGTACCAGAAGGCGTGCAGCGCACCGGGATCGCTGGTGAGTTTCTTGGGCATGAAGCTGAGTTCGACGAAAGGTTTTACGCCGTTCTCGAGCAGGCCGTCGTAAATCTGGTCCACGTAGGAAAAGTTGTAGACCGGCTTGCCGTCCTTGTCCTCGTCATAGAAGCCCGCCTCGTCCTGGAAGATGGCGTGGAAGCGCACGTATTCGAAACCGGTGATGCGTTTGGTTTCGCGCAGGTCGTGGCGGTAGCTTTCGCGCAGGGAGAGGATGGCGCGGCCCGAGCCGAACATTTTTTCCCAGAAGTGCGGGAAGGGATGCGCCGCGGCGCGCGCGTCAATGGCGATGCTTTCGGCCTTCGCGGCGGAGGCCGGCTCCTGGTTCGGCGCGGCCCCGGCAGGGCCGCAAAACAGCGCCAGCGCGGATGCCAACACAGCGAAAACACAAACCGAACGACGACGCATTGACTGGCTCCTGAAATGAACTGTGAAAGAGCGCCGGAGCCGCAAGGCCCCGGCGCTCTGCATTCGCTGCTAGAAGGACAGCTTAGCCTGAAACTCGATCACGCGCCCGGCGAGCGAACCGCTGGCTTGGCCGAAGTGCGAGTCGTTGATGGACACGTTGTTCGCGCCGCGCGCAAAGGGTTTCAGGTTCAGTTTGTTGAAGAGGTTGAAGAAATTGACGCGGAAGTCCAGCTTGGCCCCTTCTTTGCCGATGAATGGCACGGGAGTGGACTTGGCCAGGCTCATGTCAATCATCTGGTAGCGCGGGCCGCGGAACGAATTGCGATTGATAAATGGCGGACCCTGGGTGCAGACGTCAAAATAGGGTGCGCCGGCGCCCGGGCAACCCCATCCGGTGCTGATGCCGGTGAAGTTCCCGTTGGGACTCATGAGCGTGTCATTGCTATAGCTTGTCCCCGCGCCGCCGAGATACGCGGTCGCCAGGGCCGGGCACAGCGAACCCTGCGGGCTGGGCGGACAATTATTATTGGCAACGGGCGACCACGGGAAACCGCCGTGGTATTGGAACGTGGCATCCACGCGCCAGCCGCCGAAGGCTTTCCCCAGCAGGTCTTCGCGGTGCTTGAGAATCGGCAGATCATAGAGCGCCGTGAGCAGCATGTTGTGGGTCACGTCGAAATCCGACGGCCCCCAATCCCAAGTCTTGTTCCCGGGATAGAAGGGGTCTCGTTCGCCGCCCGCGCCTTCCCACGAGCCGCCGTCCATGCTGCGGCCGAGCTGGTACTTGCCGAAGAACTGCACGCCGTGCGAGAAGCTGCGCTTGGCGCTGATGTTCAGGGCGTTGTAGTGGCCGGTGACGTCGGTGGTCGGGAAGTAGACGGGCGACAAGACCGGGTTCACCTGCGGGTAGACGCGGTTCAGCCCGATAATGCGCAGCATCTTGCGGCTTTGGCTGCCCTGATAGCCGACGGTCAGGAAGAAATCTCCGGGCAGTTTATGCTCCACTTCCGCCGAGTAGAGATACACATACGGCGTGCGCACGGTCTGCGGAGCGCCCCAGATTTCCACGTTGCCGGCCAATGGCAGGCCGGTCGCCGGGTTGAAGGTGGCCGCCAGCAGCGGGTTCGCGGGCCAGCTCAGCGGACTGTTGCTCTGGCCTTCGTTGACAACGATCAACCCGTTGTCGAAGGGAGCAGCGGCCCAGCCGCCGATGCTGATATTGTCATTCACGCTCATCGCACAGCACAGCCCCTCGCGGAATAGGAACGGGGGATTCACGCGGCTGATGGCCGTCATGGTGTCGGTGATGCGGTTATAGGCCACGCCGGCGCCCGCGCGGATAACGGTCTTGTTCGAGAACTTCCCAGGCGCCCAGGTGAAGCCCAGGCGCGGCGCGAAGTTGTTCTTATCCGCGGGATAGAGGGAGCCGCCCACTTGCAGCGTGGCGGTCTGCAACGGGTTGGGGCCGGAACCCAGGATGAGGTTGCTCTGGTTGCCGAATTTTTCGTTGAGCGGAGCAAAATATTCGTAGCGCAAGCCCACGTTGATCGTCAGGTTGGGACGCAGTTTGATGTCGTCCTGGCCGAAAAAGGCAAAATCATGCTGCCGGTAATATTTGTGGCTGTCGGTCGGAGCACCCGTCCGCGGGTCAATTCCGATGCCCTCGTAGATGGGGGCGCCGTTGACGAATTCCCAGATGCCGTGGGCCACATACACGGGCCGCGCCGCTCCGAATTCGTAGTCGTTATTATCCTGGTTGGCCACAAACACGAACCCGGTCTTGAGCGCATGCCGTCCGAAGACCTTGCTGAGCGTATCCCGGAATTCGAACTGGTTTTGCGCGAACATGCCCGGTGAATTGGTGCCCTGGTTCGCTCCGTACTTGATGCGAGCGCCCGGAACTGCCTCGATTTCAAAACGCGGCAGATTCCACTGCACACCTGGATTGCTGGCCAGCTGGTTGGCGAAGAAGCGCGTCCAGTTGAACCGCGCCTCGTTGTTCATGGTCGGCGAAAGCGTGCGGCTCCACAGGACCGAAGCGTATTTGTTGCGGGGCTGGAATGCGAGGTCCGCCATCGGCCGGCCGTTGGCGCCCAAATCCCCGCTCACTCCGTTAAAAGGCGTTATATAGAAACTGAATGCAAAGCGATCCTTGGTCCGCTCGTAGTCCACACGGGCATTGTATTGATTCCCGCTGGCGTGGCTGGGCGCGTAGGTGATGACTTTCTGCAGGTCCGGGATGCCGTCCAGACCGCCCCCGGTGGTGTTCCCGCCGAATATGTCCACATACTGCCCGTAACTCCCCGTGGGTGAGCCCAGGTCCACACCGCCGTTAACCACCGTACAGGCGGAGGCGGACGGCCACACGGAATTGAAATCCGCGCAACTGGGCGTGAGCACCTGCGCGATGCGCGGCTGCCAGCCGGTGGCGGTGACCAGATCGCCCACCACCGTGCCGGCGCGATTCGCGGCCATCCACTGCTGCAGCGCCGCGGTCTCCACATACTGCGCATCTGAAAACTGCGCATCGTTGGTGCGGTTTCCCTCATAAGAAAAGAAGAAAAACATTTTCTCCTTCAGGATGGGCCCGCCGATGCTGCCGCCGAACTGCTTCAGATTGGTCTGCACTTTTTGCGGCGCCTGGCCGTCCGGACCACCCCATTTGTTTTCGCTGTTCAACCCCGGCCCGTCGTATTTGAAGAAAGCGCTGCCATGCAGGTCGTTGGTGCCATTCTTGGTGACGATCTTGACCTGCGCGCCGGAATTGCGCCCATCCTCTGCCGAATAGGAATTGGCCACCACGGTCATTTCCTGCACCGACTCCTGGTTGGGCGTGAGAATGGCCGCGCCGCCCCAAGTCAGGCTGTTCACGCTGGTGCCGTCAATGGTGAAGTTGTTGCCGCTGTTGCGCTGACCGTTGGCCGTCACCTGTACCTGGTTCTCCACCTGGAAGATGGAAGTGTTCGAGCCGCCGGGGCCGCCCGAGTTGGGCAGGTTGGCCGCGCTGCCATTCGAGGCGCGCGCGCCGTCGCCGAATACACCGGGAGCCAGCTTCAGCAACTCATAAGGGTCGCGGCCGATCTGCGGCAGCCGGCTGATCTCTTCGGCGGAGACGGTCGTGCCGATATTAGCGGTCTCCGTCTGGAGGGCGAGCGCCCCGGCGCTGACCACCACCTTCTCGGCCACGGCGCCCACCTCAAGGCTGGCATCAAATCCCCGCACCGTTTCCGCGGCCACATCCACCTCGGCGCTGAGCGTCTTGAAGCCGTCCTTCGAGAAGCTGACCGTGTACTTGCCCGGCGCCAGTCCGGCAATGCGGTAGAAACCCTCGGCCGAACTGACCGTCTCATGGCTCGCACCCGTACCCTGGTGTGTGGCCACGATCTTGGCCCCGGGCACCACTCCACCCTTGGCGTCGATGACCGTGCCCTGCAGCGCGGCGTTGAACTGCGCCGCCGCCGGAAACGCCAGCACGAACAGACTCAGCACACAAACTGTCGCAACGAGAAATCGCAGGCGCATACTCATCTCTCTCCCCCTCACATTTGAAACATTCGCAACCGTAAACCGACCGTAAGAACGTTCTTACTAAATCGATTTAGCATACTAAGTTCCTCCCTTTTATTGCTCTTTCCCGGAACTGTCAAGCAAAATGTTGGCTTCCCGGCTGGATTTCCCGCCGCCTCCTTGCCCCCTCCCCCTCCCTCTCCGCAACCTCCTTTCTTTCCATGACATTAACATCCGCGGCCTATTCCCCTCTTGCCCCCACCCCGGCTCCTATGCCAGACTGCGCTTCGATGCCTCGCAAAAAAGAGCCGCGCGCCGCAGCCTCCGGCTCAGCCGCGCAATCCATCAGCCAGAAAGCCCTGGCCGAACATTTGGGACTCTCCCCGGCCACCATTTCTCTGGTCATCAACCGCTCTCCGGCGGCCCATTCCATTCCCCAGGAAACCAAGGAACGCATCTTCGCCGCGGCCAAGCGCCTCAACTACCGCCCGAATTTCGCGGCCCGCTCGCTGCGCAAGCAGCGCAGCTTCACCATCGGCGTGGTCGTTCCGGAAATCAGCGAAGGCTACGCCGCACTGGTACTGAGCGGCATCGAAGACCAGTTGCTCCAGGAAGGCTATTTTTATTTCATGGTCAGCCACCGGCACCGCGAGGATCTGCTGGAGAATTATCCGCGGCTGCTGATGAACCGCGCCGTCGAAGGCCTGATCGCCGTGGACACTCCCTGCCGCCACTCCATTCCCCTCCCCGTCGTCTCCATCTCCGGATACAGCGAAGCGCCCGGAGTCACCAACATCGTGCTGAACCACGAGCGCGCGGCCATGCTCGCGCTCGATCACCTCTTTCACCTGGGCCACCGGCAGATCGCCTTTATCAAGGGACAGGAATTCAGTTCGGACACCGAAGCGCGCTGGAACGCCATCCTCCTGGCGGCCAAGACACTGGGACTTAAGGTACGTCCGAACCTGGTGGCGCAATTGGAAGGCGACGCGCCTTCTCCTGAACTCGGTTATCACGTCGCGCAAAAACTCCTGGGCGGAGGGCAGCGCTTCACCGCCCTGTTTGCCTTCAACGATATCTCCGCGATTGGCGCCATTCGCGCTTTGCGGGAAGCCGGGCTGCGTGTTCCCGAGGACGTTTCCGTCGTGGGCTTTGACGATATCCAGAGCGCGGCCTATCAGAACCCCGGACTCACCACTGTCCGCCAGCCGCTCCGCCAGATGGGCGTCCTTGCGGCGGAGAACGTCCTGCAGCGCATTACCGCGCCCGCTCGCTCGGCCTCCAAGAAACTCATCACCGTCGAACCGGAGCTCATCGTGCGCGGCAGCACCGGCCCCGTGAACGCCGGACGGGAGTAAACCGCGGTTACAAGTTTTCAGCAATCAGTTATCAGTATTCAGTTTTTTCGCCCGCCGTTCTTCTTGGCGGGATAAGCAACTATTGCACAGGCGCAGGGGCGGAGGGTTTTGAGGCGCTGGCAGGACGGATTTTTTCAAAAGGAACCACTCCCTGCCCCTCCAGAATAGCGTGGTAGTGATCCGCGGGAAGATTCGTCAGGGTCTCCACTTTTCCCGAGGGCCAGCGGATTTCCACCAGGTCCGCCTTCAGCGCATCGCCCAGACCAAAATGCAGCCGCAGGTCGTTCTGCGAGAGGTAGCTTCCGCCGCTGCGCACTTCCTCGGTCTGCGTCATTCCGCGCGACACAATCTTCACCCGCGCGCCAATCGCCAGGCGATTGCTCTTCGTTCCGGCCAGTTCCAGGCTGATCCAGTGCCGCCCGGGGACTCCCTGATTCTTCAGAATCATGGGCGCACCTTCCAGATCCTCCACTACGATATCCATATTCCCGCTGTTAAAAAGATCGCCCACCGCGAGGCCTCGCGATACGCGCCTCTGCCGCAGCGCCGGCCCGGCCAGTTCGCTCGCGTCGCAGAAGGTTCCGTTGCGCTCATTCAGGTGGAAGAGCTTGGGCTGGCGATAATCGCCGGTATTGGGAACGCCTTCCATCTGCGGGTAAACGTGCCCGCTGACCGCCACGATGTCCAGCCAGCCGTCGTTGTCCGCGTCCAGAAACGCGGCGCCCCACTTCACCCAGGGCAGCGAGGGAACTCCTACGCCGCTGCGGTAAGAGACATCGGTGAAACTGAAATTGCCGTCGTTGCGGTAGAGCGTATCGTATTCCGCGGTGAAGTTGGTCACGTAGAGCGACGGCCGCCCGTTGTGCAGATAGTCTCCCACGGCAATTCCCATGCTGGCCTGTTCCGCGCCGTCCTCATTCACCGCCGTGCCGGATTCCAGCCCGTACTCCGTGAATTTCCCGCCGCCGTCGTTGCGGTAAAGGAAATTCGGCCCGGAATCGTTGGCCACGAAAATATCCGGGCGGCCGCGATTGGCAAAATCGGCCCACACCACGCCCATCCCATACATGCCATGGGCATCGTCCACACCGGCCTTCTTCGCAACTTCCGTGAACGTTCCGTCGCCATTATTGTGAAACAGGGAATCTCCGGCCCCGCGCAGCCCGCGCGGCCCGCACTGCACGTCCACGCCATGAAATTTGCAGTAACTGGCGCTGCCGAAGACCGGAAGATCATCGAGGTGGTAATCCACGTAGTTGGCCACCATCAGGTCGAGAAACCCGTCGCCGTCGTAATCCCCGAACGCCGCGCCGGTGGACCACCGCCCGTCGGCCACGCCCGCCTGCGCGGTCACATCCGTGAAGGTTCCGTCGCCATTGTTGCGGTAGAGCACGTTTCCGCCCAGGCAGGTGATGTAGAGATCCGGCCAGCCGTCATTATTGTAGTCGCCCACGGCTCCGCCCATGGCGAAGCAGGGGTGCGCCAGCCCGGACTTCGCCGTCACGTCCGTAAACGTTCCGTCGTGATTGTTGTGATAGAGCGCGCCGGAAACCTTTTCGCCGCGGTTGGCCATCTCCACGGTGGGCGCATTGGTGAAATAGATGTCCGGCCAGCCATCGCGGTCATAATCCACCAGCAGCACCCCGCCGCTCATGGATTCCACCAGATATTTGTTCTCCGGCGAAAAAGTATGCGCGAAGTGTATGCCGCTTTTCTCCGTCACATCTTCCAGTTGCGGGATGGGGCGCGCGGCGCATTTCTTAGCGCTGGCTCCCGGCCGCGGCGGCGGCGGTTCCGGATGTCCGCCCTGCGCCCCCGCAGAACCAGTCCGTAACAGCAGGCAGGCGATCAGGCACCCCTGCGCCAGCAACCGCCGGCGGGTCTCTCTTCCTGCAAGCACGTGAATCATCTCGGCGGCGCATCCTTCCGTAATTTTCTCTCTTCCGGCAACCGCTTGCGCAGCGCTTCGGCCAGGGCATGCTGGCGATCGGCTTCTTCGACTCTCCCGGCTTTGCGCAGGGCCTCCTCCAGCGCGAGATGCAGCGCGAGGCTGCCGGGATTTTCCTTCGCGGCAGCTTCCAACTGGGCCGGTCCATTTTCCGGATCGGCAAGCAGCGCCTGGCGGAAGGAGTTGAGCGCTCTCTCCGTCGCGCCGAGTTCCTCCCACAGCTTTCCCGCGCGCAGCCGGTCCTCCGTCCGCAGATTCGTTGCGCTCTTCTCGTAACGCTCCAGCGCGCCTGCCGCTTCTTTCCCGTTCCCGGCCTGGGCGAGAGAACTGGCCCAGGCATATCCGAGCTGGGCATCCTGCAGGGCGTGCGCGGGCATGGGCCGCAGGGTCTTCACGGCGCTGGCGAAATCGCCGGTCTCCCAATACTCCAGCCCCAGCAGACCTCGCGCCTGTTCATCGCCGGGCGTCTGCTGAAGAACGATCGAAAGCAAACGAATCGCTTGCGCATGCTCCCCGGAAAAATACGCCGCCAGACCCAGATTGCGTCGCAGTCCGGGCATCCGCGGCACCCAGCGCTCCGCCTCGCGATAGTGGCGGTACGCCAGGCCGTATTTCTCCTCCAGAGCCTCCGCGGTCGCCAGGTCGTTGAAGGACGCGCCCAGAATTTCCCGCAGGTTCTTCTCCGCGTCTCCCGCCGGTTTTCGCAAGGACCGCGCCGCGGGCGGCGCCGCTGAAAACACATTCTTCTCCTCCGCCTCCGGAAGACAGGGCACCACCGCTCCTCCCACGCCCGCGCCGCTGCGCGCATTCATCGCCGCCACTTTTCTCTGCGTGGCCGCCTGCTCGATCAGTTGCAGCTCGCGCGCCTTCTGCAGCAACTCCTCTCCCTCTTTCCGTTTCCCCGCGGCGAGCATCATTCGTCCCAGTCCAAAATAGGCTTTGCGCACCGCCAGGTGTTCCTCGGCGCCGCCGCTGCGCGCCGCCAGCGCGATAGCCTTGCGAAAATCGGCCTGCGCGGACGCTCCGTCCCCGCGCCCCTGCGCACTTAATCCCAAATAGAGCCAAACATCGGGCAGCGACGGGTTCAGTTCCGCGGCCAGATGCAGGTACTTCTCCGCTTCGGCGAAATTCTTTTCATTCGTCGCGAAAAATCCAAGCAGATAAGTGGCCAGAAAGTGCCGCGGATTCAGCCGCAATTCCTCCCGCAGGTGCGCCTTCCCTTCTTCGGTCGGATTCCACTCGTTGGCCTGCAGCAGCGTGATTGCCCAGAAATAATTGGCATTGGGCGTGCCCGGATCCAGCCGCAGCGCGGTGCGAAATTCCCGCTCGGCCTCTTCATTCAGTTGCCGCTCCTGATACGCCCGCCCCAACAGCACCCGCGACCATCCATGCTCCCCGGTCAGCTCCAGCATCTGCCGGAAGCTCTCCGCCGCCTTCTGCTGCTCTCCGAGCCCGGCATAGGCGATTCCCAGCGCATAGTGCGATTCCGCGTCCCGGTGCAGTTCCAGCGAGCGCTCCAGCGCCTCCGCCCCGCCCCCGTAATCCTTGTTCTGCAGCAGGGCTTCGCCTTTGATGTTCCAGGCCAGCGCATTGCGCGGGTCCTTCTCGATGGCCGCGGCGGCTTGCTTCAATGCCTCTTTCGTTTTTTTTGTCTTAAAACCGATGATCGCCAGTTCCACGCGTGTTTCTGCCGTGTCCTCGTACTCCATCGATTCGCGGCACAATTGCGCGGCCTCTTCGTACGCCTTTTCATTCAGGCGGATGCTGGCAATCCCCGCCAGCCCCGCGGCAATCACCCGTTCGCTGGCCCGGCCGATGGCCGCCGGATCGCCCGTCTTGCGCGCCTCCATCGCCTCCTTCAGCCGCCGCTGAAATTCATCGGCGGATTCCGATGGCGCGGCGGCAGCCTGCTGCGCGCCCGCCGGACGCGCCGCTCCCGAGCAGAAAAGCAACAGGACCAGCCCGAAGATTATCGCCCGCGAATAAGAAAGAACCGCCGGCGCCTCCGTTGGGGCATGCGCATCGGGGAGAAAAGACGTCCGTGTGGCCGGGAAACTCATGGGCAAGCGCCGATTCTAGCACACGCGAGTTTTCCCCAGCCCCCGTGTTCGTTCGCTTCGCCGAGGCGCGCGGCGCAACCGGGTATATACTTGCGCCGCGATGAATTCCGTCCTCGCCCCCAACCCCTCCGCGCACGCCCCGGGGAAGCCATCCCCCGCGATGCTTTTGCTGCACGCGGGCTTCGTGTTCACCGGCATCGCAACCGTTCTGCTCGGCCCCCTGCTTCCCTTTCTCGCCGCACGCTGGAGCCTTTCCGACTCCCAGGCTGGGCTTTTCTTCACCGCTCAGTTTACCGGCTCTCTCTGCGGCACCGCCCTCACCAGCCTGCTTCTCCCGCGTCGCGGCTTTCGTTTCGTTTTCCGCGCCGGATATGCCTTGATGGCCTGCGGAATTGCCCTGCTCTGGCATTCCTCATGGCTCGGGGCGCTTCTCTCCGTTATTGTCTGCGGCGTTGGTCTGGGCCTGGTAATTCCCGCCACAAATTTGTGGGCCGGAGAAACCGCCGGAAAATCGCGCGCCGCGACCATCGCTCTCCTGAATCTCTCCTGGAGCGCCGGCGCGATTGCCTGCGCACCGCTCCTCGTCGCCTCCGCGCAACGCGGCGGGCCCGGCATTTTTCTGACCGGGCTGGCCGTATCGCTTTCAACCGTGGCCCTGCTGGCGGCATTCCTTGCGGGAGAAGCAGCGGAATCGGCCTCATCCGTCGCGGAGATTCCCCGGCAGGGCCATTCGCCCGCACCCGGCCCCGCATCTTTTATTTTCCTGGGCCTGCTCTTCTTCCTTTACGTCGGCAGTGAAAACGCTCTCGGCGGATGGGTGGCCAGCCATGCCCAGCGCATCGGAGGCGGCTCGCTTTGGTTGCTGACTCCATCTCTCTTCTGGGGAGGCCTCCTGCTCGGTAGAGCTCTTTTGCCCGCAGCGTTAAGGGTGGCTCGCGACAGCGAAATTCTCCTGGCCAGCCTGCTGCTATCGGCCACAGGAACTCTTCTGCTGCTCACCGCGCAATCCGGAGCAATGTTGGTCGCCGCAACGGCCGCCTCCGGACTGGGCCTCGGGACAGTCTACCCCCTGTTTATCGCCCACATGACGGCAGCCTTCGCCACCAAAGCCCGCCGTGTCGGCGCGGTTTTCTTCAGTCTGAGTTCCTGTGGAGGCGCGTTGCTTCCCTGGATGGTCGGGGCCATTTCCGCGCACCGCTCCTCGCTGCGCGCCGGTCTGATCGTTCCTTTTGCAGGCATCCTTCTCATGCTGGGAATCTGGATGCTGCGGCCCTATTCAACAAGAGCAATTTCGCTCTTGCGCATGCGCTAGCGGGCTGCCTGCTGATAGACGCGCACGTAATCCACAATCATGGATTGCGGAAAGACAGTGGAGGCGTCCGGATCCCCCGGCCAGCCGCCGCCCACGGCCACATTCAGGAGCAGGAAAAAGGGATGATCGAAGACCCATTTTTGACCCGGGTGGAGGTCTTCGCGGCGGCGCGTGGCATAGAGAGCGTCATCGACATAGAAGCGGACGACGCCGGGCTCCCACTCGACGGCAAAGAGATGGAAATCATCGGCGAAGCGCTGATTGCCGGGAAGTGCGTAGGGGGCTTCGAGGCCGCCCGCCCCGGAATATCCGGGTCCGTGGAGGGTTCCATGAACCTTGGATTGCTCCTTGCCGATATTTTCCATGATGTCAATTTCGCCGCAATCGGGCCAGCCGGCTTTATCCATATCCTCGCCCAGCATCCAGAAGGCCGGCCACAGTCCCTGGCCAAACGGAATTTTGATGCGCGCTTCGATGCGGCCGTAGGTTTGGGAGAATTTACCGATGGTCTTCAGCCGGGCGGAGGTGTAGTTCCAGACGGCGCCATCGGGCGCGGCGAGAGTTTCCTTGTGGGCCTGAATGACGAGGTGGCCGTCTTCCTGGCGCGCGTTTTTCAAGCGGTCCGTATAGTACTCGAGTTCCTGATTTCCCCAGCCTCCTCCACCGAGATCGAAAACCCACTTGGAGGAATCCACCGGCGAGCCATTGGCGCCGTTGAACTCATCGCTCCAGGCCAGGAGCCACTTGCCATCGTGAGAAGGCCCACTGGCCTGCTTCGCGCCAGAAACAATGACCATCGACACGGACAACAGAACGAGGCTGATGACGACGGCAGGGGCAAATAAACGTTTCATACGACCTCAAAGACGTCCTGGGCCGCCGCAGAACCTCAGTGTGCCCGCAGCGTGAACTTGCCGGTGAGTTCGATTTGGGCGGCGGAGCTGCCGATATAGAGGTCGAAGTCGCCGGGGGCGGCCGTCCAGCGGTGCGCCTGTACATCGTAATAGGAGAAGGCGCGGCGATCGAGAAGAATCGAGACGCGGCGGGTTTCGCCGGGCTGAAGAGTAACTTTGGCGAAGCCCTTGAGTTCCTTTACAGGCCGGGGGACGGTGGCATGGCGGTCGCCCACGTAGAGCTGGGCCACTTCCGCGGCGGCGCGTTTGCCGGTGTTGGTGAGATCGAAGCTGACGGTGACGGGCTGGTCATCGGCGGAAGATTGAGGAGTCACGGAAAGATTTTTGTAGGAGAAGGTGGTGTAGGTAAGCCCGAAGCCGAAGGGAAACAGGGGCTTGGTGGCTGATTTGTCGAAATGGCGGTAGCCAAGGAAAACACCTTCGCTGTAGGAAACTTTTCTTTCGCTGCCGGCGGGGTAATAGGTGTCATGAACGGCGTTGTCCTCCCAGCGGCGTTCGAACGAGATAGGCAGCTTTCCCGAGGGGCTGTAGTCACCGAAGAGCAGTTGCGCCAGCGCAGTGCCGCCTTCCTGCCCGGGATACCAGGCGTGCAGGAGAGCCGGAACATGGTCGAGCCAGGCGGAGGCATCCACGGCTCCGCCTGCGGTGACGACGACAACGGTATTTTTATTGGCCGCGGCGATGGCGTTGATGAGCTCCGCTTGTCCGGGGGGAAGCTGGAAGGTGCGGTCGCCGCCTTCGCTTTCGCTTTCTGGATCAAAGCCGACGGCGAGGACCACGGCGTCGGAACGCGCGGCCAGTTCCCTGGCCTCGGGACTGACGAGCAGTTCGGGACGAGCGATGCCGAGGCGCACGGTGGGACCGCCCCAGCTCCAATGCACGGAGAATTCGAATTTGATTTTGTGCGGACCGGCGGACAAGGGGAGGCGGAACTGACTGACCACCGCATTGGCGCGATCCCAATTGTCGATGAGCAGCTTATCGTCCACGTAGAGGCGAGTGGCGCCGCCTTCGCCGGGTCCGAGGACGAAGATGAGGTGCTCGCCAGGAGCGGCGGGGGTGAAATAGCCGGACCAGCGGGCGGAGACGTCGTTCTGGTTGACGCCGTCGCCGAAGCTGCGCTCGGCGTTGATGTGAGCGTCGGTACGGCGAACGGCGGGCGCGCCGGAGAGAGTGGGATTGTTGAAGTATTCCGCGGCGAGGCCGGGCTGATGAGCTTCCGGATCGACGGAGAAGGAAGTGCTGTTGGCCATTTCAGAGGGAGTGGGCAGGCCGCGATGGTAGGTGACTTTGGCGCTGCCGTCGAGATGCGTGGCCAACCCTTCAAGAAAACTGACCGCGGCGAAGGGCTGTACGCTGGCGCTGCCGCCGGCGACGACCTGGGCGGGATAAGCGTCCGGGCCAATCACCGCGAGCGATTTTATTTTTTGTTTGCTGAGCGGGAGAAGATTGCCGTCGTTCTTCAGGAGGACCATGGAGGAACGGGCGGCTTCAAGAGCCACGTGGCGCCCTTCCATATTGAGGAGCGGAATGGAGAGGTCGGTCTGCTCGTGGTCGAGCCATCCGAAGCGCGCGGCGGTGCGCAGGATGCGGCGGACTTTGTCGTCAAGAGTGGCGAGGGAGAGCTTGCCGGAACGGAGCGCGGGGAGAAGAGTCTCGCGGTTCATGAATTTGCCGGCGGGCATTTCCAGGTCGAGACCGCCGTTGGCACAGGCCACTCCGTCGTAGGTGGAGTCCCAATCGGACATCATGATGCCGTCGAAGCCCCATTCGTTTTTGGCGATAGTGGTGTTGAAGTAGTCGTTCTGGGACATGTGCACGCCGTTGGTGAAGTTGTAGGAGTCCATGATGGCGCCGACGTGGGCTTCCTTGACGGCGGCTTCGAAGGCGGGGAGATAGATTTCGCGGAGGGTGCGCTCGTCGATCAGCGAATCGGAGTTATGGCGGTCGTATTCCTGGTTGTTGGCGAGGAAATGCTTGATGGTGGCGCTGACGCGCTGGCTTTGCACGCCGCGGATGTAGGCGACGGCGGTGCGCGCGGCGAGGAAGGGATCTTCGCCGAAATATTCGAAATTTCTGCCGTTCATGGGCGCCCGGTAGATATTGACGCCGGGGCCGAGCAGGAAGTGCACGCCGCGTGCGCGGGCGTCCTGTCCGATGACGGCGCCGAGACGCTGGGCGAGATCAGTGTCCCAGGAGGCGGCGAGGCCGATGCCGCCGAAGGTGGTGGAGGGGCCGTAATTGCGCACGCCGAAGGGACCGTCGGCCATTTTCAAGCGCGGCAGGCCGATGTGCTTGATTTCGCGAATGTAGAAATCGTCGGAGCCGCCGATCAGGTCCACTTTTTCTTCGAGGGACATTTGCTGGAGCATGGAGTTGACGCGGGCTTCGATGGCGGCCGAAGAGGGCGGCGGGGTCTGGGAGCGGGCGGGGAGAACGGCGAAAAACAGAAGAATAAGAGCGGAACGAAAGAACTTTTTCATCGCGGGCCTCGATCATAATGTCGCAAGAGCGCAGGAAAAGCAGGCCCGCAGGGGGTGACTGCGGGCCCGTGCTGCTAACGGCTACAGCAAATTAGAAATACAGCTTGGCGCCAAGTTGCAGGACGCGGGGGCCGCCGACGCCGCCATAGGTGTCCGTGTTGGTCCCCCAGTTGGAGCCCTTCGAGACGGAGAAAGCGCTTGGCGACCATCCGGCCGGCCCGCTCCCTGCCTGCCCACCGTAGGCCCACTGCCACGGCCCGTCGACATTAAAGTTGTAGTTCTTGTTGTTGAAATTGGGATGATTGAACGCGTTGAACGCTTCCAGACGAATCTGGAGGTAGCGCCGTTCATTGGAACCCAGCGGAATGTTCTTGAACAAGGACAAGTCCCAGTCCTGCATTCCGCCGGTCCGCAGCCGGTCGCGTGTCCCCCGTACGACAGTGCCCATTGCAGGCAGGATAGCGTTCCCGCTGCTGTCCAGCGAATAGTAAGCCTGGATAGCTCCCCACATGTTCGAGCCGTCCATAGCTCCGGACTCCCACGACCAATGATTGGTCAAATCGATGGGCGTTCCAGTCATGAACTGGGTCACGCCGCTCAACTGGTAGTTATCCGTGATATAACCCAGCCATTTCGATCCGCCAAAATGCTTCGCCAATTTCGGCAGTTCGTAAACATAGTTGGCGGCAAAGACGTGTGTGCGATCCCATCCCGCGGCCCGGTAATCGACCGAGCGAGGGAGAAAAGGATCCTGGAAGTCCTCGTCGGAATTGGCCGTGGTGAGCGATTTCGACCAGGTGTAGACCGCCCCGAGAGTCAGACCTTTGACGAAGCGGCGCTGCAAGGAAACTTGCAGCGAATTGTAATTGGAAGTGCCGTCGAACTGAAGATATTCAATCTGGCCATACCCTTTATAGGGAACCAGCGGCGCATTGGAGTACGACTGTCTTCCGTAGGCGTAAGCACCGGAGAAATTGTACCCCGCCGTCGCGTAGACCGCCGGGAGCCCCGGTTCCACCGCCGGAATCCCGCCCGTGCAGGGATTGCCCGGCAGTGGGCTCGCACAGTAGGTCGTGAAGTTGGCCGGGTCCTGAGCGGCAGTGGTGAATGCATAGCCATAGGGAATGGCATTAATGTCGCGAGCGGTGACCAGGTGGCGCGAGAGCGTGCCGACATAGGCCATATCGAGAGTGGTGCCGCGGGCGATTTCGCGCTGCAGGCCGAGGCTGAAACTGTACACCGTGGGAACCTTGCCGTCCCGTGCGGCGCCGTAGACGTTGCTGAGGGGCTGCGTGGCCAGGCCCGCAGCCGCAGCGGCGGCCAAGGAGGGCAGGTTGGAGATGTTATTCCCCCACACGACGGGAGTTTGCACCAGCGCCGCGTTTTCGAAAACGGTGTTATAGATCAGGTTGCCTTGGGTGCGGTCGTGCATCATGCCAATGCCGCCGCGCAGAACAGTCTTGTGATTGCCGAATAGGTCATAGGCAAATCCCAGGCGCGGCTCGGGCATGATGCCGTGACTGTTCCATCCACCCACGGGAGCGGTGCCGTTATTGGTGAAAGTCATGCCGTTGAGCGGATTGCCGCCAGCCGCTACGTTGATCGAACCGTCGGTATTGATCGTGACCGCATTGGCCGGATTATAGGAGGCCGGGTCAAAGAGGGCGATCTGGTTCCTGGCATCGGTTTGCGGAGGGATCCAGGCAAACCGCATCCCGTAGTCCAGTGTAAAGCGCGGGGTGACTTTCCATGTGTCCTGAACGTAGAACTCCAGCTGGTTGTAGCGGAAATAGCCTACTGGACGCGTGTTGGTCTGAATGAATTTGTCGAAACTGCCCAGCAACATGCTGGCAAACGCATCGCCGCAGGAGGTATTTGCCGGGCAGGATGCCAAATTGGTGGGACCATTTCCAAATTGGAACTCGCCGTTGTTGTTGCCCCAGGCGACCTGATCCTTACGGTTACGCTGATAGAAAACGCCGAACTTGAGGGTGTGCGACTTCTTCACCCAGGTCAGGTTGTCGTTTACGTTGATGGTGGTATTGGCCTGGTACCAGGGAGTGGCGCCGAGGTAGTTCCAATTCCATTGGTTGTTCTTTTCATCCCACCATTGCACGTCGGGAATGTTATCGGCAGCCGTGAGCGGATAGAACAGGGACATGTTGTTGAGGTTGTTCACGCCGCGGGAGAGGAAGTCGCTGTTGGCGCCGGCGCGGGTCTTGGTCACGCTCGGTCCGACGGAAAATTCATTCAGCAAGTTCGACCGAAGAGTGCTCACCAGATTCAGCGAAAGATTCCAGCCGGGGTGCTTCGAAGAGCAAGTGCCGGTCATGGAGTAGCCGCTGGCGCAACCCAGTACACCAAGCCCCCCGGGGAGAAGGCCGGAGGTCGCCGTGTCCGAGTTGTGGATCCAGCGGCCGAAGAGGCGATGGCTGGAGTTGATCTGATAGTCCACGCGAAGGATGTCTTCGCGGCGCGGGTCGCTGTAGGACGGGTTGACCGAATAATTGTAGTTATTTCCATTGCTGCCGTAGCCGGGGACGTTGGGGAGGGGGAAAAGGTTGAGCAACGTCAGCATCTGGTCAAATACCACCTGTTGCGCGGGGCTGAGCAGATTGCGGTCAATCTTGTTCGTGCCGGGAACGATTCCCGCGCCCGCGATGGCTACGGGATTCCCGTTTTGAGCCACCGACTGCGAGAAGTCACCGGTACGCTCGAGCGCCGTCGGCGTGTAAAAGGTGGAAAGTCCCACGGGAATGAGCTGGCGGTAGAACTCCTGGTTCCAGAAGAAGAACAGTTTGTCCTTGCTCTTATTGAAATCCGTTCCGGGGATGAGCACCGGGCCGCCCAATTGATATCCGATGTAGTTGTAGCGGTATTTGGCGATGGGGGTTCCGTTTTTATTGGCGAACCAGTCGTTGGCGTTCATGCCTTCGTTGCGGTGAAAAAGGCGGACGTTGCCGTGGAAATCGTTGGTGCCGCCCTTGGTGACGATGGCGATCTGTCCGCCGGCGGCCTTGCCGAATTCGGCCTGGTAGTTGGAGGTGAGGATTTTGACTTCCTCGATGGCGTCGGGGTTGATCGTGACGTGCGTGCCGCCGTTGTTGCCGGTGTCCACGTTGGAGGCGCCGTCGATGGTGAACTCGTGCTGATTGGCTCGCGTGCCGTTGATGTTCATCGCGTCCAGGCCGCCGGTGCCGGAGGCGTGGCCGTCAAAGCTGCTGACGACGCCGGGAATCAGCTTCATGTAATCCAGAACGTTGCGGCCGTTCATGGCCACGTCGTTCAATTGCTTGCTGGAAATCAGGTCGGAGCGTTCGCCGGAATTGGACTGCAACTGCATCTGCGCCGCTTCGGCGGTCACGGTGACCTGTTCGGCGGCGGCGCCCACGGTGAGGGAGAATTCGCCGGCGTTCAGGCGATCGGCGGCGGAGAGGACCAGTCCGGTCTTTTCCAGTTTCTTGAAGCCCGCGGCTTCCACGGTGATGGCGTAGGCGCCCGGAGGGAGATTGGGGAGCACGAAGCCGCCTTCATCGTTGGTGGATACGGTGCGCGTGATGCCTTCGGAGGCATTCGTGGCGGTGACCTTGGCATGCGGAACCGTGGCTCCGCTGGGATCCTTGACGGTCCCGAAAATCGTGCCGGAAGTGACCTGCGCGGACGAAACCGCGGCGCAGACGCTCAGGAGCAATGCGAGCACCAGGCTCTGCCAAACGATTCGTACAATTGTATTCTGCTTGCTGACCATTCCACCCTCCAATGACATTTTTGCGGCGAAGCGCGCGGAAACTTCAGGAAGCGCTCGCCCGTCCCCATCGGGCAATTGATGGGCGCATGGTATTGCGGGGAAAGTGGAAAGTCCACAAAGCAGTGGTAGTGGATGGACATACGACTTTCGTATAGGTGGGTACAGAGGGTGAAAATTAGCCGAGGGAGATGATTCCGCGCTGCAGAGCGGCGGTGGCGGCCTCGGTGCGGTCTTTGACGTTCAATTTCTCGAGGACGTGGCTGACGTGGAGCTTGACGGTGGCTTCGGCGATATCCAAAGCGGCAGCGATCTCCTTGTTGCCCATGCCCTTGGCAACCATGTGGAGGACTTCGATCTCGCGGGTGGTGAGGGAGCGATGGCCGACGCGGGAGGCCAGGACGGAGGCGACGCTGGGGTCCACATAGCGGCGTCCGGCAAAGACCTCGCGGATGGCGTGGAGCAGTTCTTCGCGGAGGACGCTTTTGAGGACGTAGCCGCGGGCCCCGGCCTGCAAGGCGCGGTAAACCTCCTCCTCGCCGGCGTGGGTGGAGAGCATGAGGATGGCGGCGTCGGGAAACTCGCGCAGAATCCCCGCTGCGGAATCGCCGCCGCTCATCGCCGGCAAGCGCACATCCATGAGAACCAGAGTGGGCCGGAATTTGCGATAGGCGCCGAGGGCGGCTTCGCCGCTGCTGACTTCGCCGACCACCTCCATATCGGATTCGACGTTGAGTGAAGCGGCGAGACCCATGCGGACCATGAAGTGATCGTCCACCACCAGAATGCGGATTGGCTTGGCGTTTTTCATCGCAGGACTACTGCCCTTTCACGAAAACTTCCACGGCGATCTTCGCACCCTGCCCGGGCTGGCTCTCCACGCGCAGAGAAGAGCCCATCGAGTGGGCCCGCTCGCGCATGTCCAAAAGCCCGAAGTGGCCCGTGGAAGCAGACTGATCGGCTCTGAAGCCGCACCCATCATCGCTGACGGAGAGGCGCACCGCATATCCAGCGTAGTCGAGCGAGATCTCGATCTTGCGGGCGTGGCCGTGCTGGACGGCGTTGGCCACGGCTTCCTGGCCGATGCGCAGAAGATTCATTTCCATGGAGCCGGGAAGGCGAACGCGGCGGCCGGTGATGCGCATTTCGATTTTCGAGCCGTTGCGCGCAAGCAGGGGTTGAACGATTTCGGCGAGGGCGGATCCCAGGTCGCCTTTTTCCAGCAAATGGCAGCGCAGGTCCCACACCGAGCGACGCGCTTCGATCATGCTGTGGCGGCTCATATTGCGGGCGGTCTGCACGGCCTGATGGGCAATCTGCGGGGCCTGCTGAAAGCAGTCGGCGGCCAGGTCCAGCTGCATGCTGATGCCCGCCAGCTCCTGTTCGAGGCTGTCGTGGAGTTCGCGCGCGATGCGGTTGCGCTCCTCAAGCACGGCGCCATGCTGCAATTTCTGGCGAAGCATGGACATCTGTTCGCGCAGGCGCCCTCCTAGCACCACCACCCAAGCCATCACCAGCAGCAGCCCGGACATGGTGATCCCCAGCAGCCAGAGGGTGTGCCGCAAATTCCACCACGAAGGAGCACGCAGAACGATCGCATCTTGCGGCGAG